>NZ_BAABAK010000007.1:0-434 GCF_039537385.1 Pedobacter ginsengiterrae
GATTCAAGCCCAATAAGCTGTAAAACGCTAGGTCATTTCTTTGGTGTTGACGGCAAACGTCTTGAGGGACAATATGCTAGCCATCTGAGTGGATTTACCGTTTGGGATCAGCTGCAGCATGCTGAGGACTGGCTTATATTTCCTGAAAATATGGGTGAATATCTTTCCATAGATGAAACCAGCTTGTCGCAGGGAGAGTTGTATACCGTTTTGACCAATAAGGCTGCAAAAGGTAAAAAAGGTGCCCTTGTTGCAATTATTAAAGGAACCGAAAGCGAATCGGTGATCAAAGTCCTCTCTCAGATCAAGGTAGGCTTGCGCAGAAAAGTGAATGAAGTTACTCTTGATCTTGCTCCAACTATGTCTCGTATCGTTAAACGGTGCTTTCCTCAGTCCAAACTGGTCTCTGACCGGTTCCATGTTCAGCAACTGGC
>NZ_BAABAK010000007.1:498-12143 GCF_039537385.1 Pedobacter ginsengiterrae
AGGCGATAGAACAGGAAAATAAGGAAATGGAGCTGGCCAAGACTGTAAAAAAACGATGGGTGCCGGAATTACTTGAAAATGGTGATACAGTAAAACAATTGATCGCAAGAAGTAGATACTTACTGTTCAAGCGAGAGGTCAACTGGACACCTTCACAATCACATCGGGCAGAACTTTTATTTGGCTTGTACCCTGATCTTGAACAGGCCTATAAACTGAGTCAGGGTTTGTCCACTATACTCAGTACATCCAAGGACAGGATAATTGCTTTTAAAAAGCTGGCCATCTGGTATAATCAAGTAGAATCCGCTGGATTCAAATCGTTTAACACAATTTAAAGAACAATCCAGAACAACTACGAAACGATACTAAACTACTTCGATAACAGATCAACCAATGCCTCCGCAGAATCCTTTAATGCAAAGATAAAGGCTTTTAGAGCACAGTTTCGAGGGGTTAGAAACGTAAAATTCTTCCTATTTAGACTAACAAAAATTTATGCATAGGATTGCTCCCCAACTTTTTTGCTTGATCCTAGAATTGCTCCCCAACTTTTTTGCTTGATCCCATGATCCCCTTTAACATTTTGAATAGGGGGGTGAAAAGGTGTGTAAAACAAAAAAGCCATCATTTCTGATGGCTTTAATTTCGATTTTTTTTTTGAAGTACTCGGGGCGGGAATCGAACCCGCACGCCTTTGAAAGCACAGGATTTTAAGTCCTGCGTGTCTACCAGTTCCACCACCCGAGCAGGCGATTAACCTTTTAAAATAAATGCCTCCTGGTAAGAAGGCATTTAGAGCGAAAGACGAGATTCGAACTCGCGACCCCGACCTTGGCAAGGTCGTGCTCTACCAACTGAGCTACTTTCGCATAAACAAAACCAATATGTTGTTTCGTTTTGGTGATGCAAATATAGGCAGATTTATATTTCTGTCAAGATATTTTTTATTAAAAATTTAATATTTAGTTTAAATTGCTGGCTTTCAGCGCAAGTAAAATTAAATCAGTTTCAAATCCTCTGGTCTGAAGGTAGCTTATCAGCTTCATTTTTCTTTTTAAAGGATTATTTTCACCTAAACTAGATGCTTTTTTTAGTGCTAAATTTTCTAAAGTTTGCATATAATCATCGTCGTCGATACTATATAATGCCTTGTTCATCATTTTATCGGGTACACCTTTAAGCTTTAATCCCTGCTTAATTTTTATACGGCCCCATTTTTTGATGTTAAACTTACCCGATGTATACGAGTTGGCGAAACGTTCTTCATTTAGGAAATTGTTCATAATGAGTTCGGATAAAATCTCTTCTAGTTCATCTCCACGAATTCCCCATTCTACCAGTTTATAACGAACTTCCTTTTGCGATCGCTCCTGGTAAACGCAAAAACTTTCAGCTTTTGCTAAAGCTTGCTTTTTATCTAATATTCTTGCTTCGTCTTTACCGCTTTTCATAATTAATTACTGAAATTCGTAAAAATATAAACGATTACCATATTTTTCTGAAACAAAACGAATGCAGAAACCGATATATACCATTTCAAAAATTGCCGAAATATTAAATGCTGATGCCAAATTCGTTGATGAACAAAACGTTATCGAATATCTGGTGATTGATAGTCGCTCGGTTTTAGTTCCAGAAAATTCTTTGTTTTTTGCCTTGTCTTCGCATCGCGATGGGCATGAGTTTATAAAAGACGCTTACGATAAAGAGATTCGGAATTTTGTAATCACCGATGGAAAATATATAAATCAGTACCCGAATTGTAATTTTCTTTTGGTTACCGATGTTTTAAAGGCCTTACAAAAATTAGCACTTTATCACCGAAATCAGTTTGCTTTAAAAACAATCGGAATAACGGGTAGTAATGGAAAAACTATTGTAAAAGAATGGCTTTATCAGCTTTTAGCAGCCGATTTTAATATTATTCGCAGTCCGAAAAGTTATAACTCCCAAATTGGTGTACCGCTTTCGGTATGGCAAATAGATGTCGATCATAATTTGGCCATTTTCGAAGCTGGTATTTCTGCGGCTAACGAGATGGAAAGTATTGAAGAAATTATCAAACCCGAAATTGGAATTTTAACAAATATTGGCGAAGCACATGCCGAAGGGTTTAGCTCGAAAAGAGAAAAAATTACAGAGAAACTTAAGCTATTTGCTGGTGCCGATTTGTTTATCTACTCGCCTGAATACGTTAGTGAGGTTAATTTTAAAGATTTACCAGGCAAAAAGAAGTTTAGCTGGAGCAGTAAACAAGGCGCTGATTTAAGAATTATTGCTGTAGAACCAATTGAAGGAAATTGTTATTTGCGGGCAATCTATCAGGATAGAGAGATCGAATGTATGTTGCCTTTTAAAGATAAGGCATCGATCGAAAATGGGATGATTTGTTGGGCAACCTTACTTGCTTTGGGTTATACGCCCGAGCAAGCCGATTTGCGCCTGGAGAAATTGAGTCATGTAAGTATGCGTTTAGAGTTGAAAAACGGTATTAACCAGTGCTCTATCATCGATGATTCTTATAGTGCAGATATTTCTTCACTTGCCATAGCGCTCGATTTTTTGAATCAGCAAAATCAGCATCCAAAGAAAACAGTAATCCTTTCCGAATTATTTGAAACAGGAAAAGATGATTTGGATCTATACAGTGAAATTGCCGAATTGCTTACACAAAAGAAAGTAAGCCGCTTAATCGGGATTGGAGCAAATATTGCGAAATACGCAGATCTATTTAAATTTGAAACGCAGTTTTTTGAGGATACAAATGCTTTTATTGATGCTTTCCCAGGTTTGCCTTTTAGTCACGAAACTATTTTAGTAAAGGGGGCAAGGCGTTTCGAATTTGGGCGGATCAGTAAATTATTGACCCAAAAAATACACGATACAGTTTTAGAAATAGACCTGAATGCAATGGTTGGTAACCTTCAGTTTTATCGTTCTAAAATTAAGCCTGGAGTAAAGATTATGGCCATGGTTAAGGCTTTCTCTTATGGTAGCGGAAGCTTTGAAATCGCAAACCTCTTGCAGTTTCATAAGGTAGATTACCTGGCAGTTGCTTACGCTGATGAAGGTATTGCCTTGCGTAAGGCTGGGATTACTTTACCAATTATGGTCATGAGTCCTGAAGAGTCGGCCTTCGAAGCCATTATAAAGCATAATTTAGAGCCAGAAATTTATAGTATCGAAATTCTGAATAGTTTTTTAAATGCCCTTTCTGATTACGATTTTAATTATCCTATTCACATTAAAATCGATAGCGGAATGCATCGTTTAGGTTTTGATCAGCCTGAAATTGAAGATTTGTCTGTTTTATTAAAAGATAACCAACGACTTAAAGTTCAGAGCATTTTCTCGCATTTAGTGGCCAGTGGCGAAGCCGAGCACGACGGCTTTACGCAACAACAAATCGAAAAATTCAAACTTATTTCGAGCGAATTGGTAGAAGTTTTAGGCTACAAACCTTTACTTCATATTGCGAATACTTCTGGAATTAGTCGCTGGGCCGATGGACAACTGGATATGGTTCGTTTAGGTATTGGCTTATATGGGTTTGATGCAGCTTTACAAAATAACCGAGGCTTACAAACCGTAATGGTGCTTAAAACAACGGTTACACAGGTAAAAATTTTAGATGCAGGAGAAACTGTTGGTTATAGTAGGAGAGGTGTAATGCCAAATGGCGGTAAAATTGCCACGGTAAAAATCGGTTACGCAGATGGTTACAACCGTGCTTTCGGAAATGGCGTAGGCAAAATGCTGATTAATGGAAAACTTGTGCCTACAATTGGTTCTATTTGTATGGATATGACCATGCTCGATATCACAGGGATAGATGTAAAAGCTGGTGATGAAGCAATTGTTTTTGATAAAGAACATACGATAATGCAACTCGCAGAAGAGATTAACACAATACCTTACGAGATTTTAACTAATATTTCTCAACGTGTAAAACGGGTATATTTCTATGAATAAATTGATTCTCTATTTCATTTGTTTATTAGTCTGGATGTAGATTTAAATGTGCGAGCAGATAAACTCACTACTTAATGAACCATTGACCATTCACCACTAATGAACATTTCTAACCAATGATCCAATGATTAGTGAACTATTGAACATTTTTAAATAAGTTTGCAGCATGAATAAAGTCGGGAAAGCTATTTTAAACTATTTGATTAAAGGTTTACTAATTGTTGTGCCCATTGCTGTGAGTATTTTCATTGTAATTTGGGCTGTTACAACAGTAGATAGCTGGTTAAACGTCAATAATATTCTGGGGGTAAATCCGCGAACAGGAGAAAGCAGAAACATACCTGGTTTGGGCTTACTAACGGTTTTAACCATCATTTTATTGGCGGGTATTTTTGTAACCAATTTAGTTACCGAACCGATGTATAATTGGTTTCAACGGATGATGCAGCGTTTGCCTTTGTTAAATTTTATCTATTCATCTATAAAGGATTTAACGGAAGCTTTTGTTGGCGATGAGAAGAAATTTAATCATCCCGTTTTAGTTGAGGTTGAAGGCGGTTTAAAAAAGATTGGTTTTTTAACCCAGAACGATTTACATAAACTCGAATTACCTGAAGATGTTGCAGTTTACTTTCCATTATCTTATTCTTTCGCAGGACAGCTTTGTATCGTAAAACGAGATAAGGTTCAAGATTTAAATATGAGTGCTGCAGATGCAATGAAATTGGTGGTGAGTGGTGGTGTTAGCGGACTTTAAATAATCAACATGATTCAGATTTACCACAATAACAGATGTACTAAAAGCCGCCAGGCTTTACAAGAGTTGGAAAAAAGCGGACAAGCTTTCGAGGTGATTTACTATTTGGAAACTCCACCAGCTAAGGCACAGCTTGAAGAATTAATAAAGAAACTAAATATTAAACCTTTCGAACTGATTCGAAAAGGCGAGAAAATTTATACTGAAAACTATAAAGGCAAAACTTTAGGTGATGCGGAATGGATTGATGCAATGGTAGAAAATCCAATTCTTATTGAAAGACCTATAATAGTTTCAGAAAACAAAGCCATTATCGCCAGACCAACCGAGCGAATTAAAGAGATTTTGCGCTAGCTTAAAAATTTTGCGTTAACGATGGAGTGGCGCTCTCGATTGTTCATCGAGAACATGGGAGACAACGTATTAAAACGACCAAAATAATTTAAAAAATACTTCTGGTCATCGATAAAACTAAGATTAGAAGAATAAAACCATAAAGTATTCTACTATAGTATTCTCGCACAAATAATCCTGTTAAAATGAATAGGTCATCATCAACATTGCTATGGATTAGCCCACTATTAGTTGATGAGCTGTAAATAATTTGTTTATCCTTATGGTTATTTAAAGACCAGCGACTCAGCCAGCTATTTTGAAATCCCCAGTCGAACTCCTCTCCAGAGGTAAAAGATATTTTCGCCTTAAAATTTAGCCAGTCGTATCTGATTATAGCTATAACTTCATTTTTATTATTTAATATTTTTGTTTCAGGATTCGAAAAACCTTCACTTCTTAAAAGGTAAATACCCTGCTGTGTTGTGGCGATAGCCGAATTTTTAAGCGAACTAAAATTCAGAGAAAACTTTAGCAAGGCATTGCCAAATACCTGATAGTTGCTATCAAATAATCCTTTTCTCCAATTTAAAATTTGCTCCATGTATAAAATTTTATTCTTTCAGACTTGTAATAAGAAAAAAAGACTGGTTTTGTTTTCCAAAGATTAGAGTTAAGGAATGATAACATGTTACAATGAAAAGTTAAGACATAAAAAAAGTGCTTGCGATAACAAGCACTTTTTTATAATGATTTGAATTTTAAAGGATAGACTATAATTTTAATCCTGAAAACCTTCTATTTGCTTTAAGCCTGATCTAGAAATTAGGTTTAAGCACATATTTATCATAGAATCTGAAAATATGCTCTGCAGCTTCTTCAGCAGTATCAACCAATCTGAATAAGTTTAAATCTTCTTCGTGGATGTTGTGTTCTTTCTGGAGCATGGTTCCTTTAATCCAGTCGATTAATCCTCCCCAATAATCTTTTCCAACTAGTACAATCGGGAAACGGGCAATTTTACCAGTCTGGATCAATGTTAACGCCTCAAAAAGCTCATCCATTGTGCCAAAACCGCCAGGTAAAACCACAAATCCCTGACTATATTTCATAAACATTACTTTACGTACGAAGAAATAATCGAACTGCAACAGTTTGTTGTGGTCGATGTATTTATTGTGGAATTGCTCAAAAGGTAATTCGATATTTAAACCAACCGATTTACCTCCATTTGTATAAGCACCTTTATTACCAGCTTCCATAATACCAGGGCCACCGCCTGTAATAACACCATAACCACGGTCGGTTAATAACTTTCCGCACTGTTCTGCTAATTGGTAATATCTGTTTGATTCTGCGGTACGGGCCGAACCATAAATGGTAACGCAAGGACCAATTTTAGCTAGTTTTTCGAAACCATCGACAAACTCAGCCATTATTTTAAAAATTTGCCAAGAGTCGGTTACTTTAATTTCTTGCCAGTCTTTATTTTCAAAAGCACTTCTAATTTTTTCTTCACTCGTCATATATACTGTATTCTAATATTAAAATCTGGTTTGCGCATCAGTTTTTTTGCTGATGAATAGCAAGCCTATAAATGTAATTAAGCCATTAACTAAAATTAGTTCGACGCTAAATACATAACCCCCTAAAAGTTCTTTTGAGAAGGTTGAAAGCAAGTAACATAAAAAAGGCGATATAATACAAACTATCGGTACTAATTTATCGTGCAAGCCTCTACTTTTTACAAACAATCCAAAGCTATATAAACCTAACAGAGGCCCATATGTGTAAGATGCAATCGTGAAAATCAAACTTACAACTGATGAACTATTTAATGCGTTAATTACTATAATCACTAAAAACATTAAAATTGAAAACGCTATGTGAACCGTATGACGCTTTTTAACCGCATTTTTCGCATTAAGGTTTTCAGCTTTATCCATGCCTAAAAAGTCAACGCAAAAAGAGGTTGTTAAAGCCGTAAGTGCCGAGTCGGTTGTTGCAAATGTTGCAGCCGTTAAACCCAGCATAAATATTATGGCAGGTATTGCGCCCAAATTATTCAGCGCAATTTCAGGAAACAACAAATCTGTTCTTGGTTTACCTGTAATGTGATCTAAAGGAATATCAATGCCATTTTTTGCGGCAAAAATGTATAATAATGCGCCAACACTTAAAAAGAAAACATTCAAAATCACAAACACTCCTGTAAAAGTAAACATGTTTTTCTGCGCCTCTTTAATGGTTCCCATACTTAGGTTTTTCTGCATTAAATCCTGGTCTAATCCCGTCATGGCAATGGTTACGAAAATACCACCGATAAACTGCTTGCTGAAATAAAACTTGTTGGTTAAGAAATCATCTAAAAAGAATATTTTAGAATAACTGCTGCTTTTAATCGTTTCAAATGCCTGTGGAATACTAAAGTTTAAACTGTTACAAATGAAATAAATGGTCAAGAAGACAGATAATACCAAAAAGAATGTTTGTAACGTATCCGTAATGATAATGGTTTTCAGGCCGCCTTTAAACGTGTACGACCAAATTAGGGCTAAGGAAATTAAAACCGTAAGCCAAAAAGGAATTCCATAATTATCGAAAATAAAGCGCTGTAAAACGATTACAACCAAATACAATCTTGTTGCAGATCCTAAAGTCCTGCTCAATAAAAATATAGATGCTGCGGTTTTGTAACTGTAGTGACCTAAACGCTGTTCGATATAGCTATATATCGAAGTTAATTTCATCCGATAATATAGCGGTAGTAAAACCGTACATATAATGATAAAACCAACAGCATTCCCCAAAACGAACTGAAAATATTGAAACTGATTTCCGCTGGGTGCACCAACTTCTCCAGGAACAGAAATGAAAGTTACACCTGAAAGTGCCGTTCCAATCATCCCGAAGGCTACCAGGTACCATTTAGAATTTCTATTTGCAACGAAAAATGAGTTATTATCCGACGAATCTTTGGAGGTAACGAATGAAATAATAATCAGGACTAAAAAATACCCGATAAGGAAACATAAGAGAACAGTTGGCGACATATTTTTGTTTTAAGCTGCTAAATGTAAGAAATTACTAATTAGTAAAGAAGTTCATCTGTTCATTTGTCAGTAGTTCATCATTTAGCATTATGTTAAACCGCATTTAAGCAAATCATAAATAGAGCAAAGCATAATGAACTCGTAACTAATAAACCAAACCACTAAAAAACCAAACAACTATTTCATATTTTTGTACCATGAATTTTTCATCCAAACTGCTTGAAGATGCGGTAAACGAATTCTCTAAATTACCTGGGGTGGGACAAAAAACGGCTTTGCGTTTAGTGTTACACCTTTTAAATAAAGAACAGGAGGAAGTGAATCAGTTTGGCAATACTTTTATAAAGCTTAAACAACAAATCAAACATTGTACAACCTGCCACAATATATCTGATTATGTGGTTTGCGAAATTTGTACATCGCACAAACGTGATAAAGAAACTATTTGTGTAGTAGAAGATACCCGAGATGTTATGGCTATTGAAAATACAGCTCAATATTTTGGTGTTTATCATGTTTTAGGAGGTTTAATTTCACCGATGGATGGTGTTGGTCCTACCGATTTATTTATCGATGGTTTGGTTTCCAGAGTTGCAGCTGGCGGAATTAAAGAAATTATTCTGGCACTTAGCCCAAACATGGAAGGTGATACTACGCTTTTTTATCTCTATAAAAGGTTGAAAGAATTTAATATTCCTGTAACTACAATTGCCCGCGGAATAGCTTTTGGTGGCGAATTGGAATATACCGATGAAATTACGCTCGGTAGATCGATAATCACTCGTGTACCATATGAAACTGCAATGATGAAATAATTTTGGTTGATTAAAACATGATCGCCAAAAGCTTTCCAATCACAAAGCAATTTGCCTAACTCCCAAAAAACTAACAACAAATCCATACAACGGACAAACCAAAATAAATGAAGGATAAAGTAATCATCATAACCGGCGCATCTAGCGGAATTGGTAAAGCCTGTGCCGAAGAATTTGCTAAACGTGGCGCAAACTTAGTTTTAGCTGCTCGTCAGTATGTTACACTTTGCGAAATTACAGCCGATTTAGAAAAAAAATACGGAATCAGAGCAGTTGCTGTTCAGGCAGATGTTAGTAAAGAGGCCGATTGCGAATTGATTATTAAACAAACTTTAGTTTCATTTAATAAAATTGATATTTTGGTAAATAACGCTGGTTTATCTATGCGAGCTTTATTTAACGATGTAGATTTATCCGTACTTAAAAACCTAATGGATGTAAATTTCTGGGGAACAGTTTATTGTACAAAATACGCTTTACCCGAGATTTTAAAAACCAAAGGAACCGTTGTGGCTGTTTCATCAATTGCAGGTTATAGAGGTTTACCTGGCCGAACAGGTTATTCGGCGTCAAAATTTGCAATGAATGGATTTATCGAATCATTACGTACCGAACTATTAAAAACAGGGGTTAATGTTTTGTTAGCTTGCCCAGGTTTTACAGCTTCGAATATTCGGGTAACTGCGCTTTCTAAAGATGGTGCAGCACATGGCGAAACCAGTATGGACGAAGGCAAAATGATGTCATCAGAAGAAGTAGCAAGTAATATTGCTAACGGTATCGAGCAACGCAAACGCACTTTAATTATGACTGGCCAAGGTAAATTAGCCGTTTGGATGAATAAACTTTTTCCTGCTTTTGTCGATAAAAAGGTTTTCGATTTGTTTGCTAAAGAGAAAAATCCACTAATAAAGTAAGATTGTAAATTTATAATACACGATGTAGGAGGGAAGATATTTAATCACATCATCCCCCTTATTCGCTACATCTTACATTTTAAAAACATCCACAATCCAAACAATTTCGTTTGTTGTATGTCGAAAGGATAAATTTTTATGTTTAAAAAACTGCTTTTCTTAATGCTCTTGTTTCAAACCTTAATTTCTTCTGCCCAGGTAAAAACGGCTAAAAACATTAATTACGCTGGCAATGCCGATATAAAAAACACACTCAATATTTTTTATAAAAATGATGGAGTAGCCGATAAGCCTGTTCTGGTTTTTATTCATGGCGGCTCCTGGAGCAGTGGTAAAAAAGAAACCTACTGGTGGTTGGGCAGAAACTTTGCAAAAAAAGGCGTCGTAACCGTCATCATAAATTATCCTTTAGCCCCGAGCGTTCAATATGGTAAAATGGCCGAAGATTGTGCTTTGGCTGTAAAATGGGTTCAGGAAAATATTAAAACTTACCAAGCCAGTGCAAATAAAATTTTTTTAATGGGTCATTCTGCCGGCGCACATTTGGGAGAGCTAATTAATGCAGATCCGCAATATTTCAAAAAAGCGGGTATAAATAACCCGATAAAGGGCGTAATCCTGAATGACCCTTTTGGCCTTGATTTATACGAATATCTTACAACAGCCGAAAAGGACGACTTTTACTATGATTTCATCAGAACTTTTACCACAAATACTGAAGTCTGGAAACTAGCATCACCAATGGATTACGTAAATAATATAAAAAACTCGCACTTACTTTTTTATGGCGGTAAAACCTATGGCGCGATCCGTATTCAAACACCAAGACTGTATCAACAATTAAAAGCAAACAACATTCCAGTCGAAATAAAGGAGGTAAAAGGTAAAAGTCATGTTCCCATGATTAGCCAAATGATATTTGGAGCAAATGATTTATATAAAGATATCGTGGCTTTTATTAACAGAAACTAAATAAATCCGAAAACAACATATAGGTTCATTATGTGTAAATCAACGTCAGATCTACTATTATTCAACCGCGCTACACTCCATTCCAAATCCTCGGTTAGGGTGTGTGGCGATTTGTCGTTACCTCATGCTGCGGGTTTTCAATTAGGATTAGGTTTAATTAAGTCTGGCCGGTATTTCGAAGGCCAGTTTGCACGGTTGCAAGATCCTAAAAGTCTTATTAAACCAAAAAAGCATCCTGATTGCCTATAATTTATATCTAGCCAAAAAATCTCTTAGCTCTAATCCCGCTTGACACCCTTTTATGACTATTTAAAACATTCTCGGGATGTTCCCTATTTATCATCGGGATTTAGCCAGGGTACATGCAGCTGCTTACAGGGTTACGGATCCTTGTCATAATCTTCCACCATTCTCGCGAAACCCTTGTAACATCCGTAGAAACTATAATTTCAATATTTGACATCTATATATTACCTATAATACTGATGCCTCCTATGTGTCTTACCTGCCTACATGGCCATAAAACCACAATGTAACATTAAATCTGCCTTTGATTTATAGGTTCTCAGCTCCCTTAGATGGTTAAGAATAGGGCAACAGGGAATGAAATGCTCTTCAGTCCCCGATATTTACCTGTGTGTAGTAATAGAATAACCCAAACAAACCTTCCTTGTTTTACCGCCCAAAACGCCATCCAGGCCTGCCAAACAACCCAGGTTTAAAAAAGTTTTCATTTTTTCTCCCTGTAAACCATGCACTTGTGAAAAACCATTGGGTAAAAGGGTAAAACAATTTGAAATCGTGTTGTTTTTTCCTACTTTTG
>NZ_BAABAK010000008.1:0-26552 GCF_039537385.1 Pedobacter ginsengiterrae
AATAACAATTGTAAAGAATACTTAGTATTAACAGCTCCCAACTGTAAAGACTTTTCCGGACGAGACATACATATCTGCTTGGCTATAGGGATATGTAGTTATGTTGGTTGTGGGATATCCTTAGTTAGAGAATGGATTTCTTCTACGGTTTTCTTTCTTCCTGATCTTACCCATTCGGATAGTTCCACCGTGGAGAAATAAAGTCTTTTGCCCCGCTTGTTCACTGGGATTTCCTTCCGGCTCACTTTGCTGTAAAGCGTGGGTACGGACAGGCTGAGAAATCCGGAAGCTTGTCTGATGGTCAATAAATCGTCTCGGGGACTCTGGGAATTTTGCGAACTGTTTTCCAGCAATAGGTCTTTAATACAATCTACCTTTTCGTGCAGTGTACTAATGGCCTGCGGTAGTTCTTCAAATGTGTACTTCATAAGCGGTATCTTTTGTTTTGATACCGCAATGTTAGCAGCTTGTTTTGTAAGGTTACAACACGTTAAACCGTATCCTTACCGTTTCCTACTAATATTTGCTGTTTTTTTTGTTTCGGACCGTTGGAACGAGAAAAGGCACTTTGTCTTTCATCCTTACCTCTAAAATTGGTGATTTGCAGACCTTGGTATCGGAGGATATAATCGCACTTAGCCAGCCCTCCGAGTATTCGTTTACTTTATCTCCATTGCTATATAAGAAGTGTTTTAGGATCCATTTCTCAAGTTCCGCTTTATTGCATCCAACAATCAGGTTTGCTTCATAAAGCTGCTTAAAAGCATCGGCAAGCTTATTACTGTTTCCGTTGAAGATCAGCTGGTTTGCAGGTTGTTCGTCCGCTTTTATTAAGGCTCCAAGCTGACTGAAATGTTCCTCTGAAAAATAAGTCCTTAGGATTTGCAAAAAGTCATCTATATACTGATGATTGAATTTCGGCCGACCCGCATCGGGATTATATGGGATTTTTGGGGATAGCTCTGCCGTAGCATCTTCAACTTGGTCAGGGCTTTTCTGTTTGGCCATCCATTCCTCGAACGTTTCATGGGGATTTAGAATTTCATCAACTTCGCTGATCAGCTCACTTAAGAACTTGTCCCTGATCTTCAAAGTGTCGTGCAGACTTTCCACAAACTCATCACCTATATAAATATCCTTGTAGTCTGATTGCAGGTTGTTAACGATAAACAAGTAATCGAGTTGAATCGAAAATATGAAGTTGCTGGGATAGTCGGCTCTAAGCTCACCGTAATGTTGGTGGAAATTTGTCCATATTAGTTTAAACCGTTCCTTTAATTTTTTGAGCTGTTCAAGTTCTCTTTTTAAACTGATGTCATTAAGTGAGAGCAGGTCAATTAAAGCTATGTCTTTTAATACCCTCATTTCACTCTTATAAGTAAAAGAATCATAATAATGTGTTTCGTGGGCAAGGCTATAAGCTTGTTTTTCTACATCTTCTTTTATTGGGTTTTTCAATTCGGACTTGGTGATGATGCGAAGGTTGAAAGTCTGTAAACGGGTTAAAAAAATGGCTAGATTTCGCATAAATTGATCGTGTTTAGTGCTAATTTCTAAATATATTGATAATTTAGACCATTATGTAAACTTAATATTATCAGGAATTAAGCAATATTTATAACAAACGAATCAGGCTAGTTCTTTTATTTGTAGAACAACCACCATGTAAGTCTGAATTTTACGTTGCAATGTCGTATATGTCGGAGGAACTTGATTCTTCGTCACTTTTGGTAAAAAAAAAAGATAAAGTCTCTAAAGTTATATCCCTAGCTACGAATATTTACTCATATTACTGAAATCATTTATAAAAGTCTGTGTTAACCCTTCACCAAAAATGAAGAAGAACCCACTTTATTGAACTACACAGTAAAATAGCTCCTGAGTCTAATAGAATATTATATTAGTTTCTTGTGCATAAAGTTTTTTGGGGAAAGACTTAAAATCAAGTATTTTTGGGTTTAACCAAATCATAAATTAACGATGCAACTCAATTTTTTCCCGATATCATTTGATTTTGAAAAATTTCAGATTTCAAAAACTACCTATTCTGACGAAGCGTTACAAGAACTTAGAAGAAACCATAATCGAACGCATTCCTTTTTCCGCAACGGGGATGATATTTATATCTCTAACTCCGGAGACGACAGCACTATAGACATAGGAGAAAATGTAACAAGAGATGTGTTTACCGACCATACAATTACGTCCTCATTAATTAAACATATTTTTTTCAGGACTTTTAAACAGCGGTTCGTATCCTTTACGCCAGTTGACTTTTATCCATTCAGGTTTTTCTCTAGCAAAAACACTGATGATTTAATCCACGACCTACTACCGGAGAATCTGCAAGGGAAAATTGCATATAAAAAACTCATCGAAGTTCAGTTGAGGCTTGCCATTATAAATGGGCAAAAACAATTCGGTTTCGTAATCAACATAAAAAGGAACTGGATTTTTAACAAAAGTTGTGCAGACTTATTAGCGGAAGGATATGACTTGACAGGTATAGAAGTATTGCATTGTGAAATCATGCCAGGGATGGGTAACATCCTTGCTCCTAGTGAAGAATTTATTGGAACGCTCTCTGAAATCCATGGCGAGTCAGCAAAAGTTAAAACCAATGAAGGTGAGGTACTTTTTCCGCTAAATGAACTGTTTATAAGAAAAACAAAATTTAACATTGCCAACTACCTAGATTTTGCCACCAGCCCCGAAGGCTCTTTACGTGTCCTGAATGCAATCGAAAGTAAACGAAGTGAGATATACAACACAAAAAATTTGTATGCAGAAATTAACAGCACTGCCAAACATTTGTTTACGGGCCGGTTAGATGGTTCAAAGATTCTTTTTGAGAATAGCGATGGTTTCTGTTTTACGGTACAAGAAGTGCCCATAACGATCAGCAACACTTTTGCTTTAAAAACTCCGACTTTTATTTTTGATCCGGCAGGTACAAAGACAAATAGTACAAGTCCAGACATGGGCTTGACCAACTTTGGCCCATACGACAGCATTAGTTTTGATACCAAGTCACCAACAGTTTTATGTATTTGCCATAGAGAAAACAGAGGATATTTTACTGATTTTTTAGCCAGTCTCAAGGATGGCATTAGTACTTCCAACTTTTTTAAGAAAGGCCTGCTTAAAAAATATGAACTTACAGAACTCAATTACAATATCAATCAGTTAACTACTTTCAATCTTGAAGAATACTTAAGAATTATCAGAGAGTGGGATGAAGCTAAACCCGATTTAGCCATCATTGAAATTCCGATAGAGTTTAAACGCCTTGCCGACAGTGACAATCCTTATTATAAATTGAAAGCCAAACTGCTCTCACTGGAAATCCCGGTGCAGTATGTACTTACACATAACGTAAAAACTTATAACGAATATATTCTAAACTCAATTGCCTTACAGATCTATGCAAAATTGGGTGGTACGCCTTGGGTACTACCTTCTCAAAAATCAGTTGATCGGGAAATCATCATTGGTATTGGCCATAGTTGGATGAGAAAAAACCAGTTCAAAGGCGCAGAGCAATCCAAAGTAGTCGGAATCACTACTTTTCTTTCCAGTGATGGCCAATATCTTTTGGGCGACAAAGTAAAGGATGTTCCGTTCGAAAAATATTTTGATGAACTATTGTCAAGCCTTAGCTATTCTTTCAACCGTTTAGAAAAAGAACAAGGTTGGTCTGAGGGCGACACTGTTCGCTTGATCTTTCATATATTTAAACCAATAAAGAACACTGAGTTTGACGTCATCAGTCAATTCATCAAAAACAACACCAAGTACAAAATAAAATTCGCCTTTGTTACGATAAGCAAATCCCACCCACATCTGCTATTCGAACCAAGCCAGCCGGGCCTTTCCGGTAAAGGGGCATACATTCCAAATAGGGCTAGCAACGTCTTTTTAGATTCTGAAACCTGTGTGGTTCAAATGTTCGGTCCAAAAGAACTTAAAACAGCAAGGCAAGGAATGAGTACACCGGTTCAAATTAAGATTAGAACACCACAAGGCAACTATAACAATAATGAATTGGACGACCTGCTTTACTATGATTTGGCCTATATCGTTCAGCAAATATTTTCCTTTACCTACCTTTCATGGCGGAATTTCTTGCCCGGGGAACAGCCGGCGACAATGCTGTATTCCAACTTGATATCCAAGCTATTGAGTAAGATGCGAAATGTTAGCGGATGGGATGCGGATCATTTGAATTACAGTCTAAAACGAAAAAAATGGTTTCTTTAGAAAATCGCTCACTCTACCTACAATCCATAGCTGGGAATAGTGTTTTAACTGCGTTTAGCAACCTATTGTCTCATCAGCAGATTGATTCTCCCCAAGATCTAAATGAAATTGACAAAATATATTATGGGATTATTGAAGCAATTTCAACAGATTCAGTTAATGTCTTTGATATCCACTACCAGGCAATCAGTAGGCGTAAACCTACAAGAGATTCAATTTCTCCTTTTGTCCACAATGATTATTTGATCTTTTCGATTATTGTTGGTGTTATCAAATTCAGCTATGACAAAAACTGGATTGAAAAAATTATTGATATCAGAACGAGGAATAACACAACCATAACATTTGAAAACATTATCAAAGAAGACTACTACAGCAAAAGTAATATTGCCGCAGTGATTATATCATTTTTAAACCTGACTAAAAAAACAGCTGTTTCAAAGCCGTTACAAGATGAGGCTTACATGGAAATAACCAAGGAATCAGCAATTTTTGAACAGGGAAATGATTTTATTGCACTATGTTTTATCAACACGTACAATTCAATTATTCTATCCAGAGAAATGGTAGATACTGATCACTATGATGCATTATTAGAGTTTGAAACGAAATTTGCCAAACGAACCAATATTATTGCAGGAATACTTTATAATCTATTACTCTTGTTTTTGATTTACGGAATCTATAAAACATTAAATCTTTTCCCACAAATCAAACAGAGTTTTTCAGACGCAATTGGAATCATCGGGCTAATCGGACTAACCATTTCCAATTTTATCACGGGTATCAAACCTGCTTTTGAAAAGATAATTCAAAAATTACTGGGTTATTCTTCTACTGACAAACCATGATCGAACTACTAGAAAAAGGAATAGCGCTAGCTAACCACTATGGGATTTCAGTATTGTTGATCCTCAGCACTATATTCTTGGTGCGCATTATTCTTGCCGCTCAAGGGAAATGGTCTGAGCGAGAAAAATACTATTTTGAAATATTAAAAAATCTTGGAAACTGGAGAGATTCGTTAAGCGATAGAAAGGACTATTTTCAGCATCCCGGTTCGGTGTATGATGAAACATATCCCAAGAGTACATACTACAAAAAAGAAGGAGAAAAGGCCGCAGACGCACTAAGTGCAATCCGAGAACAGATGAGCGTTGCCAGGGTTTTTCTATCAAAAAAATCCATTGCTATTTTAGAGGAATTGATCAACGAGCATTGGTACATTAGCGAACACGGTGCAATGAATGCCGCAGATTATTTAGATTCTACACATGATATTGTAGACAAAGCGTATCGTTCAATACTTACAGACGCTTCTAGAGATTTAAAACGTAGCCGGTATTTAAACATTGTAAAACAGGCATTATCAAAAGATTAGTCCCATAATCCTTATCTTGTCAAACGCCTTATGCCCGTTAGGGCCGCCCGAAAATTTCAGGCACCAGTATATCAAAATCTTATCTATGAGCTACAATCTTAAGGAGAAGTCAAAACCTGCACTTACCAAGAAAAATTGCTTCATGGCACAATCGGTCAGACCTTCTGTAATGACAGTTGTGGAAACAGCTTTAATCGCCAAAAACGGGCTGCGAAAAAATTGGGATCATGAAAATATTCCCGAAATATTTCGATTTATATAACACAACTATGAACGACTAAAATTATATAGCCCTCCAAAAGAAAAGGACACGTACTCTTGGAGAAAAGATAATTTAGGAATACTTAAAGCAGGATTTAATCCCGAATTCTTCACCAGTATTTTTGTTGATCGTAATTCAATTTGGTACTATGTGTTCGAATATAGTTTTATTGTCGGTGATCGTCAACTTCAGGTCTGATGGTTACCAGACCAGGCAAAATATAAACGGTATAAATCAGAAACTTAGCATGTAGTCCTCAAACAAAATCATAGCTGAAGCTTGGCAAGTTTGGATGTAAAAAAACACGACAAGGGAAATGTAACTATCATTCTTTATTCTACAAGCTCTACAAATGTATTTTCACCAAAGTCCATGCCTTCTATACTCAAATTAAGCTGCACGTTTATAGGATGGGTAGCACTAAAGTCTTTCAATGGAATCAATCATAGATAGCCATGAGGCTGGTTTTAAAACGATACAACTCCTGGGATCGAAATTTGAAAAGCTAGAAAAAATCAAGAATAACGTTGATTTTGGGCTCGTTTCCCTATGCGAACCCCTGTCAAATACTATCATATTGAATTCTTACCTTTATATAAATCAAACGCAATTACAATGACCGAAGAAAAATTAGAAAGGCTTGAAAAAGTATTAGCAAAGATAGAGAGCCATAGTAAAGATGAAAGATACTTCAACGAATTAGAGGATTTGAGGGAAGAAGAATACCGATTAGAAGGTGGTAAGACCGCTGTATATGTAATGGGAAATTACAGGCATAATTTAGAGCAGACCGGATGGAAACAGGCTGAAGGATATAAGAACGTAAAGCGGAGAAGACCAGTAAAAGGAGCACCTTCCGAGTATTCGGACTATATCCGAAATTTTAAGCACGATGTGCAAGACGAATTATTTCGTGTTAAGACATTCCTAAATAGTCAGAAATAAATTGCCTATATCTCCCTATCAATAAAATGAACGATAAATTATTTGAAACACTAACAAGAAGCCCCGAGAGTAGCATACTTGATTTTAAAGAGAGATGCTTTGATTTTGCCGGAAACAAGGAACATGAAGATGCTAAACTTGTAAAAGATATTCTCAGTTTCTCCAATACGATAAGAGAAGAATCTGCTTATATAATCTTCGGCATAGCTGAAAATCAGGGAAAAATTGAACTAACAGGTATTACTGGTTTTCCGGATGATGCCATTTTACAACAAAAGGTCAAAGATAAAATCTTCCCTCGTCCCAAATTCACATCATATTCTTATGTTTATCAAGGTCTTACTTTTGGTGTTATCGAAATCCCTGTTCATGCCCATACTGAGCCTCTGTCATCTTCCATAAAGATGAAGGGTGTAGAAATTGGCAAAATCTATTTGAGACAAGGCTCTTCTAGTTCGGATGCCACCGGCAGAGAAGTAATTGAAATTTCAAAATGGTTTGAATCATTACAAATAAAGCTCTCAAGTAATAACATACTAACCAGTCAACTAGCTGATGCCATTTTGGTGCTTTCCGACAGAAATCAAGCACTTTCAATTGGTCTTTCCTTATGTATTGGTCTGGCTATTAAATTAAATAACCCTGATTTTGAACGTTTCTGCTACTTGGAATTAACTGGATATACCGAAGACTTTGATCAGTATGGTAGTTTTGCTGATCATCGTATAATGGATGTTGTTGCAACCCCATTATCTATTCAGCTAAACCCCAATTTTTCCTTAAGTGGTGACGCTCTATTAAAGCACATGCTTACTAAGGAACATTTTTCGGAAGAAAGGTTTTTCTTCAACAAGTCAATTAATGAGGTGGAAGGAGCAATATCCTTTTTGAGAGAGAAAAACGACAAAGCACTGGCAGCATATGAAATAGATGATAAATTAATGTATCCTGAGAGCGATAGAATAAATGGAAAAGTTACTTTGTATATGGGATTGAGCATGTTTAATAATATGTATGAAAGAATTCGAAAGATTGCTTTAAAAAATCTACTAGATATGCAACGTTCTCAATCTTAGTTCTATAGAAATTCTTAAGAAACCAAGCGAGTATTTATTTCAAATCAATTTCAAAGATAAACTTAAGGGGGTCGGTATAAAACTCCCTGTTTTTCAAAATCCAATCTATTGATTATTGCATCTAAAAACAGGTGCCTATGATCAAAATCAATCCCGAAAAAAGAAACATTACGCCAGAAAAAGCGATAAGAATACTCAAAAGATACGACCAAAAAATGAGTCTCGCAGAAGCCAGGTTAATGTTGGATTTCATGTATAATTTCGCTATATTATCACTAAATCAAGTACTTAAAGATGATAGAATTATGAACAAACAACAATTTGGCTTGCTTCGCGTCCCGGACCGAAGAACCCATAAACTCGAACTCAAAAGGAACATTACGGATGACAAAATCGACAACCGAAAAGTTGCCTTTCTTTACGTCAGGGTAAGTACTCAAAGATACGGTTAAATCAAAAAACTTCATACAGCACTTGAAGTATTTGTGCTACATCCCAATGAATTTGGAACCGATGCCAGAGTCTTTTGGAGATATTGTAAGAAATAGAAAGATTTATTAAAAACAATGTAGTAAAAATAGTAAGTACTTGATTTTACAAGAATACCCGTTCGGTGATCCGAATGGGTATTTTCTAGCAGCTGGTTTAGCAGCCTCAGGTGTAAATCTGCTGCAGCACAAATAAAATAGATGAAAGATGTCAAGTCCTTAATTTACTTGTCGTTTCAACTGGTCAAGCCTTCTACATAGTCAACATGAAACAAAAAGTGTTTTTTTAATTCTTTAATACCATTGGCCTGGTACCTTGACTTCAATAATTTCGAAAAATGCGTTCTCATTTCCGCCTTGGAAAACTTCACCTTTAAAATGGGGTTCTTTCTTGCGCGGTCGATCAGTTCCTGCACTCGTTTTCTCCTAAAATCTTTATTCTCATGCCGTTTCAGGAAAAGATTACAGGCCTGATCAAAAACTTCCTCTGACGACTTGCAGATAAAGGGAACTGGAAGTCCTGGATTCGCTGAATTTAGTGCTTCAATTGCTTCATTAAAATCATTTGTATTCAAGAGAACATCGAAGTATTCGTAAAAACCGACTTCAACTGCAGAATTGCTAACTTCACGGGTCGGTCCAACAAAAGCATAAAATGGGCTTTTTTTGGTAGGTTCAATTGCGTTGATAATATACGCTCCAAAACATGTAGCTAAGGAAACAAAAAGCTGATTTTGAAGTGGCTTGTTGATCAGAACAAAATATTGATAAAGCTCTGCCCAGGTTAAAATTTCGCCACTGTTGAACACAAGCCCTTCCTTACAACCATGCACCTCGAAATGGAGATACGGTCGTTCTAAACCATAGTTAACCTTTTCAATGATTTCGGAAAGGCAACTATGAAAGGCTGCTTTGTTTTCGAGTTTAAAAAAGTTCGCTTGGAATCCATTCATCTGATCCACCTTTCTCTTTATTAAATCATTGAATAACGTCTCTCCAGTTTGCAACTCTGTCTTTCTCAGGGACTGCAGAACATATATCGAGTTAAAAAAAATTAGTTCTTTCACGGTTTTTATCCTTTAAATGAAGGTAAATCAAATATAACTTATTAGAAGGCAATACTAATTCGCTCATTATCCACATTGAGAAAATTAAACCATCGTAGATTTATATACTAGTGATATTTATTGAAATCAGCGAAGTATTCTCTAGTTATTTAAAAGTAAATTCGTAGAAACAATTATAACTATGAGTTCAGAATTAAAGTTCAAAGAAAACTTTACAAGACTACTAAAGGAAGCGAAAAATAAAAATGAATTTGAGTTTATTAATGTTCTGTTAGGTTATAATGGAATGGGTTCATTAATGTCCTTAACCCACTTTTATGAGAGTGAAAGTCTTTTCAAGGATTTATCTTCCATATTAACCGGTGATTATACCAACAAAAATAACATTAGGATTGGTTTGTTTTTGTACTGCCACTTCTTTGAGATGGATGAATTGTATAGAATATTGGGAAACTTGTTGAGAATAGCGAATAACCTAAGGTTCAAACCTTTTCTTTTTGAGGACTTGAGTAAAGATGATCCGACACCGACTGAAAAAATAAATGAATTGAAGGCAATGTCCGTCACAGCTGGTTATACTGATCTGACAGATTGTTTTGATGAACTATACAGCAATAAGCTCAGGAATTCATTTTTCCACTCCAATTATTCCATCGATGAAAACGAGTACATCAATATTTCAAATAGGCACAAGATCAAACTCAATGGACAAACATATCATTCCCTAAATGTCGAAACCGAACTTTACCCTCTTGTGACTGCCTGCGTTAACATTGCAAACTACTTTTTTGATGAAATCAGCAAATCGAAAATGAGTTATACCTTGAATAAAATTGTAATTGGAACGCTATCTACGCCAGAGCCGATAATAATATTGGGCGATCCAAAAATAGGTCTGCTCGGTTGGGAGAGTTCAAGCGGTAGCTCAATTAAAATAACCGACTTTAACGGAACTCCATTTTTAGCGGCAATGAACATTCATATAAGTAAAGGCAAAGCTAAATCTGAAAATGAGAAAAAGCTTGATCAACTTATCGAGAAAGATAAATACATCAAAAACGACCCTGAACTGCTAAAACTTGAACAGGAAATTTTGACAAAGAACAATTCAAACACCATTAAATTGCTCGCAATCCCATATTATAACTGGGCTAACAATACAAGAGTTTCAGCAAATTCGGCTAAAAACCCATTTGAAAAAAAAGCTTTATTAAACAGTGCAATTTTGAGATATCAAAAATCCATTGAATATGACCCTGATTTTATTCAATCACTGCATAATATAGCACTTACAGAATTGGAAATCAGTGAACTGAACAGCGATACCCTCAGCCATTTAACAATGCTTGAAAAATTTGAGGGGCTCTTTCCCTTTGCAACGGAATTTCCCGGTACTTTTTTCAACGCTGGACATTTTGCCCAATTGGCTGGAGAGGATGCTACTGATAATAGCCAAGCGAAAGCACTATTTTTGAAAGCCGCTGATTACTATCAGCAAAATTTAAATATGGAATCCGACTCGTGCAAAACAATGTACCGAATCGCTACAAGTTTTTGGAGGGCAGCCGAAAAAGGCGGATTGGATGTTGATGAATTGATTTCTTCAGCGCAAACAAATTTCCAACTGGCAATTGATTGTGATACCAGCAACTTCAAATATCTTCTACAATTTGCCATTTTTTTAGAATTCAAAGCAACCCTCCAAAAGAAAAATGCCCTTGAATCGGTTACCCTTGCACTTACCCTACTGGAAAAAGCTGATGGTATTTCCCCTGAAAACCCGGAGCTGCATTTTAGAATGGGAATCGAAAATCTACTACAGGCCCAGTATATTGATCAGAAGGAAGAAAGGGAAGCTTTCCTTCAATCCGCACTTTCAAATTATGAGAAATCCCTTTCCATCTTACCAGGCCAGACTAAAGTCCTGAACAATTTAGGATTGACCTACATAAGACAGGCGCAACTTACTTATAATGAAACAAGTATTAGCCTATTTAAAACAGGAATTGATTTAATGGATCAAATTATTAATATAGATCCGAAAAAGTATGAATCCTACTATAATAAAGTCCAAGCTTATATTGGCCTGTATGAAACAACAAATGAAAAAGAATACCTTGATAAAGCCAAAAAACTACTCGATTACGTAGAAGAGAATTACCCAGGACGAAATCAAGAATTAATAAATGCCGTGAAAAGCTTTTAATAGAACACACCGACGACTAATTTTCATGCCAAAACAAAAGAATTTTATATATAATTGAAGTACTTGATTTATCAAATACCTACTCAGATCGGGTAGGTATTTTTGCTTTTGAACATATCTAAAGTTAACGGGTCACCTCAATTTTGCAAGGAGAATAACTTTAAACAATTCATTCATACTACTAATGATCGAACATCAAAGCAATTTCCATCTCTTGGATAGTTAAGAGATGTCTTATAAAGTATAATTATCGATTGTAATGTTCTCGCCATTTATGACAGCCTTTTTTAATGGTACATGAGACAACTCTTCTGGGATAATCGAAATTAATTTTTCAATCTCGTCTGCTGTCATTTTAGCACCTATAATTATTTCTTTATAAGCTTCTGCCGGAATCGTTTTTTTTCTGTCGGATTCTAGAAGCGTACCACCGTTTGACAAAAGCGTCCGATACTCCTTTTCAAATTCCCAGTTCTTGAGTTTGCCATATATCTGTCTTTGCATTTGTACTTCAAATGGCATTTTATAGAGAGGTAAAATCTCTGGAAGTTCATCATGGTATTCGACTAAACCTGCGCCCGTACCAATCCCTTTTAACATAAAATTTGGCTCAAATCCTACACAAAAACCTGTGTGATTTTCCGCATATTTTTCCCAAAGTTGAAAAAGATTATTATATGGCGTTAGGGATAACACTCCAATCCTTTTATCAAACTCTTCGAAATCTTCTTGCTGTTTTTTTGCAACAAACTCGTCATCTCTCAGAGCATTATTATTTGCATTAAAAATTGCAAACTCCATTCTATCTTCAATAGTTGCATTATCAGGTAATCTTTTTATTGAGTCTTCATAGTAGTAGTTTTGCATATCTTCGTAAGTCAACAAATCCCATCTAGTTGGCACTTTACAATCGTATTTATCTTCAAACCCACTCGGGCTTGAAAAATATACTTCTCTTAGAAGAAGTATCGACTGGTGGTTTTCCTTCGAAATATACCTGTACTTATAAAGAGTTTCAGGAAAGTCAATATCATCAAAGTTGATCAGTTTACGTTCAACATCGTAACTCATAAATTTAGGCTTGGTACGTTCCAACTTATATGTTTGTTCGCTTTCATGATATTTTTTACCATTTCAAAAGCACTCATAAACCATTTTTCTATATCAAGTTCCATGTTTTCTGAACTGATGAAGTCGGACAAGGATTTAATCACGTCCAAATATTCTTCGTTATGAAAAACCCATTCAGGTGTGACTATACCATTGAACTTGCTAAACTCTGTACATCGTTTATCTACCCAAATCCAAACTACTAATTTTGGCGTATTTGCGAAATCAAAACCGGCACCTATTTCACTATATCCTTCGCCAAAAAGCGGTTGTTTTACTATTACTTGCCTGTTGTGTTGAGTTAATTGCTTTGAGTTGTTTATATTCCCTAACTTTCCAAAAGTTTCTGTAAATCGCGGTTTAATCTTATCAAGATAACTATTCATTTTTAGGAGAACAGGGTTAATACTCTGCAATGCTAGTATTTCTTGTATTGTAAAATCTGTTGAGTTTCCCATCTGGTGATTTTCTAAAAATTCTAAAAACTGTTTAATAAGGTCTCTATTTTTCCACTTCTGCAAAAAGTTAGAAATATTACACCATCTAAACTGGATAAAATCGTTTGATTTGATGTGTATCTTATCTTCATGAAATTTGGTGCAATATCTTAGATATTTTTGCTCGTAAACATCAAGTTCATCGAGTACATCTGAATAATTAATCAATTGATTGTTGCCTTCTTCTGAATGAACTTTGTTTTCAAGAAAACATATTTGATTTTCATTCCTCAGCACGACATCAACCTTGCAAAAATGTCGCCCTCTTTTTTCGAATACAAATGTTTCCTGAGAAGATGCAATGAAATTTTCACCTTTGATTCTTAATATATCGCTAACAAATAGTGCCATGATATCTCTATTTGCATTGAGAATATGTACTAAAATTTCTGTTGTAAAATCTTCTAACGGTGTCCTGATGTCTTGAGATTTATAGAGTTTGAGAAGCGAGTTAAAAATATTCATTTTGATAAAGGGGTGGGATAAATGTAAATAAATATTCACAACTATAAACTGTCCGACCAAATAATTAAAGACATGTTAATTTCCCTTAAATTTATAATGTGTTAAATCTTACTTAACTTGTGTTACAAGCTCCCCATCTATTAAGCTCTTATGAATAACAAAAAGAAAACAACAAAAAACCAAAACGCCGTAGTATCTATAAGTCAAATACAATATACTTTCATTTCAACTCATACAGCATATAAACCAAATGAATATTTCGATACTGCATTTCGTTTATTAAAAGAATTTCCGAAAGATCTTTTACAACTTAGAGACTCAGCTGATTTCTTTGAGTTCTGCTATCAGCTGGGCATAAGGAAGGGAATCAACCTTTATATGTTGCCATGTAATTTTTTTACTGGTCAGGACGATGAAAATTATAAGATTTTTGAATCCTATTCTGGCATGTTCAATAAAGATCTGGTCAAGGTGTTTCTTATCGATAAAGATATCGACAACCATGAGAAGATCGCTGCAATTCTTAATAGATACAAATTTGGCTATTATGTATTTGTTGGCAATCCTGGGGCTAAGAATGAGAGTTTTTACAATCGTTCAAAATCCTTTGTTAACGGTCATGAGTTAATTGACTTAATACAAGCAGATTTAGCCTTAATTAATGAAGAGATTAAAAGAGTTTATTCTATAGAGATAGATTCATTTAATCTGGCTAGAAATCCAAATGCCGATCAGATGAATCCTTACTATCCCTCATTATATGCCAAGACTAATTATTATATCTTAAATCAGATTTTGGGAAATTTTTGGTTAAAAAGACCAGATGAGCCAAAGAGGGAGGATATCGAACTCTATAGTAAAAAGAGGGCTACCTTGCAATTAGATCAAAGCAAGGTAATTGACTGCCTTCATCAATCCATACACATTAAGCAAAATATCACTCCCATAGAGCCATACCTACCTCCAATGGTTGTCATTGCACCATTTCATTTCCCGAGATATGGGAAGATACTAAAAAAAGTATTTGAAACGAAAAAAGAGAAAATGTTGCTGAGAGTTTCGCAGACAGAACAGCTTCCAGATTATACTTACGAAATAGATGAAGAAGTAAGGAAACATCTCAAGGATCAAGAAATCGGTTTGGTGTTATCTGTGCTTACAAAAAGATTACTCTTGCTAGACGACTTAGGCTTCTTACATGCTCAGTTCCATTATTCTCCAGTATATCGATTACCAATTGCAGGCAAGTCCTTAAATATGGATCTTTCCCATTTCCAAAGGTCATTTCCAAACAAAAAAAGTGCTATAAAGAAAATAGGTATAATTGGTGACTTGTTGAGGGAACAACTCGTTTCCAAACAACTCCAGGGCATGCTTATGGAAAGAAATGGACAACTAGTTTTTATCAGCGATCTTCCTATGGAGTGGCTTAAAATTGGCAACTACCCATTGAGTCTTACTCATGACATCTGCAGAATACCCGAGTTCAATTTTAGTAGCCTGATTAATAATTATATTCATAGCCAAAGGCTCAATTTTCGCATTCAACAAGATATATTAAAACGAACATTGATCATTCATTGTGCGAGTGATGACGAGGAGGATATGCATCAAATATTCGAAATATACGAAGCTTTGCAAGCATCTTTGGGGTACACGAGTATCATTTGTACAACTATTGAAGAAGTAAGCGATGCGGTAAAGAAATATAAGCCTGATCTTTTAATCTTTGATTGCCATGGTGATTTTGATGAAAAAGACCTTTCCAGTTATCTGGTTATCGACGACGAAAACGACATTCTCCTAACCGGTGATGATATCATCAAACATCAGATCAGTGCACCATTGGTGTTCATATCTGCCTGTAGCACAATGCCAAACTATGGCTATGTGAAATTTCTATCTGATGCTTTTTTCCAAGCAGGAGCATTTGCAGTTACTGCAACTTTTCTTCCAATAAAAATGGGCGATGCTGCGGTATTGCTAATCAGATTACTAAACGGTTTGAAACTGCAGGAGACGAAGACAATATTCTCCAACTGGCTAGCATTTGTTTCGCATACCTTGAGGAGTACTTTAATATTTGAAACGATTCGGACTGAGCGGAAAAAAAACAATTTGAAGAAAGATATAGAAGACCAAAGAATTGCGGAAATACTATTAGATCTAATGGTCTTCTCAAAAAGAAAAGATGCTTTTGAGAACCTGCAGGCCTATCTCAAGACCATCAATCCAACTATAGATACTTTGTTTGAGAACCTTGATCATGAATGGCTTTCTTATACAACTATTGGTCGCGCAGATCTTATCTATTTCCAGAATTGGCTTCATGAGCACCAGCAGGAGAATTTTGGAGAGAGTTTATAGATTTACTTTCGTGGATTAAAAAAACTAATTGTACTGAAAAACATAATATCTATAGGTATGACAGATAAAGGAATTCAAACAGTAATAGACCATTGTAATAGACCCAATAAAAAAACAATTATCATCCCGCAGCCAATAGGTTTTAATGTTGATTATGGATTGGTCTGGACGGATATTGACCATTACAATTTGGGTGATGTTTCACCTTACAAATTTTACTTGATAAAGGACAAAAGCTTTAAATGTATAGGTGCTGTACTTGATATGAAAACCGATTTACATTGGTACATTACCCCAAAGAGCAGGAAAAAAGGATTTTTAACAAATGCTTTAAAAGATGTAATCTTGCCCCATATTTCAAAGTCGAGAAAAGAGCAGCGCATTACCATAAACAAAAATGACATTGGTAAAGTAAATTTTGAAGCATCCCTTAACACGGCCAAGGGCGCTGGGTTCAGATTTAAAACAGATATTGGCGACTATGTAGAATGCATACAAAAATTAGCAAAGCATAAGAAAAAATCTATTAATACCTCTTTTCAGGGAATGGATTTTGAAAGAATGGGAGAATTACGAAAAAAGATGAATGCTATTGTAGGCAGTCTTTGGCATATCCAGGCAGAATTAGAAATGAAACTTGGCCAGTCAAATTATACGAGATACCTAATCAGAACCATAAACGAGCTGCAGAATTATAGGATTTATAAGATGGACGATGCACTCCATGACTTTATTGAAGAAAAAGATAAGTTGTAAGAAGTTGCATTTTTATCCTCATATAGTTGACTTAGCTTATTTAAAAGGTTATAACTAATTTAACCTTCAAAAAAAACTAGATGCGCTTGATCAAATTTATGATATCAAGTCCTGAGGCAATTGCAGGTCTCATAATGAATCGTTTGAACTGCCCCATAGCTAAGCCATATGCCAGGCAATTTTCTTTGGTTAACTTATCTATTGGATTTTTGACCACTATTTCAAAATCAATAATCTCTCGACCCTCTGGGACAAAAATCTCTCCATCTTTAATTTCAAGATTTAATGGTAGCTCAAATTCAGTCAGGAATTCCTTATTATGGAGTATCCTATTACGAAGATTGATCATTTCACAAAGCTTTTTGAAAGGTTCGCAGTCTTCGTTCATCACAAACTTTCCATCTGAAATTAGATGCGGTGTCATTAAAAGTTTGTTAACAATTAGATTGTTAAGGCTTTTTTCGTACTCAACGGAATTGTCCAGTCGAAAAACTTCGTTCAGTCGTTAAAAATTCTGACATACATTCCGATGAATTTGGAAGCCATGCCAGAATCTTTTGGTAATATTCTAAAAAACCGGCAGGTTTAGTAGCAAAAATCTAAGAAAAATAAAGAATTAATAGTTTTAATTTAAGTGCTTGATTGAACGGCAAAAACACAGAGCATATGTTTTCATATCGAAAGGGAAGCGAGTTGTGTTTTTGCCAATTTTATTTGGTTGTTTGTTCACGGCAGCTACTAGTCAAACAAAAAATGGCATTCGGATACCACCAATGACTGTAAACCGCAATGAGCCCCTGACTACTAAATTTGGCCACTGCATTCTACAATAAATAAGGTTGCATCTTTTTAATTGCTTCCATCGTTAATACAATAATTTGCCGCTCATTGGCATTTTCTTTTGGTATTTTCATCGCCAACCGATCTTGGCGATCTATTCTACTAAATGTCACTGAAAATTTTTCCCCAGATATGTTAATGGATTTTGTAGCTCCATTATTTGCTTCATCGTTCGATTCTTCAACTAGATAAAACTCAAGAGGAATGATGGACAGATCTGAATTTAGAGCACCTTTATCAATGCCCCCATTTTTAACGATTTTATCTGCATTTAATGTATTCTCTAATAACCCTTGTAGAGCGTGAGATAATCCAGCTGGTATTATCTGATTAAGCAGCATTGCCAAATTAAAAATCGAAAACTGATCAATGAAGTCATTGAAAGCCGCTACATGTTCATCGTTTCTAATTAAAAGGGGATGGACGCCTTGGTACTTGATAAGTTCCCTTAGTGATAGCGCTCCTGATTTAATCATTGCGCATAAAATATAATTGTAGTATCTAGCGACAGAAGCGGATTTGTTTTCATAAATATGAAATTCTTTAGCCGAATCAAGATATCTAAATTTGATGCCGGATACGATCTCAAGTATCTGAGTATACAATTCTCGGTCAGGATCAAAGTTAAATGGAGATTTTGAACATAATTTAGATATATAAGCGTTGTAGTTATTTAGGATTCCATATCTATGGAAAAACATTGATCTGAAGTTTTCATTGTCCCCCACAAAAATGATTTTGTCAAAGCCGAATTTATTTGTTTGTGTATCGATGTCAATATGGGAACTAAATATGGATATGATACGGAATAAATGGTCAGGATCTATTCTATCCATGTCATCGACTATAAGTACGTTTTTAGTTTTCCCCTCTTTTGTCAGCAGCAATAGCTTTTCTTGAATTACCGAAGTTATGTAGTCATTATAAGCGTACTTTTTATACTTTTTTATGGTATTAAGGAAAGTCTGCACAGATAGCAATGGATTGCTCAATGCGGCATAGTCACTCTGATTTTTTACAAGACTCTTCTCCATTACTTCCGCAACTTCTACCACAGATTTACCGGTGTCACTAAATAAATTGATCATTTTCCCCAACGCCTGATCGATGCTTTGGGATATGGAGTAAACATATTTAGTAAGTTTATCTATATCTGGTTCACTAAACGCTTTTTTATTGATCAGCTCAAGAATAATGTCATATTTCAGAATCTCAAAAATGTCTGAGTTATCATGCAAGACATAGTTTACCGGAAAGATTCTGAATACATTATATTGATTTCTAGTCTCAAAATATGTTTTTAGGAATGTAGTCTTTCCACTTCCAAAAGGACCTGAAAAGAGAATTTGACTGTTACTGGGATCTTCAAGACAATTTTCAAATTTAGACTCCAGGTTTTTATAAACGAGAGGTTCTTTTAATTTCATTTTCAGTTAATTTAATTTTTTGAATTGATCATCTGTATTTGAATTTAAAAAAAATTCAACAGGGGAAATATTCATGTAATAGCCTTATTTTAGGCTTACAAGATAGCTAAGTTCCGTTGAAGAAATCAAATTTTGGTTATTTGAAATACCATTGTTGAATTCGTAATTTCTCTTACACATGCTTACGTCCTTTGTAAACAATATGTGAATTTGCGATGGTGTATATTTCAACTAAACTGGTCAGTCCGTTTTGGGTCAAACTGTACGTGAATTTGATTGCCCGGCAACTGCCTAAAGTATCCCTTTCCCTTTGAACGCATAGGATCACCAGTCTCAAATTTCTTCTCTCTTGCGAGCCCTCACTTTAACTCAGTCCAGCAGGATATCCGATCCTTTTCTCAAAACTAGCAAAGCATAGCACCAGGAAAACACAGCTGAACACCTCCAAAAAGACGCCCTAAAGCGCTCAAATCCCACCCAATAGACCAAACGTCATATCAGAAACAATTTAACACCTGGGCCTTTATTTTGGACTGAACTTAAAAAATTAAAAGGAGTTACTTACAGAGAGAAGCCTGATCTTTTGATCAGCGCGTACAGTTTGGCCCGTAACAGATCGTCACTTTGCAGCGAAACAGGGGTCAGCTTAAATGCGGAACGGACGTACACTTTTGCCAAAATACCCAATCATTGACGAGAATGGCTCCAAGGAGCTTAAAATATTGTTATAATCAAAAATCACACGTAGGCAATAAGACTATTTTGGCTTCTAATTTCAACTTGCTATTACTTGGGGCCGACTGTTAACAATCATATTTTATTCCTTTTTGGCCAATGAAGAAACCGTGTCGATGAGTTTTTCCACAAATTTAGGGTCGAAATTATTTGCATCAAGTTTCTGAAACGCAGAATCTTTATCAATATTCCAGTTTTGAAAAATGTCTTTTATTTCTTCGGGTGAATTGATCCGGTCACTAAAAGCTTGTAGATAAAACTTTCCAAACGAAATTGCATGAGTCCTATCAGCATTCCTAAGTGCTTCGTTCATATGGGTTTTTCCTAAATCAAATGCATACTTTGAACAGGCAATTAGTAGCCCTACGATAATTATACTTTTTAAGATAATCAAAACATATAACCAATAGTTTTCAGCTTTAATTTGTTCAAGGTCTTTGAGGCCACAGAGTGCGAAAATAATACCACAAGCCAAAGTCAGGAAACCAATAACATACCAAATATTGGCGATGACAGAGTTCTTGCTTTCCCTTTTCTTTAATTCAGAAAGTGCAAAATCTATGTAATCACCCGCCGTGCTTTCGATCTTTTCCCTTTGAATATTTTCCTTTTCTTCAACGGCCTCTTTTCTTCCATAAGAACTTGAAATCGACTGATCGATCAACAGCACTGACGTTTCGAAATTATCATCAGTCAATCGAACACAGTACAAATCCTGCAAAATGTTAGGAATGTTTATTCCCTGTTCGATTACTGGGATCAAAAACTTTTTATTGTCACTTTCATCCACGAAAGCGCGTGCTGCACCGATCTCACTTAATACATAATTAGATTTTAAGCTATTCTCTGTAATATAAACAAGTGCACCGTCAGCTGCCTTTAACGCATTTAATAATGATTTCCTAAAATCGACTCCTACTTTCATCACCTCGGAATCCATAACTATTTCGTGTCCTAAACTGCGTAACGCATCTGTTAGCCTTCCTACTCGCTGGATATCAGCATGACTATAGGATATATATATTTTTGCCACTTTATTCTTTCTTAGATTACTGATATATCATTCAACTTCTGACAAGATAATTTTTTCTGTATCCAGTGAATAGATTACTTTTCTACTGATTGTCCCTTCTTTGAAATGAAAAAGATAATTTTCACCCATCAGTTCGATTTTTTGGCAATTCTTGATTCGAATAACAGGATAAATCTTAGAAAGTGTTTTTTCAATATCAGATAGTGCTGTATCTATGGTGGCTTTTTCTGGCTTTTTTATCAGGTAGATCGAAATTATCCCTAATATCATCAACCCTGCACCTAAATTTGAAAAACGTACTGCCCATTTTTTTGATTGGTCCAGATTGATTGCAGGAATAGCACGTCCTATCCCTAGAATTGAAAAGATTAGTGATAAAACGAACACCACTGGAGCGACTAAGTTAAGCAAGCTAAGGGTATAATCCTGAAAAACAAGAAAGGATATTAGTGCGGCCAAAATAGCCGAGGTGATCGAAATTATTGTCTTGTTAAAATCGATAACGGCCTGGTAGGCTTCTTTAATATTGGGCATCACATATCTTTTTCAGGAATGAAACAAAATTTCACTAGAATACGGGTGAGGGATTGCCAAATTTCCCATGAACTGATTGTGATCTCGTCATTAAACCTAAATCTTCTCAGGTCAACAATGTAGTCTAGAGCTTCAGGAATATTAGCAATTGCGGTTCTTTGATAATTACTAAAATCATCAAAATTCTGATTTCGCTTTTGCCAAAGCGGTGAAGGATCTTCACTAATATTTGCTATTAGTTCCGTAATAAAGTCGACTGCTTGGGGGCTGATTCTTACTGAAAAAACATTTCTTCTATACTCTTTCTGCCAGTCTTCGATTTCTTTTCTAACTTGGGATTCTATTGAGTAGCGTTCCATTGAATAAATTGTGTTTAAACTCCTAAATTAACAAAAAAAAAGAGATTTTTTGATCGCAATCTATCAGTAAGTACGTATTTCAGGGAAAATGGTCGCTCTTTCCATTTTCAAACTAGCGTGTGATTACGGATCAAAGTGACCGTTGTAGTTGTCCTAGCCGCTTTTTTAGACTTTAGCATTAAGGAACGATTCGTCGAATTAAGCGAAATTGGGAGCCTATGGGAAGCTCTCACTATTAAGGTTCCTTGTTAGTCCATTGGCCCTTCTGAGCTGCTTACATCACATTTTTTTGAATTTCGTAACTTGGGTTACCAAGAGAGTCTGAGTTTGGCCTATTTTGAGTTCCAGGACCGATAATTTGGTAAATAGCTGAATCTAGAAAGAATTTGGGGGAATTGTTGGTATTTGTTCAGAAGAAAAGAGCTAGTATTGTATTTACTCGGCAATCCATTTGGCGGCCACTTTGCACTGAAATGGAGGAGCTGCTATTAGTTAGTGAAATAGACATATCTATCAGATTAACACCAGTTAATAAAAAACCGGAGTAAAAACTTCTAAAAGTGATTACTACGGTCAAGTACCCAGTGCCGGAGTCGAACCGCCTAATAATTAGTAATCCAAATTACTTTTAATTTTTAAAGAGAATGATTATATTTACACTATAGCAATTGCAGCTAAAACGTATCAAAAAAATTGGTGAGCGATTAGGTGAGCAACAATCGAACACTGCATAAAATACTATTTAAATGCTGATTTTAGCACGAGGTGCAAATCCCAGCGGGATCACAGAAAGCCTTACAGAAATGTAAGGCTTTTTTGTTGTGGTGCGCCGGGCATGGCAATCGACTATAGGGTTAGAGTCCCGAGCACGCCTTGCAGTAGGAAGTGTTAGCTAGAGACAAGGGTGTCGTGGGTGACTGCGAATCTGAAGGAAGTCCGCGGCAAAAAACTAAAGGTTAACATGGAGAAAAGTAAGGTAAGCAGGCCAAGCGAAAGTAGTCTGCTTGGTTTCTCATTTTATGGTGGCAAAGAGGGATGGAAGATTCGCATCGCACCCAAATCCTTAAGTGCCATCAAAGAGAAAATAAGAATGCAAACCAAACGCAGCAAACCAATTCCATTACACCAACGGATATCAAATCTTAAGGAAATGATCACGGTTGGGTTAACTACTTCTCTATTTCAGATGCAAAGAGTTATATGGTAAAACTGGACGAGTTGATGAGAACCAGACTGCGGATGATTCTGTGGAAACAATGGAAAGGTGTAAAGTGCAGAGCGAGGAACCTAATGAAGATGGGCGTGATAAAATCACGGGCTTATCAGTTGGCAAATACCCGAAAGAGTTACTGCAGAACTTCAAACAGCCCCACACTACTCACGACACTTAACAAAAAGTTATTCATTGGCCTAGGATTAGATGGATTCGCTAATTATTACTATTGGAAAACGACACACCAAACGAAGTTATTCTAGCAAACCGCTGTATACCGAACGGTACGTACAGTGGTATTCTAGGTTTACCATATATCCAAATTTAATTTAAAATAAAATTTTTGAGGAGCATTAATATAGCTTGACCATTTGTGTTAGCCCTCTTATATCTTTATTTATTTACGTTATCAAGCAACAGTTCGAAAGTCTTTGGTGTATAATTCTCCTCTTTTAATTACAGCAAACATTCGGAGGATGAGCTTAAATTTAACATTATTCAAGACGATCTTATAGTGCTTATTTTCAATCTTTCGTTGGGCGTATGCTCTCAGCTCAGGGTCGTGGGTTACCGCAGACTTGGCAGCCTGGTTCAGTTCTTGTTTTAGTTCCTTGTTAGCTATGTAGCTAACCATTTTTTTACCCTTAATGCTTGTTCCAGAAGAATTGTCAAATGGAACGACGCCGACATATACTGCGTACTTTCTTGGATCTGTGAAACTAATAAAGTTTTCTGTGTATGCTATCGTCATTAATGCATTTATTGGACCGATTCCCTTGACACTGGTTAAAATGCGATAGCTTTTTGATAAAGAATCGCTGGATTTGATTAAATGATCTATTTCTTTTTCAATCTGGCTGATATGATTTGCATTAGCTCTTATTTTTAGATTTGCAATACGCACAACAGCATCTTTTGCCCCAGTTTCATAAATATGTTGACGCTCCTTTATTGTGGCGGATAAACCAGCGTTTTCTCTTACAAGTCTTTTTCGAAATGATAATAGTTGCTTAAGGGTCAGTATGTTTTGATCCAATGGTTTAGATGGTTTCAGCCGCGCTATTTTTTCTTCACCATATAATCCTATTCTGTAAGAATCAACTTTGTCATTTTTTCCACGCGTTATTCCCATAGATCTTTTGATTTCTAGCCCAGAAATCCTGCAGTAATGCAATGATACTGATTCGCAGAACTGGATGAAGCGATACTCATAACCTCCGGTGTGTTCCATGACAACCATTGTTTCGCTTAAGTGAATCTTATTTGTCCTACACCAAGTTTTGAATTTACTAAATCCTTTGCTGTCATTTTCTATTTTGATATGCAGACTGCGCTTAGCGCAACTAATGTCGAGTGTTAACTTCGAAACATCCACTCCCAAGATAAGATTGTAAGTTTTCATACGTTTACTTTTTAATACCGTAAAAAATTGCCTTTTGCCAATCACCTTTGATGGATCAAAGAAATTATTCTAGTTGGGCCTTGGGCAATATAAAAGACAGAGGACTATTACCACCGATAGAACTTTAATTCTAGTGTGAGAAAAAGTTCACCTCTGTCTTTTATGTAAACGTTATTCTTATATGTTTAACACCTCTTGCTTTCCTAATCCCTTTTTGATATCCTCAAAAGTTAATTACTGAACAAAGGTGTGAGAAGACAGCAGGGAAACTAATTCCCTGCTTCTTACTCGATTCGATTCCATTTTCTTTTCCAAACTTCTCGTTTGTCACATTTTCTGCTTGGTCTATCCCATTTATTCCTGCCATTATTCTACCTATGTTACCTTGCTTTACATTTAATAATAGTTATAACGCTTGATAAAAGCCCCTAAATTAATAGCAATGAAACCACACTTACTTATTCTACTCTTCTGCTTCAGTTCTAAATTATTTGGACAGAAATTACCCGATCCTACTCGTCGCCTAGATTTTACTATAGAAAATGTAAAGTTCGAGAGTGCGGGAGCTACTTTATCAGGAACAGTTTTTAAGCCTAAATACATACAATCGTCAGTTGTTATTGTGCATGGTTCTGGTCAGGAAAAAAGGATGGCAAATATGGCTTCGCTTTTGGCAAGTAACGGAATTGCTGTGCTAACTTATGATAAACGTGGCGTAGGAGAATCGGGTGGTGGTTATGCTGGGCCTGAAGTTGGAACCAATAATATTGATTCTTTAAACCTTAACCTTTTAGCATTAGATGCGAGCGCAGCATTAAATACGCTTGCTGCACATATCCCGACGCATGGCGGATCATTAGGATTAATGGGGTTTAGTCAGGCTGGTTGGGTAATTCCAATTGCTGCAACAATAAATCGTAATGTGAAGTTTATGGTCATTTTTAGCGGTCCAGTTGTTACCACCCTTGAGCAGTTGCGCTTTCAGTTTTATACACAGGGCAATACAAATTTTTGGGAAACTCATACGGAAGCTGATGCTCGTGAACACATAAATAACGACATTGATCGATATAAATTTACAAGTACTGATCCACGAACGGCACTCGGTAAGCTGTCTATTCCTGGGCTTTGGCTTTATGGAGGAAAAGATATACAGGTTCCAGTAAATTTATCAATAGAACGCCTTAATGTGCTTAAGGCAAAAAGTATGCCTTATGATTATCAGGTTTTTCAAGCATATGGGCATAATACAGCATCATCGAAATCAAATGAACCAATGAATGTTGCGATACAATGGATCAAAGGCTTGAGTAACCAAGCCAAAGTAAAAGATTAATATTACAATAATTTTAATCTTTTTTGTATCTATATAAATCGTCAGCAAATGTTTTTTGCCCATCGTTGAAGATGTTTGCACTATTGGAGTTAATAATTAATCCCTGAGCCACTTCTAATAATTTCATTTAGGTTATTATTTGTGCTTCCGCGATTAGTTCAATGTTTTTTGATGCTTTGATTTCAGCTGCAAGGCAATTTTTCAATTAGTAAATCACATCTTAATGTTTATGCACCCATAATGTCTATAGTGAATTGGCATAGCAATTTCTGTTGAAAAGTTGATATCTCTTAAGGTTAATTCGTGTTTCATGCATTTATGGTAAACACTTTCCAATAAACCTGGGCCAAGCGATTTGTATATTTCAATTGCAGCACCAATTACATTGTATGTGATTTCATGCAGGTAGGATTTTGTTATCACAACAAAGGGTTGAAATCTTTTTTTACCATATAGATATATTTCATATAGATTTTAATGGAGTTTCATCTATTCTGTCTTGTCCGGAATTAGGTTTACAATTTTGAGCACATAAAACTCAATAAAAGATGAAAATTGTAAAGCATTATTCGGACGATTTCAAACGCGAGGTTGTTCAACATTACCTAAGTTCTGATGACAGCATGCAAAAAACTGCTGATAAATTTAAATTAGCTGTTCATGCATCAGTTGGGCAATGGGTTAGTAAATTTGGTGGTGAATTCAGAACACCCGTTATGAACAAACCTCTAAAAAAGTCCAAAACCGAGACGCCTGATACTCACCAGGGCATGGCTAAACGTATTCAAGAATT
>NZ_BAABAK010000009.1:0-381840 GCF_039537385.1 Pedobacter ginsengiterrae
TTTGTTCTTCAAAACTTAACTTCTTTCAATAATATGTCATTTAAGTTGTATGTTATAAGTTGTAGGTAGTACGTTCAAAAACGTAAAACCTAATACTTAAAACGTAACACTTATTTAAAAACATTTAGGTGCCTATATCGGTGGTGTCCACCTCTTCCCATTCCGAACAGAGAAGTTAAGCCCACCAGAGCCGATGGTACTGCGGTAACACGTGGGAGAGTAGGTCGGTGCCAAATCTTAAACTGCTAAAAGCAGATTAATAAAAGAACCCTTGTAGTAACAACTGCAGGGGTTTCTTGGTTTACAGGGTTTTTGTATGATGCTTATTAAAGCTAAAAGACTAAAGCAGAAAGCTAAAAGACCAAAGTGGTTAAGGGTAACTGGAAATTAATTTCACCAGCTAAGACATTCTAAGGGAATCTAAGTTTTCCAGTTTCATTTAAGGGTTATCAATATAATTCCTTCAGACTAAAGGGAAGAGCACAGATTGTTAGATGCTAGAAGACTAAAGCTTAAAGCGGAAAGCTTAAGTTAGGCATCAATCTGATGGTGACAGAATGTTAATTTTACCAGCTAAGATATCTAAGGGCATCTAAGGTTTCCAGTTTCATTTAAAGGATTACTAATATAATTCCTTCTGACTAAAGGGAAGAGCACAGATTGTTAGATGCTAAAAGACTAAAGCAGAATGCTGGGGATTTCAATTGATCTATTGTTTATGCTGAAAGCTTAAAGATCAAAGCAGAAAGCTAAAAGACCAAAGTAGTTAAGGGTAACAGGATATCAATTTTACCAGCTAAGACATCTTAGGACATCTAAGGTTTCCAGTTTCATTTAAGGGTTATTAGGTATTTTTATAGTTTGGGCAGGATGAATGGTTCAAAAAAAGTATCTGGCATTGCGCTTTAAACCTGATGGTAGCGAAAATCCTTTTTGGGTTTCCAGGCTTTTATACGATCGGGTACTTCTAGCGGCCAAAAAGATTGTAGCAAACAGCAGGACTGCATTGGCCCATAAGCACCAGAATTGTTTTACTGAAAAAAAATACCCGTTTTAGGGTATAATATCTATCATATTTAAAACTGATTGTAGTCAAATATGTTAATATTGTAAAGATTTGCCGTAATATTTGGTTATCTTTGCTAGCGATAATACATAACAGATAATGAGCTTTTTTGCAGATAAAAGAAGGGAAGTAATGATGCATATTGAAAAATATATGCTTGAATCTATGGGTACCTACTTAAAACCAATTGATACTAACTGGCAACCATCAGATTTTTTACCAGATTCTACAAGTGAAACTTTTTATCAGGATATCAGGGATTTAAGGGATAATGCAAAAGACCTTTCTTATGATTTAGTAGCTGTTTTAATTGGTGATACGATTACTGAAGAGGCATTACCAACTTACGAATCGTGGTTAGCTATGGTGGATGGGCACAGTAAGGATGAAGAAGGTGGCTGGATGAAATGGGTACGTCATTGGACTGCTGAAGAAAACCGCCATGGTGATTTATTAAATAAATATTTGTATTTATCTGGACGCGTCGATATGCGTCAAATGGAAATTTCTACGCAGTATTTAATTGCTGATGGTTTTGATATTGGTACTGGTCATGATCCTTATCGTAACTTTATTTATACTTCTTTTCAAGAGTTGGCAACGAATGTTTCACATAGACGTGTGGCTTCTTTAGCTAAAAAGGATGGCGATACTTTATTATCTAAAATGTGTGGTGTGATTGCTTCTGATGAAGCCAGACATGCTAAAGCATATAAAGATTTTATGAATCGTATTTTTGAGGTTGATCCTAATGAAGCGATGCTTGCCTTTGAGGATATGATGCGTAAAAAAATTGTAATGCCAGCACATTTCTTACGTGAAGTAGGCTTGAAAATTGGACAAACGTTTGGCCATTTTACAGATGCTGCACAGCGTTTAGGGGTTTACACAGCTGTTGATTATGTTGATATTATGCAACAATTAATTATTGATTGGAAAATTGAAGGCATGCGTGATTTAGATGAAGCTGGTGAAAAAGCTCGCGATTACATCATGAATTTACCTTCGAGGTTGCTTCGTGTTGCAGAGCGAATGAAAAATCCTACTATTGATTATAAATTTAGCTGGATCGCTGGTTAAAATAAAATATAATATTTTTAAAGTCCCGATGAAAATCGGGACTTTTTTGTTTTACATGTTTCTTCTGTACTGTCCGCCGACTTCGTACAAAGCTTTACTAATTTGCCCTAACGAACAAACTTTGCATATTTCCATTAGTTGTTCGAAAATATTATCACCTGCTACGGCAGATTTCTGTAATTGTTTTAAAAGTACTTCTGCCTGATCTTCATTTCTATTTTGAAATTCGTTTAAGGTTTCAATTTGATATTGCTTTTCTTCTTCAGTAGCCCGAATTACTTCGCCTGGAACAATTGTTGGAGAGCCATTTTTATTGAGAAAGGTATTTACACCAACAATAGGATACTCGCCTGTATGTTTTAAGGTTTCATAGTATAAACTTTCTTCCTGTATTTTACCGCGTTGATACATGGTTTCCATAGCACCTAAAACACCACCTCTGTCGTTTATCCGTTTAAATTCGGCTAAAACAGCATCTTCAACCAGATCAGTAAGTTCCTCTATAATGAAAGCACCCTGTAATGGGTTTTCATTTTTGGCCAGACCTAACTCTCGGTTAATAATTAATTGAATAGCCATTGCTCTACGCACCGATTCTTCTGTTGGAGTAGTAATGGCCTCGTCGTAAGCGTTTGTATGCAAGGAGTTACAGTTATCGTAGATTGCATAAAGTGCCTGTAAAGTTGTTCTTATATCATTAAAGTCGATTTCCTGAGCGTGTAAAGAACGGCCAGAAGTTTGAATATGATATTTTAATTTTTGCGAACGATCATTTCCTTTATACTTGTTTTTAATGGCTTTAGCCCATATTCTTCTGGCTACGCGACCAATAACTGCATACTCAGGATCGATGCCATTTGAGAAGAAGAAAGATAAGTTTGGGGCAAAATCATCTATATGCATGCCCCTGCTTAAATAGTATTCTACAAAAGTAAAACCATTACTTAAGGTAAATGCCAGTTGTGAAATAGGATTCGCACCAGCTTCGGCAATGTGGTAACCTGAAATTGACACGGAGTAGAAATTACGGACTTTTTCATCAATAAAATACTTCTGAATATCGCCCATCATTCTTAAAGCGAACTCGGTAGAGAATATGCAGGTATTTTGTGCCTGATCTTCTTTCAAAATATCGGCCTGAACCGTTCCGCGAACGGAACTGATGGCGTAAGCTTTAATTTTAGCGTAAACATCTGCAGGTAAAACCTGATCGCCAGTAACGCCTAGAAGCATTAGGCCAAGTCCGTTATTTCCTTCTGGAAGCTTTCCGCTGTAACTTGGTCTGCTTATATTCTTAGCCTTATAAATGGCTTCTATCTTTTTGTTGGTTTCTTCTTCCAGTCCGTTTTCAGTAATGTATTTTTCACACTGCTGATCTATGGCCACATTCATAAAAAAGCCCAAAAGCATTGGTGCGGGCCCATTAATTGTCATAGATACAGAAGTAGATGGCGCACAAAGGTCGAAACCAGAATATAGTTTTTTTGCATCATCTAATGTTGCAATGCTTACACCTGAGTTTCCGATTTTACCATAAATATCTGGGCGAATGTGCGGATCTTCTCCGTATAAAGTTACCGAATCAAACGCTGTTGATAAACGATGAGCTGGTTGACCTAATGAAACATAGTGGAAACGCTTGTTTGTTCTTTCTGGTCCACCTTCGCCTGCAAACATACGTGTTGGATCTTCACCTTCGCGTTTTAGCGGGAAAACTCCAGCTGCGTAAGGAAATTCTCCTGGCAAGTTTTCGGTTAATAACCACCTCAAAATATCGCCCCAATCTTCGTAACGTGGTAAAGAAACTTTTGGGATGTTCAGCTTGGATAAAGACTCGTAATATAACGGAAGTTTAATTTCTTTATCGCGAACTTTATAAATGAAGAACTCTTCTTTATAGCTCTTTTTGGTTTCTGGCCATTGGCGTAATAACCTTCTGCATTCGCCATCTAACTGCTCTTCAAAATGAGTGTAAGCTTCTTCTAAGCCTTGCCCGATGGAAAGTGATGTATTTTCTTTGGCTAAATCTATTACGCCTTTTAGCTGATACATTTTTCTGGCAATGCCTGATTGCTTATCAACCCACTCATTATAGGCTTGACTAGACTCTGCAATTTCAGCCAGATAACGAATCCGATCTGGTGGAATTATGTATATCTTCTCCGATTGTTCGGAGGTAAGTTCCATTTTAGCGTTGAAATCTGTTCCAGTTTTTAATTTTATTTGTTCCATTAAAGCAACGAATAAATTATTCATTCCTGGATCATTAAATTGCGAGGCCATGGTTCCATAAACAGGGATTTCCTGATCCTTGGCATCGAAAATATTGTGATTTCTTTTATACTGTTTTCTTACGTCGCGAAGTGCATCTAAAGCACCTCTTTTATCGAATTTATTAATTGCTACCAAATCTGCGAAGTCGAGCATGTCGATTTTTTCGAGCTGCGTTGCAGCTCCAAATTCGGGAGTCATTACATATAGCGAAACATCGCAATGTTCTGTGATTTCGGTATCGGATTGGCCAATTCCAGAGGTTTCTACTATTATAAGATCATATCCTGCGGCTTTGCAAATGTCGATACTTTCCTGTACGTTTTTAGAAAGTGCTAAATTAGCTTGCCTTGTAGCTAATGAACGCATATAAACCCTTGGGTTATTAATTGCATTCATTCGGATTCTATCGCCAAGTAAGGCACCGCCTGTTTTTCTTTTGGATGGATCTACAGAAATTATAGCTAGGGTTTTATCTTTCACTTCGACGAGGAAACGTCTTACCAGTTCATCAACTAACGATGATTTACCTGCACCACCAGTTCCTGTAATCCCTAGAATTGGTGCTTTATTATTTTTTGATAATTTTTTTAATTCATCCACGAAGGATTGAGCACCCTCTGGATCGTTTTCTGCAACTGTAATGGCACCAGCAATGGCTTTAATGTCTTTTTGAGGAATAGTTTTTAACTCTTCAGTTATACTGCTTTTGGTTACAAAATCAGTTTTCTCTAACATATCATTAATCATGCCCTGTAAACCCATTCTTCGGCCATCATCTGGAGAATAGATTTTAGAAATACCATAGGCTTCGAGGTCCTCAATTTCTGAAGGAAGAATTACACCTCCACCGCCAGCAAATATTTTTATATGTCCTGAGCCTCTTTCCTGAAGTAAATCGAACATATATTTAAAATATTCTATATGTCCGCCTTGGTAAGAAGTCATCGCAATTCCCTGAACATCTTCTTGAATGGCACAATTTACAACTTCATCTACAGAACGATTATGACCTAAATGAATAACTTCTGCTCCTGAAGATTGAAGAATACGGCGCATAATATTAATGGTCGCATCGTGTCCATCGAAAAGAGAAGCAGCGGTTACAAAACGAATTTTATTTTTGGGTTTATAGATTTCTACTTGTTGCATATTATTTATTTAATGAAACAGAAGAGCGGCTCTGTTTTCAAATTATATCGGGCTATGCAAATGTAATAATAACTTGGTATCTGCCCATTTTTTAACGGTATTGATACTGTAATAAAGCAAAAAAGCCGACTGTTAGGTCGGCTTAGTTTTATTTGTTTGTGATTTCGGTAATTGGTTCACCCACGCATCCACTTGGCATTTGAATGTGCAATAGTGCTGCCAGGGTTGCAGAAATATCTGTCATGTAATGCGTTTTATTCGTTGCGCCTGGTTTAATTCCCCATCCCATAAATACCAGAGGAATATGAGCATCGTAAGGATTCCAGTTTCCGTGAGTGGTACCTGTGCTGCTACCATTAAACCAGTTTGGATCTAATATGTAATACAAGTCGCCACTTCTTCTTGCATTGTAACCATTAGTAATCATTTTTTTCTGAATTTCAGGTATTGTTGCTATCGAAATCTTGGAAATGTCTACTACATTGGCAAAACCATCCATTCTTTTCAAGAATTCGATTGACGCAGCCTTGATTACATCGAAACTTACGGTTCCGTTATCGGTTTTATCGTGATCGAAAATGATTTGATTGTTCATTGATTTAAGAACAACATTATTTACCTTAAATTTATCGTTTAAAAATCCATTAAGCTTAAAAACAATATCTCTATCGCTTACTGTTCCACCAGGTAATTTATTTTCTTTCATAAAACCTGGAACATGAGCAACACCGTGATCGGCACTTAGAAAAACAGTATAATTTCCTTTACCAACTTTTTTATCCAGATAATTAAAAAATTCTTCAAAGTCTTTATCTAAACGTAAGTAAGTATCTTCTGCTTCGATAGAGTTTGGTCCGTATGCATGACCAACATAATCTGTTGCCGAGCAGCTAACGGCCAAGAAATCGGTAATGTTATCCTGTCCCAAATCTTCGGAAAGGATTGCCAGTTTAGCTAAGTCTAAAGTGATTGTATTACCATAAGGTGTGCTTCTGATTGCATCGAAGTTTTTATCGACATTTTGAGTAAGCATATGCGGAAAAGTACTTGATTTACCTTCGTAAGCTTTCTCATCGCTTGTGCTATTTACATAGCTATTTATTGGATATAAGGTTTCCCAGTTTTTAGCGTAAAATTTATTGGCAAGTTTTAATTTGTTGTAATCAGCAATCCAGGTTGGTACTTCTTTCATATAATATGAACTCGTAATCCAGTTACCTGTGCTGCCTTGGTACCAATATGCCGCATTTGCTGCATGGCCAGCTGGCAAAATAGAGCCTCTATCTTTAAGGGAAATACCGATAACTTTACCTCTGAAATTGGTTGCCAATCTTAATTCGTCGGTTATGGTAGTTGCCAAAAGGTTTTTTGGCGACATATTTCCTTCAGAAGAAGGTGTGCTACCCACCGTTACCACTGATGAATCTTCAGTACAGTAAACATTTTTTTTAGTTTCTACATTATACCAATCGTTACCCACAATACCATGAATTGCAGGAACTGAACCGGTATAAATTGTTGTATGGCCAACTGCCGTATATGTAGGTGTATAAGGAATGAATGTATTTTCTACCGAAAAACCTTCGTTAATTAATCTTTTAAATCCGCCGTTTGAATAACGGTTGTAATAACGATATAGATAATCCCAACGCATTTGATCGACTACTAAACCTACAACCAATTTTGGTCGTGCAACATCTGCAGGAAAGGCTTTAGCGGTTGGAGCTGCTTTTTTAGTTTGAGCTGAAACAGTTGTTAGGGAGAGGATGGATAGGGAAACAATTAAGCAAGAAATTTTCTTCATTCTATTTTAGTTTAAAAGCTAAAAGTAGAATTTTTAGATGAAGATTGTTTGAACTTTCTGTAAAGTTTTTATATCGCTTCAGCAACTACAAACGTACTTCCACCGATGAAAACTAGATCATCTTTATCTGCCTTATTTATTGCTGCCTGTTTTGCTTCCTGAACAGAATTAAAATAATCGCCTCGTAAATTAAAAGCACGGGCCTGCTCTTGCAGCTCTTTAGCATCGAGTCCCCGTTCAATATCCGGTTTACAGAAATAATAAGTGGCATTTTTTGGAACTAATGACAGCACTTTGGTAATATCCTTATCTTTTACCATTCCAAAAACCAGGTGAAGATTTTTGTGAGGTGTAGATTCGATATTCTTAATCACTTCTTTTATGCCAGCTTCATTATGCCCAGTATCGCAAATTACTAAAGGGTTTTTGCTTAATGTTTGCCAGCGACCCTGAAGCTGGGTTAATTTTTTTACTTGTTTCAAGCCATCATAAATAGCTTGTTTTACGATTTTTGTTTTGGTAGTCTGATTAAAAACTTCGAGTGTTTTCAATACGGTAATTATGTTTTTTGGTTGATATAGACCAGTTAAATCACTTTTAAGATCAGCATATTTAATTTGATTGTTTTCGTAAACCGATAAACTTAGCTTGCTACTTTTAACTGAAATATTTTGTGCTTTTAAAAAGTTATCAGCAAAATATATTGGTGCTTTTACACTTGTGGCTTTGTTATTAAAAACGGGTTGTGATTCGGCCTGAGTTTCACCAATAACTACCGGAATACCTTTTTTAATGATACCTGCTTTTTCGCCAGCAATTTCTTCAAGGGTGTTACCAAGCATATTGGTGTGATCTAAACTGATATTGGTAATTACAGATATTTCTGGGGTAATGATATTTGTCGAGTCTAAGCGCCCTCCTAAACCGACTTCTATTACGGCAATATCCACCTTATGTTTTGCAAAATGTTCGAAAGCCATAGCAACCGTAACTTCAAAAAATGAAGGCTTTATTTTATAAATTAATTTTTTATTAGCCTGAACAAAAGATTTGACTTCTGTTTTGCTAATCATTTGTCCATTTATACGAATTCGTTCACGAAAATCTTTTAGGTGAGGGGAGGTATACAAACCTGTTTTAAGGCCCTGCGCCTGTAAAACAGAAGCCAACATGTGCGATGTTGAGCCTTTGCCATTTGTACCAGCAACATGTATGCTTTTGAATTTTTGGTGAGGGTTATCCAAAGCTTCGCAAAGAATGATGGTATTGGTTAAATCTTTTTTGAAAGCTGATGCGCCAACACGAGTAAACATAGGGAGTTTACTGTACAAAAAATCGAGTGTTTGCTGGTAGTTCATAATAGTTGTCAAATATAAGCTGACAAATTATTATTATGAAAAGAAATGGAAAGATTATGAATTGATATTGAATGTAGATATGGTCTGCATTTCACAGACCATAAAATATTTACTTCACCTTAAAGTTAAATACGACAACCCCAGTCTGGTTATCGGTTCCAATATCTGATTTATTTAAAGTAGAATTTAATACAGCCTGAATACATTTGTTAACCAAATCTGTATCTGTAATGGTCGAACCTTTTAATTCCTGGTTGGCTCTTGTAATATCACCCGATTTATTGAAATAAATTCTGATGGCAATTTTGCCTGTTTTTTGGCCATCATCTTTAGGGGTAACCAAATTAGAAAAGCGTCTTAATTCAATGGGTTTATTTCCAAAACCAGAACCACCTTCTCCATAGTTATTAGCAAGCGGATCGCCGTTTTTCGAGCCTTGATTTCCCGGGGTATCACCTGTTCCATCGCCACCACCCTGGCCAGTACTCTTTTTGCCTTTATATAAAGCATTTTGATTGATTACAGGTTTTGAAGGTTTTTCTTCAGTTGCCGTAGTCGGGGTTTTTGTAGCCGTTTTTGTCGGTTTTGTATTTACGCTAATGGCCTCTTCTGTATTTTGTGTTTGAATCTCCTTATCACCAGTTTCAACAGTCGTGTTTTCGGTTACTTTTTCTTCGGGTACAACTTTATCGGGAGCTTTATTATTGGCATTAGGATCTGCAGATGGTTCTTCAATACTTGTATAATCATCACCCATTCCTGTTTCAGCTGTTCCATAATTTACAACCATACCGCCCATGCCCAAATCTTCAGGTGGTTCGAAGGAATTAATCACAATTAAAAAGCTAATTGCAAGCAATAGCGCCATTATCCCAGAGGATATTGCTACTGCTTTTGGATAATTATTTTCTTCTTTGTAATTCATTACTTTTTAGGCTCTACAGCTAAAACAAGTTTTAATTTCAGTTTGTTTGCCACATCATAGGCAACCATAATGTTTTCTGCAGGAACATTTTTAGCCACATATAAAATTATAGTCATATCTGGAGCCAGTTTTTGATAAGCTTCTACTGCCGATTGCAAACTTTCTGCTGTTGCAGGTTTTTTATCAACGAAATAATTTAAATTTTCGTCTATACTTACAGTTACTGCTTTTTTGGCTGTAGATTGTTGTCCACTTGATGACTGCGGCAATAATAACTTAACTACCTGAGGATTTACTACCGCAGATGCCAATAGAAAAAACAGCATCAGGAAAAACATAATATCGTTTAATGCCGATGTATGTACTTCTACAGAGCCTTTTGTTCTTTTTCTTAAATTCATTATTTACCTGGTTCTTCTAATAAATCAATAAAGTCAATTGCATCGGTTTCCATTTTAAGGATGATTTTTTCGACCATTATATTTAAAATGTGGTATAAAACATAAGCGATAATACCGATAATTAATCCAGTAGCTGAAGTGATCATTTTGGTATATAAACCACCAGAAATGGTGCCGATTTCGATAGCACCTTTAATTGATACCTGGTGGAAAATGGTGATAACCCCAACAATTGTACCTACGAAACCCAGCATTGGTGCAATACCAGCTACAATTCCTAAAATGCTGATGTTTTTTTCCAGTTTGGAAACTTCAAGTTTTCCAACATTTTCAATTGCACCTTCAATATCTTTTATTGGTCTGCCAATGCGTTTTAATCCTTTTTGCAACATGCGAGAAAGGGGAGAATTATTATTTCTCAAAAGAGCAGAAGCACCTTCTAAATTTCCAGATTGTATGTAAGATCTGATCTGGCCCATTAAGTTTGATTCGTCTTTAGTTGCTTTTTTTATTGTTAAATAACGTTCAACAAAAATAACCAAGGCTAAAAAAGCTAAGAAAGCTAAAGGAACCATTACCCAGCCACCTTTAAACAACAAATCGATAAAATGCAATTCTGGTGCAGGTTGAGATAGTGCTGGATTTACTGCGTTTGCGGTATCCTGTAATACTTGTGTGGTATCTTGAATTAATAATGCAATCATTATGGTGTGTTTATCTGTTTAATATCTAATTCTTTAATTCTTATTTTTTTGCTTAATTCTGGTCGGGCATCAAGTGCTTCTTTCTCTGTTTTAAAAGAAGCAATGCTAACTTTTTTGTATGGTCCTTCTATCGGTACAATTTTAGCTTTTAATCCGTAGCCTTTCATTTGTGCAACAAATTGCTCTGCTTTTTTAGTTGTTTTAAAAGAAGCACCAATTATTTCGTATGTTATAACACCTGTTTTTTGTGGTGTTTCAACTGGTTTTTGTGGGCTAACTGCTGCAATAGATTTTGCCTTTTGACTATCTATTTTGCTTTGAACCTGATTTGCTTTTAAGATGCTATCTGTTTTTGCAATTGAATCCTGCTTAACTTTGGCACTATCGATTTTCTGTGCTTTAGCAGTATCTAATGTCATCGTGCCAGGTTTTGCAATAACTTGTTCTGATTTGTTAAACAAATCGGGTTTTGCAAAATAAATAATTGCTGCAACAACAATGAGAATTGCAACGCCAATCCAAACTTTCGTCCAGACAGATTTTTCTTCTTCCTGAAGAATTTCTTCTGCTAAAGGATCATGTCCGAAACGATTAGGATGTTCGGCATGTTGCTCTTTTATAAATTCGGGCGCTTCAGAAACATACTGTTTTGTTGCGTCATCCTCATTTAAATTAAGATAAGTTTTTGGCTCTTCTGCAAGTGGAATTTTGACTTCCTCTGGCTCTACTTCAATAATTTCAACTTCCTGATTGCGGGGTAACGTATGTTTTAAATCATCTTTAACCTCATCAAGCTCGATATTTTCTATTATAGGAAAAACCTGTTCTTCAGCTTTTTTATCTTCTTCAATATGTATTGGCGCTTCCGCAATTTCTTCAAAAACCTCTTCTTCATTCGTATCAGCATCAAGAGGCTCTACGCTTTTTTCACTCTGGGAGGCCTTTTCAGGTTCGTCAACAAGTTGGGTTTCTGTGACATCTGGTAAACCAAAAAATTCAGAACCGTAATTAACATTATTAACGGGCTCGAAACTTAAGCCCTCATGTTCTGTATAAAATAAGCGGCCTATATTTTCTAATACCGCTTCATGTTCAACTTCAAGCTTTTTATTTGTTTCTTCTACAAATTGAGAAATATAATATTCTGCACTTTCCTTAGATATATTTCTTTTAGCAGCAATAAAATCGGGAAGTAAATTTTCTTCCTTTAAACTTGCTGTAAATTGCAATGTATAACCTGGTGGTAAAAACGATTGTTTCTCCTTATCGTATCTGCCAGCAAATTTCTTTTTGTAAAAAGTACCCAGGTCGGCAATGCCAACCGAGGATTGTTGCTTTAAGAGTTCGGAAAGGTATAATAAGATGTCCATTCTGGTAAAATTAGCGTTTTATTCTAAATCAACACAATAATAAATTAATGTGTTTAAAACGAATAGGTTAGTCCACCAAATATATTAAAGCCGTTTACCTGATAAAATAAGTATCTGTTATAATTTTTGTTTAAGATGTTGTTCGCTTTTGCAAAAACAGAGAATTTATTGTTGATTCGGTAATCTGCACCAACCCCTAAATCTACAAAACCTTTAACTGTAACAATAGATTCTATTGCTGGGTTTGGAATTAAATATTGCGATGGAGCTACAGGAGCAGAATTATTTAATTTTGCTTTTACATCATCCTGAATTACAACGGCTGCGTTAAAGCTTAATTTTTTGTTATAAGTATAAACAAAGTTTGAGCTTACTTTTAAACCTGGTTTAAACCAGCTGTAAGTTTCTTGTGCAGGTTTATAATCATCGATATTTAATTTACCAGTCCATTTTAAAGCATCGCTAACCTGAACAGAAATTTCACCTTCCAAGCCTGTTACTTTAGCGGTTCCGAAATCATAAATCACATCAAACTTATTAAAATCGGTAAAGTTATTGATGAATAAAGGCATGTCTTCAACTTGTTTTATATAGAAACGAGCTTTGTATCCAAAACCAGGTCCGCCAGTTCCTTTAACACCAGCACTGATGCTTAACTTCTCAACTGTGTTTTTAACAAGAATATTGCTGTTTAGCCATGGATTTTCATCGGTAAAGCCTTTCATAGAGTTACGGGTAACATCACCTTTAACCTCTCCAAAAACTTGTAAATAATCAGGAATTAAAGTAAAATCTGCAGTAACCGCTGGGAATATTCTAGAGCTGCTGTAAGCACCAAACTCCTGAACAAAGTTAATCCCTGCCGTAACTTTTGCGCCTTTAACCTGTAAGCGGATGTAAGGATTTAAACGTAATAAATTGTTGCCAACGCTTGTCGTTAAGTCTTTTGTATTCCCAAATTCTGTTGAAGCGGCTAAGCCTAAGTTTAAAGAGCTGATCCTTTTATTTAAATAACCATTTAAGGTTAGATAGCTTTCTTTTGCACTGAATTTATCATTCCAAACGTAGCCATTAGCTTTCAATGCATAGCTGAAATCGTTTTCGTCTTCTTTATAGTTTTTTACTAACTCACCTTCCGCTTCGAATAAAGTCAAGGCCTGTTTCTGTGGATTTGGGTTTAAAGTAGGGCGGGCATCATCAATACCATAAAAGTACAAACCGTTACGCTCGAAATTAATGCGGCCACTAATGGTATTCTCAGCCATAATACTACGACCAAAAACACTGAATTGCTGATTGCTGCTATTTTGTTTATTTAGTTTGCCTTCCTGACTAAAGTGCTTAAAGTAACCACCGAGTTGTAAGGCTGGATCGCGACCTATATTTACATAAACTTCGCCTAATAAAGTTGCTAACGAACCAAAGCCACCTTTTACATAATTGTTAACCAGTTCGCTTTGTTTTTCATCAACCAAAGCTTGCGCCTGTAGTTTCTGAATGTCGCTGTTTATTTCTAATTTTCTTTCTGTAACACTATAATTAAGTTTTGCTTTATAAGTTTTAACATCATCCAGGTTTGGGCTTCTTCTAAGCTTTACCGCTTCTGCTAATATTGGTTTGTACGGACGGACAACTTCAATTTCTTCACTTACCGTTGCTTTCTCTTCTTGTTTTTTTTCTTGTGCCTGAACAGTTACTAAACCTGCAGCAAGGAAAAACAATGAGCTGTATATATATTTAATCGACTTCATGATTTTACTTCTTCGGGTTTAACTTTTCTAATTTTTGTTTTGCTGTAGGGATGATGTCATCCTTTTTGTTGTCGTAATTATCGATGATACTTAAAAGCGTACTTTTTGCTTGTAAATTATCTTTCAATGCAACATAGTTATCAGATAACAGGATAAAAGCTTTAGCTACCCAATAATCGTAAGATGCCATATTGTTAATTAAATCGAAGCAGGTTTTGGATGATGTTTTATAATCACCTTTGGTGTATTCTAAAAACGCCAGATTGTATTTAGCTTCTGCAGCTGCAATTGTTTTAGTGCTCGCAACAACATTTTTAAATTCTTTTACAGCCGTTGTCGTATCGCCTTTTAATAAGTAGGCTTTACCTGCATATAAGCCAGAACTGTTTTTCTCTTCTTCTGATGCTTTTTCTGATCCTTTAGTAAGCTGAGCATATTTAATCATATCATCAGGAGAGTTAAGCGCTGTATAAGCTTTTAACAGATTGTTGATGGCATAACTGTAATGCGCTTTGTAATCAGTAGTCGTTTCTAAACGCTTTAAATAAACTATTGCCTCGTTATATTTTTTCTGATCAAGAAAAACTTTCGAGATACTTAAGAGCGAACGTTCGGTATAATCGCTCGACCAATCATTTAAAATATATTCGTAATCTGCAATTGCATCATCTGGACGACCAAGTTTCACTAAAGATTCTGCCCGGATAAACTTGCCTTCCTTATCGTGAATAGATTTAGGGAATTTATCAAAATAAGCATTAATAGCCTGTAGTGCGCCATTTGCATCACCTTTTAAGTATAACGTATTGGCAGCAGCAAAAACGATGTTATCTTGTTCTGCATTTGAATAGTTACCAAGCGGTGTTGTACCAGCGTAAGTAATAAAACCATTAGCATCACCTTTATCTACATAAATGTTTTTGATGGATTCCATGGCTTGCTTAGCTTCATCGGCACTTGGATAATCGCGAATTACCTTTTTGAAGGATTCTAAGGCAGCATCATCCTGATCTTGGTTGTATTGAACCAAACCAATGGTAACCAACGCTTTTGGTACGTAACTGCTGTGCGGATATTTAGCCACTAAACCAACTAAATCGGTTTTTGATTTCTCTAAATCGCCTTTATTGAAGTAAGTGTAGGCCGTTTCAAAACCTGCATCATCAGCGTAGTTTGAATTAGGGAATTTTTGCAACAAACTTTGCATGGTTGCAATTTTTGTATCGTATTGATTCTCCAATCCCTGAATCATGCCCTTTTGGAAAATAGCATAATCTTCTGCACTTGTTTTACGACTAATAATTTTATCGTAATTGCTCATGGCATTGCCATAGCTTTTATTTACAAAATACGAATCGGCTAAACGAATGGTTGCATCATCAATTGTTTTCTGATCTTTATCACTGCCAGCTAAAAAGCGTTCGAAATAGGTGGCTGCTTTGCCATATTTTTCATCTTCGAAAGCCGAGTAGGCCAAAGCATAGTTTGCAAAATTGTAAACACCAGTTTTATCAGCATCGGGCATTTTTAAGAATTTTTCGAAAGTGGTAACCGCTTCTCCGAATTTCCGTAGCTCGTACATTGATTCTGCTTTCCAGTAGGTACTTAATGCATGAATCTCATTGTCTTCTGGGAATTTCTCAGAACGTAAAAACATTGATAAAGCATTAGGGAAGGCTCTTTCGTTATAAAATTCTAATCCACGGAAATAGGTTACTTTTTGATAAGCTTCTTTTGCTTCTAAATTTTTATCAGGAATAGGCTCTAAAATATCAACAGCTGCCTGATAATTTTTAGTGGTTAATAAAACCTCGCCTAATAAAATTTTAGCTTCGTTAATTTTTCTTGATTTTGGAAATTGTTTCAGGAAGCCTTGTGTAGCCTCTAATGCTTGTTGATGGAAATTTAATTCGTAGCTTAATTTAGCATAATTTAACCACGATTCCTCCTGGATAATTTTATCAAAATCCAAGCGTGAGGCACGGAAAAATGCACTTTGTGCTTTCTCTTTATTTCCAAGTTGAATAAATGCCTTACCTAAAGTATGCATACCATTTTGAAGGTAAACATCGTCGGTATTTAGTTTTTCTAAAATAGCAACAGACTCTTTGTACTTTTTATTTTGAAACAAAGAGTAGCCATACTGGTAAATAAATAAGTTGTTTTTAGTATCGCTTTTATCTTTAGCATAAAATTCAGCGAAATACTTTTCTGCATTTTTAAAATCAGATTTTGCGAAATAAGAAGCAGCAACTAAACTTAACATTTCAGGCTCAAACTGCTGTTTGGTTTTTGCCATTGCAGGTATCGCATAGCTGATTACATCATCGTAACGCTCATCTAAATAATACATCGAAGTGATGTAATAAGGATAACTAGCTTCGTAAGTTGGCGAGCCTTTTAGTTTTTCGAAATTTGCTAAGGCCGTTTTATACTCCTTATTCAGGTAGTTAATGTAAGCAAAGTAGTAAGTCGCACTTTCCTTAAATTCACCTTCCTCTTTCTTTACTTTTTCAAAAAGCGGTTCAGCCTTATCATAGTTTTTTAACTGGAAATAAGCATAACCCTGTTTAAACTGGTACTCATTTCTTTGTTTACCAGAAAGGGTAGAAGGATCGGTTTTTTCAAACCACTCTAATGCTTTTTCGTAGTTTTTTTGATTGAAATATGTTTTACCTACATAAAAGTAAGCCAGTTTTGTGTTCGGATTTAACGGATAATCGCGAATAAATGCCTGGAATAAGCTCTCGGCATCCGTATTGGTTAATTCTAAAGCACAAACGGCAGCATAGAATTTTGCATTCTCTTTTAATAAAGATAATTCGGCATTGCTTTCTGATTGAGAAGCGGGTTTAAAACGTTGTTGTTCAACAAGTTTAAACTGTTGCGAAGCAGCAGTATATTTCTCTTTGTCTAATAATTCTAAGCCCGTCTGATAGTTTTTATTGAGGTTTTGCACAGCGCTAACTTGCGCATAAGTGCTAAAACTTCCTGCTAAAAATAGCGGAATTAGTAAGTATTTATTTTGCATCGGTTTCAAATATGGTTGGTACTAAATTATAAATAGTATCAATGCTTATCAACAGAAGTAATTAACATCTGTGGATAACACAAGTTTAACGAATGGATTTTCGAATTGGTATGGAAGAAATGTAAATGTGGAAAATTAAGCTCTTTCAAGGTTCAATGGTCATTGTGCAATGAGCCGAACTAGCTAGGCGATCAATTGTGAAGTAAGTTAACAATTAATCAAAGTCTAATTTACTAAATTATGTCGATCGCTAGTAAACAATGACTAATGAACCAATTTATCCTTGACTTGCCAATAGATAAAGTACGGCCATTCTAACAGCAACACCATTTTCTACTTGCTCTAAAATAATTGATTGCTTGCTATCTGCAACATCACTGGTAATCTCTACACCTCGATTAATCGGGCCAGGGTGCATTACAATGATTTCTTTATCCAGGTTATCTAAAATTTGTTTATTTAAGCCGTACATCATGGCATATTCTCTTTGCGAAGGGAAATATTTAATGTCTTGACGTTCTAGCTGAATGCGAAGCATGTTTGCTACATCGCACCAATTTAGGGCCTTAATTAAGTTATGCTCTACCTTAACACCCAGTTGATGAATGTACTTAGGAATTAACGTAGTCGGACCGCAAACCATAACTTCTGCACCTAAACGTTGTAAGCAAAGTATGTTCGAAATTGCAACTCTCGAGTGCAAAATGTCGCCAACAATTACAACTTTTTTACCTGCAACATCTCCTAATTTCTGGCGTATTGAAAAAGCATCAAGCAATGCTTGTGTCGGATGTTCGTGTGCGCCATCTCCAGCGTTTACAATTTGAGCTTTAATGTGTCTGCTTAAAAACTGACCAGCGCCAGCGTACGGATGACGCATTACAACCATATCAACCTTCATCGATAGAATGTTGTTCACCGTATCAATTAAGGTTTCGCCTTTGCTTACAGATGAGGAAGAGGCTGCAAAATTTACAACATCTGCCGAAAGTCTTTTTTCGGCAAGTTCGAATGAAAGTTTTGTACGGGTAGAGTTTTCGAAGAAAATGTTGGCAATGGTAATATCACGAAGCGAAGGAACCTTTTTAATAGGTCTGTTAATCACTTCCTTAAAATTATCTGCAGTTTCGAAAATTAATTCGATATCATTCCGGTTAATATCTTTAATGCCTAAAAGATGTCGGGTTGATAGTTTGTCTGCTGCCATTTTTTACTTATTGTTTATCTGATAATAATAAAACTTTGTCTTCTGCTCCTTCACTCGCCCAGGTAACTTTTACATGCTGCGAGTTTAAGCTATCTACCTGTAAGCCAATGTAATCGGGTTCTATTGGTAAATGTCTGCTAAATCTACGGTCAATTAAAACCAATAATTCAACTTTTTCCGGGCGGCCATAAGCAAGCAAAGCATCAAGCGCTGCTCTTATTGTTCTGCCTGTCCAAAGTACATCGTCGATTAAGATTACTTTTTTACCTTCGATTATAAAATCTATTGAATTACTGCTGGCTGTTACCAAACCGTCCTTACGGCGAAAATCGTCTCTAAAGAAAGTAATATCAAGGTTTCCCTTTAAAATTTTCTTGCTTTTTAAAATACCCTGAAGTTCAGTTTGAATTCGATCGGCTAAAAAGGGGCCTCTAGGCTGAATGCCAATTAAAACGGTATTTGCGAAATCGTCGTGGTTTTCAATTAATTGATGGCAAAGCCTCTTAATTGTAATTTGAATTTTTTGTCCGTCAAGAAGTGTTTTCTTTTGCATTGAAGAAGGATTGGGCAAATATATAAAAATGTTTTAAGGTAGGAAAGGTGAAGTTAGATTGTTTTAACTTCATATTGCTAAAATGTTCATTTTCAAATATTAAAATCTATAAATAACTTCTATAATTTCAATTCTTTGAAAAGCAATTTATTGTGCTTATCGGTTCCAGCAGTCCTGTCATTCACTACAATCTTTTAAAAACCTCTGTATTGCTGGGGGCTGAAGCATCTGTTTCATCGGTTGCAGATGCTTCGTGCCTCAGCAAGACTCCATATCCGTGGCTGCTGCAATTTTAAAAGTATTTCGGTTGCTGCCAGGTTTAGATTCCTCAGGCTAAAAGTGTAAATTTACATCATAATGAAAGCGCAACCAGTAATTTTTTTCGATGGTGTTTGTAACCTTTGCAATGCTTCGGTTCAGTTTGTAATTGAGCATGATCAAGAAAATTATTTCAAATTCAGTGCTTTACAAGGTGATTATGCGAAAGTGGTTTTACCAAAATTCAATGTAAATCCGAGCAGTTTAAACTCAACATTGCTATTGGAAGATGGTAAACTTTATACAAAATCGTCTTCGGCGTTACGTGTAGCTAAAAAACTAAAGGGTATTTGGCCCTTACTTTACGGGTTTATTATTGTGCCTAAGTTTATCCGCGATTGGGTTTATGATCTTGTTGCTAAAAACCGTTACAAATGGTGGGGCAAGCAGGAAACTTGCTGGGTACCAACGCCAGCGCTAAAAAATAAATTTTACGACTAAGTTATTTTTTCTTACAACTTTGGATGTGCATTGTTGCCGATCTTCTTATAATATCCTTTACCATTGCTGCTGAAAAATGCGCCATATGCAATAATTAAAATAACGATTAAAGCACCCAATAGGCCAATTGTGTAGCCGCTATTAATAATTTTATCTATGCTTATTAGGTAAATATCCCAAACTCTTAATATCAAAACACCAATAAATGATATGCTGTGTAAAACAATTAATGCTCCGATAACTTTTTTCATACTATAATATTTGGTTTAAGTATTGTGAGAATTTCTTTGGTCTTTTAGCTAAAAAAGCATGTAGATTTGATGGTTAAGAATTAAAATCGACTTAACAATTCTTTTTTCTTAGCATCAAATTCATCTTGTGTTATAATGCCTTCATTTACTAGGAGCTTAACAAACTGAATAAAGCGATGTATATAATAAAATGATTATGAAATAATTGTTCTACAATTTGGGCAATGAATTGCATCATTGTTGTCAAAATGGTTTAGATCGAATTTTAAGAAAGTTCGGTTATTTTGTTTTTCAAATCGTTTAATGGTTTAACAAAAATACTGTCGTTCATTTTCTTTGCAATAAAAATAAACGGTATGCCCACCAGAGTCAGTATCAAAATTTGGGGTAAAAAACCTGGCAGGCCAATTATTTTCTCAAAAGATTGATGTACGTAAAGTTTATAAGCTAACAATCCTGTTGGCCCAGCAAGAGGTAAAAAAATGTATCCATAAATAGATTCTCCCTTTAAAATCTCTTTAATTGCGTTGTAATTATCGATAAGTACCTGTTTGGTATTCGAATTATAATCAACAGCAGTTTTAATCTTTTTGAACTTGATTACACCGAGTGCTCTAAATGTTTCGTAGGTGATAAATACGAATAAGAGTAAAAACCTTAAGTCGCCTTTAGCAATAAAAGCCATCACTAAAATTGGAATATCTATAATTCTAATCCACCTTAGTTTCCATTTTAGTTTAAACAATAAATCTTGCAGCAGCGTATGAGACTTTTCGTCGATACTAATTTTTGTAATATCGATTTTTTCTGCTTTGCTATTAAATTCGGTACTAAGGTTTTGCCATTCTTGTTCTAAGTTCATTTTATTTCCCTGTTAAAAGTGAAGCCAGTTGTTGTTTAATGCGATGAAGTTTAACATTTGTATTATTCCGTGATAAACCAATCATTTCGCTAATTTCTGTATTGTCGAAGCCGTCTAAATGCAGCATAATTATACTTCTGTCGATGTCTGTTAGCTTTCGGATGCATCGGTAAAGCCAGTCTGCCCGTTCTGATAATTCTAGAGGTTCGAAATAATAGTCGAACGAATCAGGATTCTTGATTTGAATTTGTTTTTTCTTTTTACTCAAAAAAGAGAGCGAAACATTTAGACTGATTTTGTAGAGCCAGGTAGAGAATTTTGCCTCGCCTTTAAAACGCGGATAGGCACTCCAACTTTGGTAAATAATTTCCTGATACAAATCTTTACGGTCTTCTCCATCATCGGCATAAAGGTTTATCATTTTATAGATAATACCTTTATGTTCTTCCAATTTGTTTAGGTAAGATTTTTCAATCATGTTGCTTATTTACCTTTTAATAAACGATTGGCTTTAAAGTCCTTTTGATAGCGGGCGATATCTCGTATTAAAAATATAACAGCCATCGTTATAAGAAAATATTTTATGTACGGAGATGTAGTTTCTAGGCTGGCGATTATAAGTAAAAATCCTGTCAGGGCAAATTTTGAGTTTCGGTTATCCATTGCTTATTAAATTTATTTGAACAGTTAGTAAGCATTGGGCATTAATAAATTACAGAAAATGAAAATTAATTTTCTAGGTAACGCTTGGAATAAGTGATTCGCCTTAAATCATAACGTTTAAACTGTGTTTTCAAGCGTTTTTGAAAATCAGGGTAATTGCGTTTTTCCTTTGGACTCCATAAAATTTCGCTCAAGGCATCTAATCGCGGAAATAATTGATATTGCACTTTTGCTGGATTGGTAATATACTCGCTCCATAAACAACCTTGTCCGCCCCAAATGTATTTTGCCTGTTCTGCATTTAATTCTGCTGGTACTGGTTCGTAGTTGTAAACATCGGCTAGTAAAGATGGTGTACTTGCGGTTAAGCTATCTTCTTTTGCAAATTGACCGTGGTTGAAATACATTTTGTTTTCAGGAGTCATAATGGCTTTATGATTTTGTTTTGCAGCCTCAATACCACCTTTTTCGCCTTGCCAACTCATTACAATAGCATTTGGAGCCAGGCCACCTTGTAGAATTTCGTTCCAGCCGATAATGGTTTTGCCTTTGCTATTTACAAATTTCTCAATCCTTTGGATGAAATAACTTTGCAGTTCACTCTCATTTTTAAGCCCATTTGCTTTCATAATTTGTTGCGAAACAGCTGATTGTTTCCACCAAACTTTCGAAGCCTCGTCGCCACCGATGTGAATGTATTGCGATGGGAATAAATCCATTACTTCGGTTAATACGTTTTCTAAAAATTTGAATGTAGTATCTGATGCTTGCAAAACGTTATTGTATTTATTCATCATGCCCCAGGTTTGGGCTACCTCATATTTTTTGTTGGGCTCTGTTCCTAATTCGGGATATGCCGCCAACAAAGCCATGCTATGGGCTGGCATCTCGATTTCTGGAATGATGGTGATGTAGCGTTTAGCAGCGTATTCAACTACGTCTTTTATTTGTTCTTGTGTGTAAAAGCCACCATGTTTAATCCCATCCGTTTTAATCACGGCATCTTTTGGAGTAATATTAATCCCTGTTGGCAAAACCTGATATTTAATGTTTTCATTCCCTTTTCCTGGCCACAATCCAACAATACTACCATCACGCCAGGCGCCAATTTCTGTGAGTTTTGGATATTTCTTAATCTCAATTCTCCAGCCATGGTCATCGGTTAAATGCCAATGGAAATAGTTCATTTTATGTAGGGCTAAATAATCAATGTATTGCTTTACAAACTCTACATCAAAAAAATGGCGGCTAACATCCAAATGCATTCCACGGTAATCGAAGCGGGGATAATCTGTAATGGAAACCGCTGGAATTTGAAGCGATGCTGATTTTACATCAGGTAGCAATTGAATTAAAGTTTGTACACCATAAAAAAGTCCATTTTCAGAATTGGCATAAATTATTGTTTGATCGTAGTTGCTTACAAGTTCATATTCGTTCGAACTTTTTAGTAATCGCGTAACTATTTCTAGTTTGATTATATTTTTCTTACTTGTTGAATTTGGGTTAATCCGAAGTTTTAGGTCGTAATATTTTTGAATATAACTTTGTAGAAATAAAGCTGAGTTGGACAAAGAATCACTTGAAATAATTTCTGTGCTTTTATCAATAATAAATTTTTCTGTGCTTAATCCAGTCTTAATACTTACTGGCTGCGGGATAATATTTACTTCTTGAGCAGATAGCCTGTTGCAAAAAGCAAATGATAAAAACAAAAAGATAATCTTCTTCATAATAGAATGGTTTTCCTTTTCAAAAGTAGTAATTCTAATCGGATGAAAGTAAAAGGTTTGGGAGAACGAATTATTGATGTTACCTAAACCCGATGGGAGGGAAATCCTTTTTTGTTGTACTTCGACGGGCTCAGCATGACAGGAGTTTAAAAAAAGATTGATCGGACAGCGGGGCAGGAGTTACCGATGAGTGCTGACTTTCGTTTTCAAATTATTTGAACCATTAAGACATTAAGAAAATATAAGCTCATGTTGCATTTATATTATAACTGAGATTGCTTCGTCGGCTGAAAAAGCCTCCTCCCAAAGACGGCCTCGTGAAGATTCTGTGTTTCCGTGGCAAAAAATAGGAAAAAAAAATCCCGATAACTTTCGCTATCGGGATTAATATATTTAGTTAAAAAGAACTAGCCTTTTTTAGCTTTGCTTTCTTCGCCTTCTAATTGCGATTTCAATTGAGCTAATACGTCTAAATCTCCTAAAGTAGATTTCTCTACAGAATCTTTAACTTTTTTAACTGCAGTTACAGATGCTTTTGCTTCTTTTTTCTTAGTAGCACGTTCTTCTGCTAAAACTTCAGCTTTAACTTCTTCCCAAATACGAGCGTGAGAAACAACGATGCGTTTAGCTTCTTTGTTAAACTCGATAATTTTGAAGTCGTTAGTTTCTTCAGCTTTAACTGAAGTACCATCTTCTTTAACCATGTGTTTAGTTGGTACGAAACCTTCTACACCGTATGGTAAAGCAATAACAGCACCTTTATCAGTTACTTTAACAACTGTTCCTTGGTGAACCGAATCTAAAGTGAAGATCGTTTCGAAAGTATCCCAAGGGTTTTCTTCCAATTGTTTGTGACCTAAACTTAATTTACGGTTATCAACGTCTAATTCTAAAACAACTACATCTAATACATCACCAACTTTAGTGAATTCGTTAGGGTGGTTTACTTTTTTAGACCAAGATAAATCAGAGATGTGGATTAAACCATCGATACCTTCTTCGATTTCAACAAAAACACCGAAGTTAGTCATGTTTTTAACAGTTGCTTTGTGCTTGCTTCCAACAGGGAATTTAGCAGCAACTTCTTGCCATGGATCGTTAGATAATTGTTTAATACCCAAGCTCATTTTGCGCTCGTCTCTATCTAAAGTTAAAACTTCAGCTTCGATCTCATCACCAACTTTTAAGAATTCTTGTGGATTTCTTAAGTTTTGTGACCAGCTCATTTCAGAAACGTGGATTAAACCTTCAACACCTGGGATAATTTCTAAGAAAGCACCGTAATCTGCAACAGTTACGATTTTTCCTTTTACTTTAGAACCAACTTGAATGTCAGTGCTTAAGTTCTCCCAAGGGTGTGGAGTTAATTGTTTTAAACCTAAAGCGATACGTTTTTTCTCATCATCGAAATCTAAAACAACCACGTTGATTTTTTCATCTAATGATAATACTTCTTTTGGATGCTCTATGCGGCCCCAAGAAATATCAGTAATGTGAAGTAAACCATCAACACCACCTAAATCGATGAACACACCGAAATCAGTAATATTTTTAACAGTACCTTCTAATACCTGTCCTTTTTCTAATTTAGAAACGATTTCTACTTTTTGTGATTCTAAATCGTCTTCGATTAACACTTTATGAGAAACTACAACGTTTTTAAACTCATGGTTAATTTTAACAACTTTGAATTCCATTGTTTTACCAACGTAAACATCGTAATCACGGATAGGTTTAATATCAATTTGAGAACCTGGTAAGAAAGCTTCAACACCCATGATATCAACAATTAAACCACCTTTAGTACGGCTCTTAACGAAACCGTTGATGATTCTATCATTTTCAAGAGCCTCGTTAATCGCTTCCCAAGATCTTTGAGTTTTAGCTCTTTTGCGAGAAAGGATCAATTGACCGTTAGCATCTTCTGGTGCTTCAACGAAAACGTCAACTGAATCGCCGATTTTTAAATCTGGTGTATCACGGAATTCTGAAGTAGAAACTAAACCGTCTGATTTAAAACCAACGTTTAATACTACATCTTTGTTGTTAATTGAAACAACGATACCGCTAATGATTTCACCTTTAGTGATTTGATTGAATGTTCCAGCATACATATCTTCAAACTTTTTACGGTCTGCGTCATTGTAATTTCCGAAAACTTTTTCATCTGCATCCCAATCGAAATCTTCCGTTGGTGTTGCTAATGATGATTTGATCGATTCGATCGAAACTGAATCAGCTTCTGATTCAATAGTTTCTTTTTCAGTCAGGCGTCCGCCTTCTCCCTGAAGCTCAGCTGTTTTAGCTGCTAATTCTTTTTCTGCTACTTGTTTTTTAGCCATTAATTAATTATCTCCTTTTTTCCCTATTTAGGGACAGCAAAGGTAAAAATATTTTAATTAATAGAAAAGATTTTTTTAATAAATGTTGCTGATTTTTAGGTTATTAGAAAAGTAGTAGCAAGTATTAAGTATCAAGTATCAAGATTGGATGCAAAAAACGGGCATTTTGGAATTCCTTTCTTTCAGAGCGCCTTCTCCGATATTTTACCAGAGGTGGGTTTTTCTTATGTATTTTTATATAATGATTTGAAAATGAGCATTCAGCAATTCTTCGGTCGAAGCAGTCCTGTTATTCGCTATAGCCCCGAAGAAAAATCGGGGGCTGCCGCTGCTACCAGGTTTAGAAACAACAATTGCTTTAAACTTATTTCTTTGTAAATATCCCTCTGGTAAAACCCTCTCCAATTAGCGTGTTATCATCTCTTATTAAAAGCATTATGGTGTTTTGCTGGTCGTATAATTTAATCATATCACCATCAATAACATATTTAGAGGTAAAAGCCGAGTCAGTATAAGCATCCTGAACTAAAACCGAGTCTTTAGATTTAAAATTAAAGACCTTATACTGTATATCTTCGCTACTGCTAAATGTACCCGAAACCGTTTTTTCTTTTACAAAAGTTATAAAACAGAAGTAACCAATTACCAGTATAACAATTGTAGCAAAAGCAATTAAAAATTTGTTTCCGCTGGCATATTTTAGCGAGAAGTACAAAATAACAATTAGTATCAAGGCAACCACACCGAAGAAAATAATATTTGAATAATTTTCTGCAGATTGAGGTATAGAAGCAGAAACTGCCGCTTTGTTATCAATTGGTTTTAACAGTGGTGAAATTCGAACTAAAAACTCCTTGCTCACCCAACCTTCGCCGTTGGTTACTTTTATTTTAAAGTAACTGGCATCAGCCGAATCAATTACAGCAACATTTTCATTTTCTGGAAGGTAACCAATCACTTTACTTTTTGGATCAGCCTTTTGCCTTACTCTCAAATTGTCGGTTGTAACGCGATAGATTACATCGGCAACAGGCGTAGTAGCAGGAGCTTGGGTTGATGGTGCTGTAGAAGCGGATTGTGGCGTAGCAGGTTGTGGAGCTGAAATCTTTTGAACGAAATCTTTACTTACCCAGCCTTCACCATTTTTTAACTTGATTTTATAGAACTTAGCATTGCTAGCGTCTAAAACCGTTACATTTTCATTTTGCGAAATGTTACCTACTACTTTACTTTTTGGGTCGCTGCTCGCTCTAACACGTAACTGATCGGCGGTCACTTTATAAGTATCTTGTGCTGCTAATCGGTTCGAAAAAAAAGAAAAAGCAAGTAGTAAAAAGAAAATTCTAGTCATAATTTTGGTATTTCTGCAAAGCAAATAAGTAAAATATTGCACCACGCTAAGAGCAAACATCGTGCTAAAGAGCTCCAAAATTAGGAAATACTTTTAATAAGCCTTGTAAAAGAACGGAATCATTTTCAAACGTAATCATGATTACCAACTTCCTCCAGAGCCACCGCCGCCGCTACTACCACCGCCCCAGCTACCACTGCTTGATGATGAGCTGCTTGATGATGAAGAACTGCTGCTACTGGAAGAAGAGGAACTTTCAACAAGCATTGCCAGTACAACCGTTTTAATGAAAATTTCATGGTTGCAATTGGAACATTCCTGAATCTCTTTCCCTTCGCCTTTATTGCTATACGTTGCTCTTCTTACGGTTTCTACTTTAGGTTTTGATAAAGTTTTGAATTTACATTTTGGACATTCACTAAAATCGCTAAAGTTTTCTGCTGGCCAGGCTTTTATTTGGTGCTCTTTGTGATTTTGGCTTTCCCAAATGTCATAATCGTAAACAAAAAGTATTTCTTCCTTGCGTTGACCTTTGTTTAAAAATGGTTCTCCTTCGACATTAATATCTCTATCCACACGGATCATGCTATTATTATTACTATCTAATAATGGTGTAAATCTCGAAGATAACTTACTCCTAGTATTTGCGTTTTTTAAAATCCCGAATAAAACAAGAGGAGAGAGTATTGCTAATGGCCAAACTTTTTTATTTAGTTCTTTAGCTGCATTAAAGAAATTTTCATCATCAACATGCATTTTTCTCAATGTAGAAAGTGCTCCCAAATATCTAAAGAAAAAAAACAGCGATAAGACGATATATATTATTATTGGAATACTGGTTAAGTTTAGCCCGATGTTTTTAAACTCGAATATAAAAGCCCAAACAAAAAAAGAAACAAAAGCAATGAGGAATAACCCTCCACAACCACCTGCTAAAGCCTTATCATAGGAATTTACAGTAATTTTGTTTTTTTTAATTTTATAAGAAGGTAATTTCTTTTTGAGGTAAATAAATGCAAGAATGAAAAGCGATATAATTACCCCAGAATAAATTGTGGGGTCTTTCCATTCGTTTTTGCTTTTATTTGTTTCGGCAATTAAAGATTGTATTTCTGCTGAATTATTTGGATTATTTAAAAAATCGGCAATTGCATTTAGTGAATTTGCAATGCCATCATCATAATTCTGAGTTCTAAATGCAGGCAATAAATTTCTTTCTGCAATATGTTTTAACTTAACATCTGGTAATAAACCTTCTAATCCGTAACCTGTAATAAATCGATATTTTCTTCTGTCAATGGAAGCGAATAATAGCAAGCCATTGTTAACCTCTTTTTTGCCAATTCCCCATTTTCTAAACAATTGCATCCCAAATTCAAACTCATCAAGATTGTCGTCGAAATCTTTTACAACTACAACTGCAATTTCGGTTTTAGTTTGTTTTTCTATACGAGTTATGAGTCTGTTTAACGAATCTACATTGCTTAAGATCCCATCGGGATCGCTTACATAATAGTCTTGCCCTAATCTCTTTGGGTCGGGAATCTCATTAACATTATATTTTTTCTGAGCGTACGTAGCTAAGCTTACAAAAAACAGTAAGGAGAGTATTAAATTTTTCATCTAAAAAATTATTGTTAAATAGAATAACATTAGTTTTAGGGATGCTAAAAATGAATGGGGGATTATTCTTTAAGTATTTTATCTAATACTTTATTTAGTTTGGTTTTATCCTTCATGTAAGCTTCTAAATTAAAAAGCTTAACCGTTTTAAATTCTATTGGGTGGCTTTCACTCTGCAACGAAATATAGCCCGATGTTAGTGGTTTACCATCAACTTTAACTTTTGGGTCATAGTTGGTAACACTTCCTCCTCCAATTTGTGGTTTAGTGTATTCTAAAACAACTTCGCCTTCTATAATATGTTTAACAACAGAATCGCCTAAAACCAAAAATTCGGCAGTAACCCATTGGTCGCCAGCGTAAGTTTTAGATTTAGAATCTAAACAGTGTTGAGTAAATAGTTTGCCTTCGAAAACGATGTTTGTTCCAGGGGTACATACATTACTGGTATGTCGATCGTGTTCGCCATCGCCCCCCAAAATTTGTCCTTCAATAGATATAGGAAAATCTTGATCGCGAAGCATAGTTTCTGGAGCTTGACCATGCAGCATGGCGCCGCTATTTCTCCAAGCCCATCCTTCGCCGCCTTTTGCCTGTTCGCCGATAAAACGATAGGTAACTTTTAATAAATAAGCCGAAAATGGTTTTTTATAGAAAATATGGCCGTATTGTTTGTCGAAATCTTGATAACCATCATAGCTTACTTTCATCAAACCATTTTCTACTCGAAAAGTATTTGCGTAATTATCGTTAAAATCGTGTTTAGAGATTTTAACTTTCCAATCTTTTAAATCTTTACCATTGAAAAGATTTATCCAGCCTTTTTGGGCATTTGCCTGGAAAGAAATAGAGATTGTTAATAAGGTAAGAATAAAGAAGATTTTATGTTTCATATTAGCAAACTTGGTTAGCTGCTAAAAATATGAAATTAAATTTAACCCTTTAAATTAATTGTTTAGAAATGGTTGTACCTTTTCTAAAGCAAATGCAAGTTGTTCTTCTTGTGTTAAGTTGGTGTTATCTAAAATTATAGCATCATCAGCCCGCACTAAAGGACTTTCTTTTCTGGTTGTATCGGCATAATCTCTATGTGCTAGATTTTCAAAAACTTCTTCTAAAGTTGTTTCATTATTACCTTTACTTTCTAATTCTTTAAATCTTCGCTCTGCTCTAATTTTTGGGTCGGCAGTCATAAATAATTTCAATGGTGCTTCAGGAAAAACTGTTGTTCCAATATCTCGGCCATCCATAACAATGTTTTTTGATTTTCCCATCCGTTGTTGTTGTTTAACCATTTCGTGGCGAACAATTTTATGGGCAGAAACCTCACTTACGTTTTCAGAAACAGGCATCAACCTAATTTCATCAGAAACCTCTTCGCCGTTTAATGTAATATGCGATTCGTAATCTCGTGCATGAAAATTTAATTCGATATGCTTTAAGGCATCGGCTACTTTTAAGTCATCAGTAATATCAATATGGTTTCTTAAAAAATATAAGGTTACAGCACGGTACATGGCCCCACTATCTATATATATAAAACCTAATTGCTTAGCTAATGCTTTTGCCAGTGTACTTTTTCCGCAAGATGAATAGCCATCTATAGCTATTACTAAATTTTTTTTCATCGTGCTGCAAAGGTAAAAAATAGAAGGATAACGCTGAACTTTTTAGCGCTTTAAAAGATGTTTATTTATCAAATTTAGCTATCCAGACTGCATTGTAAGGATGTAACCATCCTTCATGTTGTAAATACCAGAATAATCCTTCATCAATTCTAAAAGCAAATAAGCCATTAAGCAGGTGATTTGCATTATGAGTTGTATAATTTTTACGGTAGCTAAAGTAGGTTATTAGCGTTGCCTTTTTTTGATCACCTTCATCTGTGATCTCTAAAGTACATGGATCAAAAGCTGCAGCAAACCTGAAGTTACCGTTAAAACGTTCACTCCATTTGTTCCAGGCAACCTCATGTTTACCCTTCCTGTTAATTACAGCCTGAATATCTGGTGCTCTTAAATAATCATTATCATAAAAAATTCTTGTTTTACTTTCTTTAGGAAATAAAAGATAAAAATTTTGAATACTTGCTTCTGGAAAAGGAATAATATCTCCTACAGTTATAATTAACAAAGTACCATAAATCGCTGCCTTTTCTTTAAAGCTTAAATGAAAGCCAGCATTAATTTGCTCTTGAAAAGCCTCTGCATGTTGGTTGTATTGCCTAAGATTATAAGGGGTAGAAAGGATAAAAAGTAAAAAACCTGCGCATAAGGTTATGGTGATAAATCGTCGGTTTTGTTTTCGAAAAAATGAGATAATAGCAAAAATTAAGATTAATGCCAGCCCATAAAATATGTGTAATGAGTAACAATAAGTCCAGATTAATAAGAATAGGAAAACAAAAATGATAATCGAAAATAGTAGAGTTTTTAAAAAACGTAGAAGTTTTTTACCGAAGTTATTTAGTGTCATTGGGACGTTTTTAGCTTGAAGCTTATTTAGATTGATTTTTTGAAGTTAAAATTTCTGGATGAATAAACAAAATCATCAAAATTATAAATATCAAATTTAACATTTTTTGTTATTTTTTTTAGGGATATATTTGATGCTTAAATAAAACGAAATTGTATAGTAATGGTACCTGATAGAGAGCAGATTTTAAAATATGTAACCTTTAAAACTTCTAGAAGCGGAGGGAAGGGCGGCCAGAACGTAAATAAGGTTTCGAGTAAAGTAGAGCTTATTTTTAATATTAACGAAGCTTATTTTTTTAATGAAGATGAAAAGGAACTTTTAAAATTAAGATTAGAAAATCGATTAGATACGGAAGGATTGCTTCATATTGTTTCTCAGGAAGATAGAAGTCAGCTTTTAAATAAAGAAAAAACAGTGGTTAAATTAGTCGAACTTATTAAAAAATCACTCTTAATTCAGAAAAAAAGAAAACCAACTAAAATACCAAAATCGATTATCGAAAAAAGGTTAAAAAACAAAACCGTTAACGCATTTAAAAAGGAACGTAGAAGGAAGCCTAATTTAGACTAAAATTATTGCCCAAATCTGTAGTACAAGCTCAATCCTCCATAGTTTTGCGCCTTAGCAACGCTTTTAACTTCTTTAGTTTTAAATATCACGTTAAAATCAGCAGTAAATCTATTCGAACTATAATTTACACCAAATTGCTGTTCGAACACTATTGGTTTAACGCCAAATGTTACTGGACTATCATTATTGAATAGACTTCCCTGAATAGTGGCATCATACGCAACAACATTTAACTGGGGCTTTGCGTAAAAGAAAAATTCGAAATTATTTATTTTTTTTGTTTTTGAATCTCCGATAACGGCGTTGTGGTAGGCGCTATTAAATAGTTGGTTTAATTTTCCAGCTCTAAATAAAACCGATGCACCCAAGCCATTAAAAGTTGCTCCTAAATTTGCATAGCCTTGTCCACTAAAATCGACCGCATTATCGCTTGAGCGATGTATTAATTTACTATAACTTGTAGAAAGATTAATTGTTACTTCGTTTTTTATTTGATAATCCCAGCCAGCTGGTGTGTAAAAGCCAACAGTTTTGTGTAAAAACTCTTGAGCATCTTGCGCTAACGAATTCGGGCCAACTGTTCCTAATTCGATACTGGTTTTTAAAACGCTCTCTTTTTTATAGAAAACAGAGTAAGCGGCTCCAGCATACAAATAACCAGCAAAAGGCCTGTCCTGGTCTTCTCGTTTAGCAACCATTCCCCAATATGGTGTGTAAATCTTTTGCCCAACAGAAATTTCGTAAGTTTTCTTCTCGATATGCTCTCCAAATTTTTCAGGATTTATCGCTCTGCGGTAATAAATAAATAAACCATTTGTATAATATCTATCGTTTAATGTAGCCAGATAAGCATCATTTTCCGTTTTGAAGCCAAATTCGTTTTTAAAATTCTGAGCCTTAGCAGCATCAATAATAAACAATAATAAAAGGGAAGCTAAAATCGATTTCATAAAAAAGCCCGAGGAATTACCTCAGGCTATAAAAGTATCTATTGTAAATGAATTAATTAATCGAAGGATTAAATTAAATTTTAATATTACAAATTAGTTAACAATTGGGGCAGGTTTTATACTTAAATCCAATGGTTTTTTAACCTTATTTTTTAATAATGCCAAATCAATTACTTCACTCATTTCAGAAACGTAGTGGAATTTTAAATCTTTGATATAACTTTCTTTAATTTCTAAAATATCCTTACGGTTGCTTTTGCAAAGAATTATTTCTTTAATATTTGCTCTTTTTGCGGCTAATATTTTTTCTTTAATTCCGCCAACAGGTAAAACCTTTCCTCGTAAGGTAATCTCGCCAGTCATAGCTAAATGTTGTTTTACTTTACGTTGCGTAAACGCTGAAGTTAGAGCGGTAAGCATGGTTATACCAGCCGAAGGGCCATCTTTTGGTGTTGCACCCGCGGGTACGTGAACGTGAACATCCCAGTTATCAAACAAAGTATAATCAATGCCGAATTCGTTTGCATGTGCACGTAAATAAGCTAACGCAATAACTGCCGATTCCTTCATTACATCGCCAAGATTACCAGTTAAGGTTAATTTACCTTTACCCGGACTTAAACTAGACTCAATGAACAAAATATCGCCGCCTACGCTAGTCCAGGCTAAACCTGTAACCACACCAGCAACTTCATTACCTTCATATAAATCCTTATCATAAATTGGTGCTCCAAGAATTCTTTCTACATCATCGTTGGTTAAAGTAACATTATACTCTTCTTCCATTGCAATTTTTGTAGCAACACCACGAACCAGCGATCCAACTTTTTTCTCTAAACCACGTACACCACTTTCGCGGGTATAATCTTCAATTACTTTTTCGATTAAGGCAGGTTTAAGAATGATGTCCTTCAATTTCAAGCCATGGTTTTCTTTTTGTTTCGGCAATAAGAATTTTTTAGCAATTTCTATTTTTTCCTCAATTGTGTAACCATTTACCTCAATAATCTCCATACGATCTAACAATGCAGGCTGTATCGTACTTAATGAATTCGCTGTCGCGATAAACAAAATGTTCGATAAGTCGTAATCCATTTCTACGTAATGATCGTAGAAAGCATTATTTTGTTCAGGATCTAAAACTTCAAGCAAAGCTGATGAAGGATCGCCGCGGTGATCGGTACCTACTTTGTCAATTTCATCCAATACAAAAACAGGGTTATCAGCACCTGCTTTTTTAATTGAAGAAATAATACGGCCAGGCATAGCGCCTATGTAAGTTTTACGGTGACCACGAATTTCAGCTTCATCGCGAATACCGCCTAACGCCATGCGCACATATTTACGGCCCAAAGCTTTCGCTATAGACTTGCCTAAAGATGTTTTACCAACTCCTGGAGGGCCTACCAAACATAAAATTGGCGCCTTCATATTGCGTTTAAGTTTTAACACCGCTAAATATTCAATTATACGTTGTTTAACTTTTTCAAGCCCGAAATGGTCTTTATCTAAAATTCTTTGTGCCCTTTTAAGGTCGAAGTTATCTTTTGTAAATTCACTCCAAGGCAAATCTAAAAGCAATTCCAAATAATTCAATTGTACAGAATAATCTGGCGCCGCTGGATTCATACGGCCTAATTTATCAAGCTCTTTATCGAAATGCGCAAAAACCTCTGCCGACCATTTTTTCTTTTTTGCCCTTTCCTGAAGTGCGTCAAATTCAATATCTGCAGAACTGCCTCCAAGCTCTTCTTGAATGGTTTTTAACTGCTGATTTAAGAAATAATCACGCTGTTGTTTATCTAAGTCGGTGCGAACTTTCGATTGAATTTGATTTCTCAACTCCAACATCTGCAATTCAACCATTAAAAGATCCATAACTTTTTGCGCTCTTTCCAATAAACTGTCCATTTCCAGGATTTTTTGCTTATCAGACATTTCGGCATTCATGTTCGATGAAATAAAATTAATCAGAAATGAATTGCTTTCAATGTTTTTAAGTGCAATACTTGCTTCGCTTGGAATGTTCGGCGAAAGCTGAATAATTTGAGCAGACATTTCACGAATAGAAGCAATCAGGGCTTTAAATTCTTTATCCGTTTTATGCTTCTGCTCTTCAAACTTCTTAACCGAAGCTTTGATATATGGCTCATTTTGAACCTCTTCCAACAAACTAAAGCGTTGTTTACCTTGAATGATAACTGTAGTGTTACCATCAGGCATTTGTAAAAGCTTTATAATGTTTGCAACAGTACCAACGGTATTTAATTGATCAAAAGTTGGATCTTCAATCGAAACATCTTTTTGGGAAACAACACCAATAATCTTATTTCCTTTGTAGGCTTCTTTAATTAGCTTAATGGATTTATCTCTTCCAACTGTGATTGGAATAACTACACCAGGAAATAAAACGGTATTGCGCAGTGGTAGAATGGCCAACACTTCGGGGGTTTCTTCATTATTCATATCTTCTTCGTCTTGTTGAGACATTAAAGGGAAAAATTCGGTATCCTCGTTTATTATTGGCATTGCGCTATTAAAATCAAATATATCTTCTTTACTCATTATTATTATTTGAAACGACAAACTGGCAGTTCTATCGTTGATGATCTGTGTGTTTTTAATCTATATATATTAAATTCAACTCTTGTGCCAAAGTTGTTTTAATTTAATGTTATATTAAAATTGGTATAATGTTATGATAAAAAGGCAGAGAATATAAATTATTCGCCAAATATCATATATCAGGATTTTGAGCGTTAAACCTATTGTTTGATTGATTTAGTGAATGTAAAAAAATTAAACCACTTTATTTTCGAAGAATTGAATATATTGCGTGAATATTTTATGCATTTATTTGCGATGAAATTTTAGATTTGTTAACTTATTACCAGTACATGAACTACATTAAGCAAACCGTTTTAGGTTTAATCATTTTCTCTACAAGTACCAGTTTTGCGCAAAGTAACGATAAAAAAGTTTTGGATGCCATGGTTAAGGGAGATTATAAAACAGCCGTTGTCCAGTTAGAAAAAGCCAATGCCAAAGAACCGAATAATGTAAAAGTTTTACAAATGCTGGGTTATTCTTATTATCAAAATGGTGATTATGAAAACTCAATAACAACTTACAGCAATTTAATTGTTTTAAAACCGACAGAAGTTTCTGCTTATTATTATCGTGGCAAAGCAAGATTAAATGTTGCTAACGACCCTAAACAAGCTTTAAGTACCATGCGTGAGAATTTTTATACTGCCGCTATTAAAGATTTTACTAAAGCAAGCGAATTAAGTGGAGAGGAAGATACTCAAATGCTGCAAAACCGTGGTTTGGCTTATAAAGATTATGCAATTTTTAGATCTTTTAAAGCGAAGAAAGCTGTTGAAAAACAAGCTTGTGTGGCATTATTTAATAATTCTATAGCCGATTTTCAAAAGGTTTTAACTTTACAGCCACTTAGAAAAGATATTATTGATTGGATTACTTATGATAAAGCTCAGATTACAAGTTTAAAATGAGTTAAACCAGTTGTAAAGAAAAAGGCTTGAAATTAATTTCAAGCCTTTTTTGTTTTAAAATTTACCAGTAATTTGATAACTTTTTGCATTAAGTAACTTAATTTTTTGATACTTTTTAATTTGATATAAACTATCAGGATAATAAATTAAGGTATCACCAGATAGATACAGGATATTTTTATTGGCAATAATAATTTCAATTTTTTTAACCTTGCCGTCTGTTTTGCTAACCAAAAGATTCTTAACAGGTATCTTTTTATTTGCTGAAGTATAATGCTCGAATGCTAAATTGTTATCTGCCTTAAAACTACCCTTCCACGATGCTTTGTTAATATCTGCATTCATAAAAATTGCAAACTCTTTTTGCCAGTCTGTAATATGAATTACGCTGGTTTCTGAAGTTCCGTTTACAATAACTTGCTTTTTTACCTGCGGATTTATTTTGTTTAAACGGATGGCTTCCTTTACAAAATATCCTTTTAAATCAAAGTAAAGCAAATCCGTATTCGCTTTTGATGCTTCGCGCTGGTTGCAGCCGAACAATCCAAAAGCAAATACAGATAAGATTAATTTTTTATTCATTATACTAAAACGTTACCTGTCATTTCTTCAGGAATGTTTACACCTAGAATTTTTAAAACTGTAGGCGCAATATCACCAAGTTTTCCATCAGCGATGCTTTTATATTCATCATCAATTAAAATACAAGGAACAAGGTTAGTGGTATGCGCTGTATTTGGTGAACCATCTTTGTTTACCATAAATTCTGAGTTACCATGATCGGCCAGTAAAATGAATGAGTAACCATTCTCTAAACCTTTGTTAACTACAATTTCAGCACATTTATCTGCAGTTTCAACAGCCTTAATTACGGCAGAGAAAACACCTGTGTGCCCAACCATATCAGGGTTTGCAAAATTTAAACAAATAAAATCAGCCCATCCAGTTTCCATTTCTTTGGTAATGGCATCGGTAATTCCAGCTGCGCTCATTTCTGGTTGTAAATCGTAAGTAGCAACTTTAGGAGAAGGGATTAAAATACGTTTTTCATTTTCAAATTCTGTTTCTCTTCCGCCAGAAAAGAAGAAAGTTACATGAGGGTATTTTTCAGTTTCGGCGATGCGAATTTGATTTTTTCCGTTTCCTGCCAAAACCTCACCAATCGTATGTGATAAATCATCTTTGGTAAAAATTACATTTACCTTCTCAAAACTTTCATCGTAAGTAGTCATGGTTACGTAGTACAATGGCAGCTTGTGCATTTGTTGTTCTGGGAAATCTTTTTGAGTTAAAGCCGTTGTAATCTCACGGCCTCTATCGGTACGGAAATTAAAACATATTACCACATCATCATTTTGAATAGTAGCAACAGCTTCGCCATTTTCGTTAGTTAAAACAATTGGTTTAATAAACTCGTCCGTAACGCCCTCATCATAAGATTTTTTTATGGCAGCTAAAGCATCTTGCGTTTTCTCGCCAACAGCGTTAACCATTACATCGTAAGCCTGCTTTACACGTTCCCAACGGTTATCTCTATCCATTGCGTAATAACGGCCAATCATCGAAGCTAATTTAACATTCGAATTTTGAATGTGATTTTGTAAATCAGTTATAAAACCTAATCCCGAATTAGGGTCGGTATCACGGCCATCTAAAAAAGCGTGAACAAAAGTTTTTTCTACATGGGCTTCACTGGCAGCATCGCATAATGCTTTTAAATGTTCAATATGTGCATGAACACCACCATTCGAAACCAATCCGATAAAGTGAACGGCTTTATTGTTTTTCTTTGCGTAATCAAATGCACTAACTAAAACTGGATTACTATGTAATTCTCTATCAGCAATAGATTTATTTATGCGCCCAAGTTCCTGGTAAACTACACGGCCAGCACCTAAATTCATGTGGCCAACTTCCGAATTACCCATTTGGCCAGCTGGTAAGCCAACGGCCTCGCCCGAAGCTTCTAACTTAGAGTTTGGGTATTTTTGAATCAATGAATCGAAAAAAGGTGTATTGGCAGCATAAGCGGCGTCAGAATTATCATGTTTTCCGTAGCCCCAACCATCGAGAATAATAAGTGCAAGTTTTTTATTTTTCATTCGTTCTTATTTTTGAGATGATTAAATACATCGTTTTTAAAATAACATGTATTCAATCATTAATTGATTTTTAAAATTAATACGCAGTTTTAAAACATTTTGGTAAATGTTATGTTTTAATAACTCTTTATAAAGCAAATATAGGTTTATTGATGCTTATACAAATTAAGAAATCCTTTTTTTGATAAGCTAATGGCATAATTTTAGCTACAGGGTTCATTATAAAATACAGAAATGATCCGGAGCTTATTTTTATTCTTAGTAGCAATTACACCAATATATCGTTCCATGGCCTTTCAGGTTGATATTATTGATGATTTATCCTCGTATTTTAAGTCAAGTAACTCAAAGGAAATAGCTAAAAATTTTGCGCCAACTATCGAACTGATTATTATTGATGAGGAAGATGTATACTCTAAAGCACAGGGTGAGCAGATTTTGAAAGATTTTTTTAGTAAGCATCAACCTGTAAAAACAAGTATTTTTCATAGAATTAATAATAGCCAGAATTACAGATTTGGAGTAATTTTATTAAGTACCTCAAAAGAAACTTATCGGGTTTCTGTTACCATGAAAAAATTTAACACGGCATTTTTAATTACTGAGTTGAGAATAGAGCCTGCCAAGGATTAATCTAAATTTAATTTCCTACCATTTCCGCATCTTCTTTAAGATTGCCTTCTGATAAAAAATTCTTACTTTTGGGCTTTAATACCCGAATTTTGGATAAACAACTTATATCTCAATTTATAAAAAATGCACTTGCCGAAGATGTTGGCGATGGCGATCATACTTCATTGTCAACTATTCCCGCTGGAACAAAAGGTAAGGCTAAGCTTATTATTAAAGAAGATGGAATTTTGGCAGGAATTGAGCTTGCCTTAGCGATATTTGAAGAAGTAGATTCTAATTTAAAAGTTGATGTACTAATTCATGATGGAGCTGATGTTAAAATTGGAGATATTGCACTAACTGTAGAAGGAAGTACACATTCTATTTTGATAGCCGAGCGACTGGTATTAAATTGTATGCAACGCATGAGCGGAATTGCAACAAAAACGAATCGAATTGTTTCCTTACTAAAAGATACCAAAACCAAATTATTAGATACTCGTAAAACAACACCTGGTTTGCGTTATTTGGAGAAATGGGCGGTGAGGATTGGTGGCGGTGTAAACCATCGAATAGGTTTATACGATATGATTTTGATAAAGGATAACCATGTTGATTATGCTGGAGGTATTGAAAATGCTATCAATGCGGCCCGCAAATATCTGGTAGAAAAAAATAAATCATTGCAGATTGAGATTGAAGTGAGGAATATTGGGGAATTAAACGAAGTAATTGAAGCGGGTGGGGCAGATAGAATTATGCTTGATAATTTCAATTATACCGATTTGAAAGCTGCTGTGCAATTAATTGATGGACGTTTTATTACAGAAGCATCTGGAGGTATTACGGAAGAAAATGTTAGCGAATATGCCGCTTGTGGAGTAGATTATATTTCTATGGGAGCGCTTACACACTCTGTGAAAAGCCTTGATATGAGTTTAAAAGCATATTAATCTGTGATTTCATATATAAATAAAAGCTTATTTTTTGTATCATTGTAGGCTATGGTTACGGTTTATTCTCTCACAGCCTTATTAGTTGCTTATCTCTTTGGTTCTATTCCAACAGCGGTATGGCTAGGACAGGCTTTTTATGGTGTTGATGTTAGAGAATACGGAAGTGGTAATGCTGGTGCAACCAACACTTTTCGCGTTTTAGGCAAAAAAGCTGGTATTGCCGTAATGGTTATCGATATAGCAAAAGGTTATACAGCAACTAATCTTGCTTATCTGATCGGCATGTCTGTAACTGGGCCTCAAAATTCTGCACAATTTGTTAATTACCAACTTGCCTTAGGGGTTACAGCCGTTTTGGGGCATTTATTTCCAATTTTCGCTGGATTTAGGGGTGGTAAAGGTGTCGCTACACTTTTTGGAATGATTTTGGCAGTTCACTTCCAGGCATCTATGCTTTGTGTTCTGGTTTTTGTGGTTGTATTGCTTTTAACAAAATATGTTTCCCTAAGTTCGATATGTGCTGGATTTACTTTTCCGCTGAGTATCGTATTTCTATTTCAGGTATCTATAAAATCAGAAGTGCTTTACGGCATGGTGGTTTGTGTTTTGATTCTAGTTACCCACCAAAAAAATCTCGAAAGGTTGCTGAAAGGCAAAGAATCTAAAGTGTACTTGTTTAAAAAGAAAACTAATTAATTAACAAAATACATTTTTTGAAACTTATTTATGCAATTCCTGTTTGTATGGAGGTTGCTGTAAGTAATCATTATCATTAACTACAATTTTTATGAAAAAGTTATTTTTAACGGCTGGTATTGCCAGTGTTTTATTATTCAATTCATGTTCTACTGTGCCATTAACTGGGCGTAGCCGTTTTGATTTGGTTAGTAATGACCAGGTTTTGCCGATGGCTTTTCAAGCTTACAGTACTTTTCTTACCGAAAATAAAACTACAGTATTGCCAGCTACGAATGCACAGGCACTAAAAGTTAAAACTATTGGTAGCAGGTTAATTACAGCTGTAAAATCATATATGAATAGTAACAACTATGGTAATTTAATTGCAGATTATCAGTGGGAAGTTAACGTTGTTCAAAACAACGAAAAAAATGCATGGTGTATGCCTGGTGGTAAAATTGTAGTATATACAGGTATTTTACCTGTAACCCAAGATGATGCTGGTTTAGCTACCGTTATGGGGCATGAGATTGCTCACGCTATTGCTGGCCACTCGGCAGAACGAATGTCTAATGAAATGGTAACACAAGGGTTAGGATCTTTAGCAGGTGCTGCATTATCTAAGAATCCAAAGGTTCAATCTATTTTTAATGCAGGTTATGGAGTTGGTGGGCAGGTTGCAATGTTGAAATTTAGCCGTAATCAAGAATTGGAAGCCGATCGTTTAGGATTAATTTTTATGGCAATGGCTGGCTATAATCCTCAAAGTGCTACAAGTTTTTGGAACAGAATGTCGTCTGCATCAGCAGGTGCACAAAAACCAGCAGAATTTTTAAGTACTCACCCAAGTGATGCAACGCGTATAGCGCAAATACAAAAATATTTACCTGAAGCACAACAGTATTATAAAAAATAGTTGAAGGTTAGAAGTTAAAAATTTAAGGTTGAAAGTGTAAAACTTTCAGCCTTTTTTAATGTCTTTTTTGGTTTGTAGAAACAGATTCTTAAATCTTTTGTTTCGATTAATGACTAATGACTAATGACCAATGAGGCCAAATGAACTCAGCTTCCTAAAACCTTAAGAATTGCACTGGCCTTAAGTAGACATTCTTCATACTCTTTCTCGGCATCGCATTGGTAGGTAATTGCGCCACCAACTTGAAAGGATAGGTATTTGTTGTCTGCGTTATAGAGGATACTGCGAATAACAACATTAAAATCAAAATTTCCATTGGGATTAATGCAGCCAAAGGAACCAGAATAGATTCCTCGTTTTGTTGCCTCGTACTCTTCAATTAATTGCATGGCCTTAACTTTTGGTGCTCCGGTCATAGATCCCATAGGAAAAGCATTTTTTATAGCATCTATAAAATGCACATCAGGATTTAAAGTACAGCTTATTGTAGAAATCATTTGATGAACCTGCGGGAAGGTGTATATTCCGAAAAGCTCGTCTACTTTTACGCTTCCTTTAACTGCTGATTTTGTAAGATCATGACGCACCAAATCGACAATCATAACATTTTCAGCCTGCTCTTTAACGTCGTTTCTAAGGCGAATTTTAATTTCTTCATCTTCACCTAAATCTTCACTTCTTCTTGCTGTTCCTTTTATGGGTTGAGATATTAATTTTGAACCACGCTTACATAAAAAACGCTCGGGCGTAGCCGATAAAATATAATGATTATAAGCTTTGAAATAACCTGCAAATGGAGTTGGGGAAACCTTGTTTAAGAACTCAAATGTTTGTACTGGATTGATTTCGGCATGTTCGCTGAAGAATTCCTGACAAAAATTTACCTCATAAATATCGCCGCGAATAATGTGGTTTTTTAAAGATTCTACTTTTTCTATGTATTGATTTTTAGAAAGCTTTTGATTAATTGTTAAAGAATTTGCTTCTGTTTTGAGCTCAGGATTATAATCAAGAATTTCATTTAAAATAGATTCGTTTCCTATTAAAACTTCTATTCTATCTTCTTTAACTGCAATTAAATATTTGGGAACGAAAAAGTATAATTCTGGAAAGTTTAAATGGTCATTATTATTTGATTGAAGGTCTTCAATCTCATTTTTAAGGTCGTAGCCCAAGAAACCAAATAACCATTGTTTATTTACCGTTTGAAATTCTTTTAATTGCGCAAAAGCATTGCCAGAATCACATTTAAGTTCAGTTTGAATATCCGCCGCAATGATAAAATCGTATGCTGAATAAGGATCTTTATACTGATTTGAATCTAAGAAGCAACAAACATCAAACTGATTTGCCCAGTGCAATGCCTTTTGTTTAAATTCTGTAATGTTTTGGTTGGTTTTCAAGCTGCGGCAAAGGTAACTAAACCCGACATAAGTGGAAAGCTCCCGTTGCAGATTCTTTCAATTTTCAATGCGGTTGAAATCGGGACTTGGAGCATTGGCGGGAATAACGTTAATAGTAGCAGTTGCTGTGCTTTCCAAATAAAAAAGCAACCCAAATATGGATTGCTTTTTATTATGGTTTCAAGTTTCGCTTGCGACAAAATCTCTCCATTTCGCTGCGCTTCATGGGAGATGACGAGCCTACTAGCGTAACTCTAATGTTTGTGCTCTATCTGGTCCTACAGAAAGGAATTTGATTGGCACTTCTAATTCTTTTTCTAAGAATGCAATATAATCATTCAATTTAGCTGGAATTTCATCAACCGAAGTAATTTTAGTTACATCTGTAGCCCAGCCATCAATAGCTTTAAGCACTGGTTTTGGTTCTATTGAAATGATGTCGTAAGGCATATAATCAATCGTTTCGCCGTTATATTCGTAATGTGTACAAGCATAAATGGTATCGAAAGTATCTAGAACGTCGGCTTTCATCATAATCAATTCGGTAACACCGTTTAGCATGATGGCATATTTTAATGCAGGAAGATCGATCCAGCCACAACGACGAGCACGGCCTGTAGTTGCGCCAAATTCGTGACCTAAGGCACGTAAATTTTCACCAACTTCGTTATCTAATTCAGTAGGGAAAGGACCGCCACCAACGCGTGTACAATAGGCTTTGAAAATACCGTAAACTGCGCCAACTTTGTTAGGTGCAATCCCTAAGCCTGTACAAGCGCCTGCTGTTGTGGTGTTACTTGATGTTACGAAAGGATATGAGCCGAAATCAACATCTAATAAAGTTCCTTGTGCACCTTCTGCTAAAACCGCTTTTCCTTCTTTTAAATAGCCATTAACAAAATGCTCGCTATCTACATGTGGAATTGATTTCAAGAATTCGATTGCTTCGAAAAATGAAGCTTCTTTTTCTGCTAATTCATATTCGAAACCTTCGTAATGAGAAAGGATTTCGGTATGTTTTTCTACTAATTTAGCGTAGCGCTCTTTAAAGTCTGGTAAAGTGGTATCTCCAACGCGTAAACCGTTACGGCCAGTTTTATCCATATAAGTTGGGCCAATACCTTTAAGTGTTGATCCAATTTTATTTTTACCCATGCGTGCCTCGTTGGCCGCATCTAATAATTGGTGAGTTGGTAAAATTAAGTGCGCTTTACGGGCAATAACCAATTTACCTTCGGCAACTGGATCATGACCTGCTTTTTTTAAATTATCAAGCTCTCTTTTTAAAATGATAGGATCGATAACTACACCATTTCCAATTAGGTTCATGGTTTTTTCGTTGAAAATTCCTGATGGGATAGTGTTTAAAACGAATTTTTTGCCATCGAATTCTAAGGTATGTCCTGCATTTGGGCCGCCTTGAAAACGGGCAATAAGATCATATTTTGGACTTAGTACATCAACGATTTTTCCCTTTCCTTCATCGCCCCATTGCAGGCCGAGAAGTACATCTACTTGCGTCATTATTAAAAATTTAAGCTGGTTTTATTTTGTGGATTGATTTAATTTGCTTCAACTTTTGCAGCAGCAGCTGCATTTTCGTTTACTTTATTTGCCATGCTGCAATCAGAGCAAAAGCCATAAAGATTTAACGAATGGTGCTTAACATCGAATTTTAAAAGGTCGCCTACCATGGTTTGGATTTGATGAATTCGCGGATCGCAAAATTCTACCACTTTACCACATTCGATACAAATTACGTGATCGTGTTGACGATAGCCGTAAGATTTTTCGAATTGAGCCATGTTTTTACCAAACTGATGTTTGGTAACCAAATCGCAAGAAACTAAAAGTTCTAATGTATTATAAACCGTAGCACGACTTACGCGATATTTTTGGTTTTTCATGTGGATGTAGAGTGTTTCTACATCAAAATGATCGTTTCTTGAATATATTTCTTCCAATATTGCGAAACGCTCAGGTGTTTTGCGAAGATTTTTGTTCTCTAAATAAGCTTCAAAAATCTTGCGAACAAGCTCATTTGTTTTCTGTTCTGACATAGTTTTTAAACTCCGTTCAAAGGTAGGTAAATTGTTTGACTGTTTAATTGTTAGATTGTTGAAATGTTGTAATAAGTCGGTTGCGGGTTATCAGTTGTTTTCAGATTAACAAAGAAATAAATCACCTAGGATTAAACCTTTAGTGAAAATGACTTCCAAACCTATAACCTATAACCTATAACCTATAACCTATAACCCTTTTATGCATCAAACCTGGTAACGCCTGTTACACCTTTTACCTGTAATAAATTTTTAATCAAATTTTCCAGGTGTTCGGTATCGTTTACAAAAATCATTATCGAGCCATCAAAAATTCCTTCGTTGGTATCTACGGTTATCGAACGCATATTAACTTTAAAGTCGTTCGAAATTACTTTTGTAATGTTGTTAATCAAACCAACATCATCAATGCCCACAATACGTAAACCTGTTAAGAAAGTTAGTTCTTGCTGTTTATTCCATTTAGCTTTAACAATTCTATAACCGTAATTAGACATCAGCTGAGCTGCATTAGGGCAGTTAGTTCTATGGATTTTTATGCCCTCACTAACAGTAACGAAACCAAAAACATCATCGCCAGGAATAGGATTACAGCAAGCAGCCAAAGTGTAATCTATCTTTTGTAAATCCTCACCGATTAATAAAATGTCGTTTTCCGAGCCTTTCATTTTTGTTTTAACCGCATCAACCGTTAGGTTTTCCGGTCGTTCAGGACCTCGGGTTTCTACTTCTTTCTCGCTCGATAAATATTCTTTAATATCCTTAAGTTCTATTTTACCTAAAGCTACATTTACAAATAATTCTTGCGTAGAAGGAAGTTTAAAGAAATAACTGATTTTTTGCAGGTTATCGGTATTGTAGGTGATTTTAAGCGATTTTAATTTGCGTTCTAAAATTTCCTTTCCAGTTTCGGCAATCTTTCTTTTTTCTTCTTTTAAGGATGATTTTATTTTTGATTTGGCTTTTGCCGTAACCACAACATTTAACCAGTCTTCTTTTGGTGTTTGTTTGCTCGAGGTTATAATTTCAACCTGATCGCCATTTTGTAATTTGTAAGAAATTGGAACGAGTTTGTGGTTTACTTTAGCGCCAATACACGTTGCGCCAACATCTGTATGAATTTCGAAAGCAAAATCTAATGCGGTTGCACCCAGCGGCAATTGAATTAAAGCACCTTTTGGTGTGAAAATGAAAATCTCATCAGAGAAAAGATTCATTTTGAAATCATCTAAAAAGTCTAAAGCATTTGCCTCAGGATTATTTAGCATTTCTCTAACTTTCTGAATCCATTGATCCAAACCGTTATCATTGCTCGATTCTTTATATTTCCAATGTGCAGCAAAACCTTTTTCGGCAATTTCATTCATTCGCTGCGTACGAATTTGAACCTCAACCCATTGTCCGCGTGGCCCCATTACTGTAGTATGTAAAGATTCGTAGCCATTTCCTTTCGGAGATGAAACCCAATCGCGTAAACGATCTGGATTTGGACGATATAAGTCGGTTACAATTGAATAGGCTTTCCAGCAATCGGCCTTTTCGTTTTCGTAAGCGCTATCTAAAATAATCCTAATGGCGAAAAGGTCATACACCTCTTCGAAAGGAATATTTTTTTTCTTCATTTTATTCCAAATGGAATGTATAGATTTTGGGCGTCCATAAATATCGGCAACTAGCCCTTGTTCATGCACAATTTCATCAACAGGTTCTACAAATTTTTTAACAAAAAGGTTTCGCTCTGCCTTTTTTTCGTTTAATTTTTTGGCGATAAATTTATACGTTTCAGGCTCAAGATATTTCATAGAAAGATCTTCGAGCTCTGATTTTATTGCATACAAGCCTAAGCGATGCGCAAGAGGCGCATACAGATAAATTGTTTCTGAGGCAATTTTAAGCTGTTTATGTCGAGGCATAAAATCCATCGTACGCATATTATGCAACCTATCTGCCAATTTTATCAGAATTACCCGAACATCATCTGCCAGGGTAAGCAGCATTTTACGAAAATTCTCGGCCTGTAAAGAGCTATTTGTATCAAAAACGCCAGATATTTTGGTTAAACCATCGATAATTTTAGCTGTCTTTTTGCCAAATTCACGTTCAATATCTTCTAATGTGATGTCTGTATCTTCAACAACATCGTGTAATAATGCACAAACAATAGAAGTGGTACCTAGGCCAATTTCTTCGGCCGCAATTTGGGCTACTGCTATCGGATGATAAATATACGGTTCGCCAGATTTACGGCGCATATCTTTATGGCTTTCGAGTGCCATATCAAAAGCTTTTCTAATTTCTTTCTTGTCTCCCTTTTGTAAAGTTGATTTACTGGCTCTGAGCAAAGCCCTGTATCGTTTTAATATTTCTTGTTTCTCTGCCTCTAAATCAATCACTAACTCTGTTTTCATTTGTATTTTTTGCGTAAAAAATGCGTCTTATTATTTTATAATAACTTATATTAGTTTTATAAAACTCCTAATATATGAAATAACAACTAACTTTGTTTAGGTATAAATTTATGAAATTTAAAGAGCTTATCATTCTGTTTATTGTCATGATTTTTAGTGTTTCGCTAAAAGCACAGGAGTATACATCACCTGTTTATCCAAAATTGGGTAAAGCCGATACCATTAGGATTACTTCTACGAATGATAATGGAGTTATGATACCTTGGATGCAGCTTAATGAGGTGTATGTTTACGCAAACCGAATTTTTAGAACACCTGAAGAAAGAGCAGCGTTTAATCGTTTGCGTTACAATGTTTTAAAGGTTATGCCTTATGCACTTTTTGCCAAGCGCAGATACGAACAATTAGAGCGGGATTTGGTTACAGCACCCGAAAAGAAAGAACAGAAAGCGCTTGTTAAGCAGTGCGATAAAGAAATTAAAGATATGTTTAACCGTGAGATTAAAGATTTAACAATCACTCAGGGACAAATATTAACAAAATTAATTGATCGTGAAGTTGGTCGCACTACATATGATATTGTGAAACAAACTAAAGGAGGTTTTGCTGCGTTTTCCTACCAGATTATTGCCCGTGTAGTTGGCCATAATTTAAAAAGTACATACAGCATCGATGAAGATAGGGATATTGAAGCCATTATCCGTTCTTCTGGATTCTATCAATAAGCATTAATAATGAAGGAAACTATTCCGAACATCTATTCATTTAAAGTGAAGAAGATTACAGGTGAAGATCAACTACTTTCAGCCTACCGAAATAAAGTTATTTTAATTGTAAATACCGCATCAGAGTGTGGTTTTACGCCTCAGCTAGGCGAATTACAACAATTAAAAGATGAAATTAACAATCCCGATTTTGAGATTTTGGGTTTTCCTACCAACGATTTTGGTAAACAGGAACCACTAACTGGCAAAGATATCGCCAGTTTTTGCGAAATAAATCACGGTGTAAAATTTCCTGTTTTCGATAAAATTATGGTGCGTGGTGCTCATGCGCATCCTCTATACCAATTTTTGAGTGATAAAAAACTGAATTCAAAACTCAGTTCATCGCCAAGATGGAATTTTCATAAATATCTGATTAACGCAAAGGGCGAACTGGAAGATTATTTCTTCCCTTTTACTAAACCATTGAGTTCAAAAGTTAAGAAAAAAATTCAGCGCCTGCTGGATAATAAAAATAAATAGAGTTAATGAAATTAGATATATTAGTTATAGCCGTTCATCCTGATGATGCCGAACTTTGCTGTTCAGGAACCATTTTAAAGCATATTGCATTAGGTAAAAGAGTTGGGCTAGTCGATTTAACACGAGGAGAATTAGGAACCAGAGGTACAGCAGAAACAAGAGATGAAGAGGCAGCCGATTCTGGTAAAATTTTAGGTTTACATGCCCGAGAAAATTTAAGGTTTAGAGATGGGTTTTTTCAGAATGATGAATTTCATCGTTTAGAAGTTATCAAAGCAATAAGGAAATATCAGCCTGAAATTATTTTAAGTAATGCTTTAGAAGATCGCCATCCTGATCACGGAAGAGCTGGAGACTTAGTTTACGACGCTGTTTTCCTATCAGGCTTACCTAAAGTTGAAACAGAAATTGATGGACAAAAACAAGAAGCACATCGCCCGAGGTTGTTGTTACAATATATTCAAGATCGATATTTAAAACCTGATATCATTGTAGATATTTCTGATCATATGGATGCAAAAATTCAATCGATAAAAGCTTTTAAAACACAGTTTTATAATCCCGATGTGGATGGTTTGCAGACTTATATTTCATCGCCAGAATTTTTTGAAAGCGTAATTGGCAGAGCCAGGGAATTTGGTAAAAGCATTGGCGCAACCTTTGGCGAAGGTTTTACTTCAAGAAAATTGTTGGGAGTAAATAATTTATTCGATTTAAAATAAGTTAGGCTTATTGTCATTATTAGAAACGAAGAATCTCTAGCCCATACTCGGGCATTTTTTTCAAACATTTACGATTTAGCTGATTGTTATTGCTGTTTTCATTGGGTTGTAGGTTCTTCGTTCGTAACAACGACAAAATAGATAAACTAACAAAATCGCCACTCGTTTGTTATTCTAAAAACGAATAATAATGGCGAACATATTCTCTTCACTCAAAAACGCGTATAACCTTTTTAAGCATGTAGATTTTGATAAGCTCGAGGCTCTGTCAAAAAAAGTCGATCTTCCAAAAATGGTCGAAACCATTTCTAGTCTTGATGATAAGCAAATTCAGGGCATGATGAAAATGATGGGCGGTTCAAAAAAGAAAAAAGAACTCCCTCCAATAGAAGGTGATTTTTATCATTTAGGCGATGAAGCTTTAAAAGATGAAGACCGTGCACTACAACTAAAAGTGAGAGCTTTTTTAGAAGCCGAAGTAAAACCAATAGTTAACGAATATTGGAACCGAGCTGAATTTCCACACGAAATAATACCAAAACTTGCCGAACTTAACATTTGTGGTTTAACCTACAAAGGTTATGGCTGTCCAGGTAAATCGAATTTAATGGAAGGCATTTTAGCAATGGAAATGGCCCGAATCGACACCTCGATTTCAACATTTTTTGGCGTTCAAAGCGGTTTGGCCATGGGTTCAATTTACCTTTGTGGATCAGAAGAACAAAAACAACAATGGCTTCCTTTAATGCAGAAATTCAAAATTATTGGTGCTTTTGGTTTAACCGAACCCGAAGTTGGCTCTGCTGCGGCTGGTGGCTTAACCACAACCTGTAAAAGAGAAGGAGATAAATGGATTTTAAATGGTCAGAAAAAGTGGATCGGTAACGCAACCTTTGCCGATATATTAATTATTTGGGCCAGAGATGAAGCTGATAATGAAGTTAAAGGCTTTATTGTTAAAAAAGATAATCCAGGCTTCGCTGTCGAGAAAATGAAGGATAAAATGGCCCTTCGCATTGTTCAAAATGGCATAATTACCTTAACCAATTGTGAAGTTGAAGAAGCCGATCGTTTGCAAAATGCCAATTCTTTTAAAGATACGGCCAAAGTTTTACAAATGACAAGAGCTGGTGTAGCGTGGCAAGCCGTTGGTTGTGCTCGTGGGGCTTACGAAAACGCTTTAGATTATACCCGAACCAGAAAACAGTTTGGTAAACCAATAGCTTCATTTCAGTTAATTCAAAATCATTTGGTCGAAATGCTGTCCAATCTTACCGCCATGCAAACCTTATGTTTTCGCTTGTCACAGCTTCAAGATCAAGGTTTGTTAAAAGATGAACACGCCTCATTGGCAAAGGTATTTTGCTCGTTACGCACACGAGATGTGGTTAGTAAAGCCCGCGAAGTTATGGGCGGAAACGGAATTTTGCTTGAATATAATGTTGCCCGTTTCGTCGCCGATGCAGAGGCTATTTACTCATATGAGGGAACTAAAGAAATCAATACATTAATTGTAGGGAGAGCTATAACAGGTTTTTCGGCTTTTGTTTAACCATTAAAATTTTATTATTTTTTGAAAAGCAAATTTCTTTGCTTTTCAGTTATTTCAGCCCTGCTGTACACTATAGCCTCGCAGAAAAAGCTCGGGCTGCCGTTTCCATCAGGTTTATAAATAAAGGGGAGATGCTTTTCGGGAGAAACCATCTCCCAATGTAATTGGCGAAACATTTTTAAACAAATATTTAACGTCCAAAGCAGATCTAAACTGATAGGCTTAACCATTGAAGCATAGTAATTTACTTTTTGTTCTTTTCCTCAATCCACAACGACATATATTTCGTGCTCTGTGTGGTGTGATGGTTTAAAATCTGACCAATAAAATTTTCCTGACGATGTTTTTCTAAATCCAATTTTTCAATAACAGTAATAAACTTCTCCGCAAAATGTAATGAAGAATAACGTTCGTTAATAATTCGAACTCCATTTTGTTGAGCCAAAAGCCAAATCGTCTTGTTTTCATAAAGTTCAACCGCTTTTTTAACAGAAATTTCTACATCATCTTCAATAAATCCATTCCAATCTAAACCGCCTCTCATAGCTTCGGCACCAACAGAAGTTGTTATAGATGGTGTTCCAACTTGCATGGCATCGATAAATTTGCCTTTAACACCAGCTCCAAATTGAATAGGAGCGAAAAGAATTTTATGCTTTGCAATGGTTTCTTTAGCATTTAATGCTCTGCCCTTAACAAAGAATTTTTCATTTTTATTTTCCAGCTGCAAAACTTTTGGCGAAGTATAGGCTCCGTAAATGTTCATGCTTGCGTTTGGAAGTTTTTTGCGTAATAAAGGCCAAACCTTAGTCTTTAAATTTTGGACTGTATTAAAATTTGGTTCGTGCAGGAAATTACCAATGAATACAAAATCAGTTCGTTCTGCAAAAGGAATCCAATTTTGGACCATTTCAGCTGTAATTTCTTTTTCAAGGAAAGGTAGATAGTAAAGTAAAGAAGAATCAACTTTGAAAGTTTCTTCCAGGATTTTCATTTCCACTTCCGAAATGATTAACGAAAGGTCGCAACGCAAAATAGAAGCAATTTCCCGCTTTGCGGTATCTGAAAACAAGTTAATTTCAGTTTGTTTTTTACCGCTTTGTTGTCTGGCACTCCGCAAACAATGTAAATCTTCGGTATCTAAAATTCTAAGCGCATCAGGGCATTCCTGCTGCACCCGCCAACCATATTGTTCTTCCACCATAAAGCGATCGAACATAACAATGGATGGGTTTAATGTTTTTAAAAATGAATTGAAGCTTTCATCATTCAGCTTTATTTGCTGCTCAATAACAGAAGTTTGTGAGAAATCATAACTGAAATCACTTTTCGAGGCTGCAGAAGCAAAAGTGATTTCATAATCCTTGTGCAAAAATAAATCGACTAGTTGAATCATTCGTGTTCCCGCTGCCGATGAAGTAGGCTCAGGCCAAACCAATCCAATAATCAATAATTTCTTTGCGCTTCTATTCATTTTCTACAAAATAAGCTCTTTTTTTTTGCTCCCGCAGATAAATATGATTTTCGTAGATTAAAAATCCAGATTTGCGTTTATGCTCTAAATCTGCCGGAGATATTAAACGTATCTTAAATATTCTTAATTTTGCAGTTCAATTACAACACCACATGTTAGGATTAAAATTATTGACAGACCCACGTTGGGCCGATATTGCTGAATCGAATTTAGAAGAAATTTTATCTGACCATGCCTGGTGCGAGCAAAAGGCAGCCACGAATGCAATCACTTTAATTACTCAAAACTCAGAACATCAGGATTTAGTTGAGGAATTAACCGCAATCGCAATTGAAGAAATGCAACATTTTCAAATGGTAATCGACATTATTAAACAACGTGGTTATACTTTAAGCCGTGAAAGAAAAGATGATTATGTTGGGCGTTTAGTTAAGTTTAGTAAAAAAGATGGCAGCAGAAACCAGGCTTTTATTGATCGGCTTTTGTTTGCTGCAATGATTGAGGCCAGAAGCTGTGAGCGTTTTCGGGTACTTTCTTTAAATATTAAAGATGAAAAACTGGCTAAGTTTTACCATGAATTAATGGTGTCCGAAGCAGGTCATTATACTACTTTCTTAAACTTTGCCCGTAAATATACTGTTGATGTTGATGTAGATAAACGATGGAAAGAATGGCTGGAATTTGAAGGCGAATTAATTCAAAGTTTTGGAACCAGAGAAGCTATACATGGTTAAACCCCCAACCCCCTAAAGGGGATTTTGACTTTCTAAAGTCTATTTCAAACGCACAACAAATAGATTATAATTTAAATAAGTAAACCCAGCTTTTCCATCATGCTTTTAGTTCCCCCTTTAGGGGGCTAGGGGGTAATTTCTTCCTTATGTATATTCCACAACCAAATCACAATGTCCTGATAGCTGTCGATGCCCTTGGGTTGGTTATTCAGTTTTAGGAAACTATCAAAAGCGGCATCCATGTAGCCGAACATTTCGCCGTTATATTTGCGCCAAAACTCCTTTTCAGTTTTAAAGTCAGCTAAAACGCCAGCGGATAACTTATCGTGAAGTATTTTATAATCTTCGGGCGATTTCATTCTGATTTCGAACAAAATATAACGTAGCATTTCATAATTAGCCGAGTATTTGTAATTCACATCAGGGCTATTGCTTGCTGTTAAATAGCCCAAAAGATTGGCCTCATCCTCGTAAGCAATGCCTAACTGATGGGCAATTTCGTGGCAAGAAACGTAAGGCTTTACAAAATTAGGCAAGGCCATGTTCATATTTGCCTCGCCAGTTAGTGGGGCGTAGTAGCCCTCAATTCCCACTTTGCTGATGACCCATGAGTTTAAAACTGATTTTAGACACGGATTTTGATAACGAAATAACGGATTCTTTTTCTCCATTAAATCATAAGCTTTTGCCGAATTCGTTTTTAAATATTTGATGGAATAAGCAGGGATTTTGGTTTGTTTAAGTTTTAGATCATTAGTCTTATTCACAAAATAATCGCCAAGTAAAACCAATTCTTTTACTGTATATTTTTCATTTCCAATCCCTAACTCTTCACTCACACTTGGTCTGCTGTAATTTAAACCCCAAACAATTTTGAAGATGATGTAAAGAATCAGGAAAAAGTTCAAGATCTGTAGCGGAACAATGATTCTGTGTTCTTTCTTTAAAGATTTTCTTTTTTTGAAAAACCTGATGATTCTGTAAACGACAAAACCTATTAGTAAGGCATAAACAATATCGCCTATAGCAAATGGGAAAATCGAGGAAACAAATCTTAGTAATGAAGAAATGTAAGAATAAATGCCTGTTGAGTAATATTTTTGGACAAGAGAAGGGAATAAGCTGAATAGGAAAATCGCTGAAGTAAATGCGAACAATACAATAGTTTTACTATACAGAGATTCTCCTTTTATCATTATCTCGCAAAAGTTAGTCGCTTACCGATCTGGTCGGTTGTGAATCTGCCTTTTTGGTAGGCCAAATTCCCTGATACAAATGTGTGTGTTACGCTGGCTTGAAAAGTATCTCCATCGAAAGGACTCCAACCGCATTTGTAAAAATTATTCAGCTTGGTTACAGTCCATGAATCTTTTAAATCTACCAAAACCAAATCTGCCCAATAGCCATCACGGATGAAACCGCGTTTTTCTATATCGAAACAGATAGCCAGGTTATGTGCTGTTTTTTCAACGATTTTCTCTAATGAAATTTTGCCTTGCAAATGCATTTCTAATAAAGCAGGTAACGCATGTTGAACCAGCGGCCCACCTGATGGTGCTTGCGAGTAGGGCTGGTTTTTTTCTTCTAAAGTATGTGGTGCATGGTCAGTAGCGATAACATCGATGTTATCATTTAAAATGCCAGCGAGTATTCCATTTTGGTCTTCTTCAGTTTTAACTGCAGGATTCCATTTTATAAAATTACCTTTTGTGGCGTAATCTTTATCATTAAACCAAAGGTGATGAACACAAGCTTCAGCAGTAATTTTTTTATCTTTTAATGGAATGGTATTATCGAAAAGTGCAATTTCTTTTGCAGTAGAAATATGTAAAATATGCAAGCGTGTTTGGTATGCTTTTGCCAGCTCAACTGCTAAAGATGATGATTTATAGCAAGCTTCTGCACTCCGAATAATTGGATGCATTTCGATGGTTAAATTATCGCCATATTTTGCCTTAAATTCGGCCAGGTTGTTACGAATGGTTGCCTCATCTTCGCAATGTGTAGCTACTAAAATAGGCGCTTTGCTAAAAATATTTTCTAAAGTTTTTTCGTTATCAACCAACATATTTCCTGTTGATGAGCCCATAAAAACTTTAATGCCACAAACATTTTTAGCGTCGGTTTTTAAAACTTCTTCGATATTATCGTTACTTGCACCCATGTAGAATGAGTAATTGGCAAGTGAAGTTTCTGCAGCAATTGCATACTTATCGGCAAGTAGCGCTTGTGTTAAAGTATTTGGAACTGTGTTAGGCATTTCCATAAAGGAGGTAATTCCACCAGCTACGGCGGCCATACTTTCGGTAAAAATATCGGCTTTATGTGTTAAACCTGGCTCACGAAAATGCACCTGGTCATCAATCATTCCTGGTAAAAGGTATTGCCCCTCGGCGTTAATTTCAGTTGCATTTGGTGCAGAAAGATTTTGACCGATTTTGGTAATAAATCCATCTTTAATTAATACATCGGCAACAATTTTTTGTCCCTCGTTTACAATTGTGGCGGCTTTTATCAGGTAAGAATTCATGGTTTCAAAGGTAGTGTTTTAGTATAAAGTAGAAAGTATAAAGTGGAAAGTTTTGGGCTACAGAAAGGTGGAAGTTGAGTTTTTAGCATTGTTTTAAGTTAAATAAACCTGATAAAGTGGAAATACTTTTTGTTGCAGGTTTTCGACAAGCTCAGACTGACAATTGCAAAAAGATTGGAACGATAGCAGGACTACCGTAATTAAAGAACTACTGAAATTGCTTTACCCCTAAATCTCTTTAAGTGATCTTGGCTTTATGAATTCATGACTTAAAGACTCCGAACTTCAGACTAATTTAAGCCTTTCAGCTTAAAAAGCCTATCTTTGTGGGCTATGGCAAAATCGTTCGAAGAATTTAAGTTAAACAGGCAAATTTTAAATGCAGTTGCCGATGCAGGTTACACCGTTGCCACGCCGATACAGGAAAAAGCAATTGCGCCAGTATTATCTGGACAAGATATTTTCGGAATCGCAGAAACGGGAACAGGTAAAACCGCGGCTTTTGTTTTGCCGATTTTAATGCAATTAAAATATGCTCAGGGCGAAAATCCAAGGGCATTAATTTTATCGCCAACACGCGAATTGGCTATGCAAATTGCTGAGCAGGTAAAATTATTCTCTACTTATACAGACTTACGTTCGCTGGTAATTTTCGGTGGTATTGGTCCGAAAACACAAAAAGAACAGATTGCAAAAGGAGTGGATATTTTGATTGCTACGCCTGGAAGATTTCTGGATTTATACCTGGATGGTGATATTAACACACAGAGTTTAAAATTTTTAGTACTGGATGAGGCTGATAAAATGATGGATATGGGCTTTATTGGTTCGATTCATAGAATTTTAGAAATTGTGCCTCGTAAACGACAAAACTTGCTTTTTTCGGCTACGATGAGCGATTTGGTGCAAAAAATTGCTGGCGATTTCTTAAATAATCCATTGGTTATTGAGGCATCGACACAGGCTACACCTGCAGCAAATGTTACTCAAGCCTTATATTACGTGCCAAATTTTAAAACAAAAATAAATTTGCTGCAACATTTGTTGAAGAATGATGAGGCTTTTAGTCGCTTGATTATTTTTTGTAAAACAAAAACAGTTGCCGATAATATTTTCAGTTTTATTGAGCGTAGATATGGTTCGGAAAACGTTCGCGTTATTCATGCAAATAAAGGACAGAATACACGAATTAATTCGATTAATAGTTTTAAAGAAGGTAATATTCGGGTTTTAGTTGCTACCGATGTGGCGAGTAGAGGGATTGATGTGAGTGATGTTAGCCACGTAATTAACTTTGATGTGCCGATTATTATTGAAGATTATGTGCACAGAATAGGGCGTACGGGTAGGGCTTTTGCCAAAGGCGATGCCATTACTTTTGCTACCGATGCAGAGAAATATTATATCCGCAAAATTGAAAAGTTAATACGCCAGTATATTCCAGTGGCCGAAATACCTGAAGGTGTTTACATTGATGAAACGCCTTATGAGGAACGCCAGCATATTGCGAAGGAAATCGATCTGCAGAAACGTAAGGAAGATCCTGAATTTAAAGGCGCTTTCCATGAGAAGAAACATGCTGCAGCGATAGAGAAAAAGGTAAGAGAAAAAGCCAAAGCAAAAGCTGGAAAGCAAATTAAATCGTTTAAAAAAGGTAAAAAATTCGATAAGAAAAAGTAATGAACTTAAGGATTACCCCTTTAAATATAGTTGGAGCAGTAGCGCTTGGCTTGGTTGTGGTTAATTTATTATCTGAAAAAGATAATACGCCCCGACATATTGATATGAGTGGTTTCTACCTTGTTATTTTAGGCTGTTTAATTTTGGTTACGTTTATTACCGATTTGATTTTCCGTTTTACGTTAAAGGATTTAAAAAAGATTTGGATTGTTGAATCGATTTTTGTTGTGACTACCATAATTCTGATGTTGATTATTCAAAAATTAGCGTAATTAACAGGTAAAAAAAACGGTATAATCCTTTCATCTGAATAATTAATTCAAAAAATAATCATCTTTGCGGCGATAAAAATTAACGGTTGAAATCGGTCAAAACTACTCAATCGGCGAAATCAATTAAAAATATGAAAACAGCAGAAATAAAATTAACAGTTGAATTAGACGAGGCTAACAATCCAGATAATATTCTTTGGGAAAGTACAGATTCGGAAAATGCTGATAAAGTACCCGCAAAAGCCATGTTTCTTTCGGTTTGGGATCATAACTACAAAAACACGTTAAAAGTAGATCTTTGGACCAAAGACATGCCCGTTGATGAAATGAAACGTTTTTTCTATGAAACGTTACAAACGATGGGCGATAGCTTTTTGAAAGCAACTAACGAAACTTTAATTGTTGAAGATTTACGTGATTATTGTGCTCATTTTGCAGAGAAAATGGGTATTGTTGAGGGACAGTAGTTCGTGAGTCGTTATTTGTTAAAAAATGCCAAACAAATTAGTTAATATTTGTTTTTTCTAAACAACTAAACAACTAAACAACTAAACAACTAAACAACTAAACAACTAAACAACCAAAAAACAATATGTTAATACTAAATAAATTCAGGGCTTGGTTAGGTATTTTATTATGCGTAATAGCTAGTTTCTGTCCGATGTTAAAAGTGCCGATTAAAGGCAATTGGAACTTGTACCAGTCAGACGCTCGCTTGTTTATGATTACTTATGCGATTATCGTAATCGCTATTCTTTTGCTATTTATTAGAAAGATAGGCGCGTTTAAATTTATGAGCTTCGTAATGGCTATTTGGTATGTTTTAGCTGTTGTAGCAGTGTACTTTACGGCAAATAATTACACCAAATATGACTTTGCCAATAAATTAATTGGCAAGGTTGTTCATTTTCAATGGGGCTGGATTGTATTTTTAGTTGGTGTTTTATTTATGCTTTTCAGTACAAAACGCGGAGAGAAAATTATAGCACAAACTAGTCTTTAAACTGCGCTGTAAGTTTATCAACTTCATAACCTTTAGCCTTGCAACGGGCAACTATTTCATCATGAGTTTTTTTCGGCATCGTTTGGTTACGACTCATAATGAATAGAAATTTATGATCTGGATGACCAACCACTACGTAAGAATAATCATTGGCCAATTCTATAATCCAATAATCAACTTTAATTGGCCATATAAACTGCGCTTGCAATTCGCCATTACTGCCATCTTCTAATGGAAACATTTTAGAGTTTCTCGAATAGATTTTCTCGTCTTTAGGTTTTTTGTAAGTGGTTAAAACATTGTAAAACCCCTCTTTATTAAGTGTGTATTTTGTTGTAGTTTCTCTACTGCCTTTATCAAAAATAGTAGGAATAGAGTATAATGAATACCAGGTGCCAGCATATTTTTTTAAATCTAACTTATCAACAGGTAAGTTTTTGTCAGCATGAAAAAAGCTGGTTAGAATTAATATAATGGTGCAAATCGTTTTCATAACATTAAAGGTTTAATGTTATTTACGCAACAACAGATTCATCGGTTTTACTAAAATTTATTTTTTGCCTTCCAGATAAAACCATCAAGCACATAATGAGTAGCTTGTGGTAATGCCAATAAGGGGATAAGTAAAGTAAGGAGCTCGCTGCCCATAACTTGTGGTAAACTGGCGAAAGGTTTAAATACAGATTGATGTTCTCTCCAAACTAATCCATCCCATAGCCCTTCTTCGAAATAGGCAAATAAAAATAAAATAACCAGAAAATAGAAAACTCCAAATTTTCCAAAACACAAATTTGTTAGTTTACTTCTTAAATTTGTATGAGCTAATTTTTTCTTTTCAAAAAACCAAATAAGAGCCATATAGGGAATGCCATGAGAGATAACATTTAAAGTGGTAAATGCCATATCGCCATTGAAATAAACAATACCAAAATACCAGGATAGAAGCGTACCAATTATAATAAGGTTTCTTGGGACATTGAAAGATTTTGTTTTTATCACTAATAAAAATTCTTTTATTGTGTAAACGGCGATAATTATTAAATAAACTACTGTTGTATATTTAATAATTATTTCGTTTTGAAACGAGAAGAAATCGCCCTCAATAAACCAATTGAAATTTCGAGCAGGAGTAAAGTGCCAAAATGTTAATGGATAAATCGTGGCTGCATAAATGGTTATTTTATCAATCACTTTAATCCATGAAGAATTTTTTTCATTTCTTGAATACAAGCTCATAAAACCATATTGCTGCCTAATAAAGTGATAAACAGCTAAATAAGCCAGGGTTCTCCAAAACCAAAGTGCATCGAAATGATACAGCATTACACCAATTATATAACAAATAATTGGGATTATTAGAAGCAGTGTACTATGTTTCTTTAAGGTAAGTGGATTGAAATAGGTTCGATAAAGTGTACTGTAAACATGTGCAACATCGATAAATACAATTAACAATACCCAATAAGCTAAAGGGATTCCAGCAGCATTTTGAAACTGGGCAGGAACAAGCAAAACCAAAAACAACGACAAAAAAGCTGGCGATAATATGAAAATTATATCGCTTGTTCTGCCATTTAGCCAAGGTTGATTCTGTTTATCCATTAGAATTTAAAGCTTGTTTTGCAGCATTAATTCCCTGATGGAAGGCTTCTTCGAAAATAGATATTCCGCTTAAATCAGTATGTGCAAAGAAAATTTTATCTGAAATTGGTTGTTTGGCTTTTTCTAAATACTCGCTCCAAATAAAGTTTTTTGTTGGTGCAATCATTCCGTGTCCCCAAATCCAAACATCTATATTTTCAATGGCTGCTGTAATGTTTGGGTGAATCATCTCTAGTTCTGGAATTATAATGTCTAACCATTGGTCGAAATCTCTTGTAAAGGCGGCTAATCTGGCTATCGATGGCTCAAAATCACATAATGGTAAATAGTAAGTAAGTATTTTTTTGTCTTCAGAAAGTTTTAGGTGTTGTTGTGCTGAATTAACATAACCAACCGACGCCGTGTTATATGCAACATTATCCCAGCATAAAGGTATTCCTTTAGAATCTGGTAGCTCGTTAATTGTAATGTTTGCAACCAACCATGGAGAATAGCTAAACTGTTTATAATCAATCCCTCTGTTAAAATTTCTAAGCAAACGATTATTTACAAATTGCGGCGAACATAAAATTATTTTTTCTGACTGTATAGATTCGGTAGTGCCATTTTGGGTATTAAAAACTATGGCATTTAAACTTCCGTCTGGATTCGGCTGAATGTCATAACATAAATTTGAAGTTTTAATATGGCTTTGAAGATTCTTTTCCAATTGCTTCATAATCCAACCATTACCTTCGGGCCAGGTTAAGATTGCATTCTGTTCTGCATTGGCAGCTTTTCCTCTACGCGATGCAAAATAATGTAATCCAGCCCACGCTGATATTTTATCCATTTTCTGCCCGTAATCATCTTTACATGCATAGTTTAGGTACCATAACAGATATTTCGAATGATAACCTTTTGTTTTAAGATAACTTTCGAACGATATCTTATCTAGTTTTCTGTAGCTTTCATCATTAGAGGATGAATTTACTGGAATATTGAAAACATATTTTCCATCGTTTCCTTGCGTGTTTTTAAGTTTATCTACCTCTGATAAAAAATCGCGAATTTGTTTTTTATCATCAGCTGGAACACCAAAATCAGGAATTAAACCCTCCTGCCATTCCCCATTAATTAGTAAACGCTCTTCAGGATCGAATGTTAAATAATAGTCGTTATAGTAAGGTAAACCTTTTTCGAAATGGGTAATTATATTTATCTCTTTAAGAAAATCGATTAATAATTTATCTTCATTATTGGCAATGGTAATATAATGAGCACCTAATGGGTAGGACGATATCTGATTGGTTCCAAAGTGAGCATTTCCTCCAGCATGATTTTCGAGTTCGAGAATTTCAAAATCAGATTCTCCATTTTGCTTTAACCACCTACCAGCTGATAAGCCAGAAATACCACTTCCGATAATTAAGGTTTTTACTTTCCTGGTTTTTGACGATGCTGGAATTTTTATTTTATCACGTAATATATGACCGGCTTTTGCATTAGGACCAAATAAATTCCCTTTAATATTGTACTTGTTAGGTTTTAGTTTTTTAAAACAACTGTTTAAAAAAATGCCACCAGTTATTAATCCAATCCTTAGAAGAAACGAACGCCTTTTTAAATAAGCAGAAAAATCATCTTTATAAAACGTTTGCCCACTCATCCTCAAAGTACTTTACTAGAATTTGGTTATTTAGTTTATTTATGTCAGTTTCAACCTTGCTCATATCTTTCGGAAAAAAAAGCATTAAGTCTAAACTTTCTTTCGACATGAATTTTAGTCCATGCAAATATTGTTGCGGTTTTTTGTAAACATTATCGGGCTCGGTTGCCATAATATAACCCCATTCGCCAAACGATGGAACATAATTATGATAGGGTATTGTTTTTAAACCTACACTTTCTAAGGTTTTATTAACAGTCCAGAAAGATTTCGGAGCAACGTATGGCGAAGTAGATTGGATTACCATTAAACCTTTTGGGGCTAAGATGCCTTTAACTAAAGTGTAAAATGAATTGGTGTACAATTTACCTACAGCATAGTTAGAAGGGTCTGGGAAATCTATCACAATGAAATCGAATTTTTTGCGCTGGGCTTTAATCCAGCTAAAGGCATCGGCATTAATAACCTTTACTTTTGGTGATAACAACGCATTTTTATTTAGACCCAGAAGAATCTTATTTGATTGAAAAAGCGTAGTCATGCCTTTATCCAAATCGACTAGAGTTACAGATTCAATATTAGGATACTTCAAAATTTCCCTAACTGCTAAACCATCACCGCCACCCATCACTAAAACATGTTTAGCAAAGGGAAGTGCTTGCAGGCCAGGGTGTACTAATGCTTCGTGATAACGATATTCATCATCTGAACTGAATTGAAGGTTCCCGTTGAGAAATAGTCGCAAAACTTTATTCTTTTTGGTTAAAATAATGCGCTGATAAGGTGTGCTTTTTGAGTAGATGATCGTATCGCTATAGGTTTGGCTTTCTGAAAAACTGGTAATTTTATCAGCATAAACAAATCCAATCAGCAAGGCAATTAAACTTAAAAATGATGCGCCTTGTAAATATTTCGATGCTTTAATTTCTTTTTTGAAGTTTAAACAAACAATTAATGCCACAGCAACATTTAGCATACCAAACATATATGCCGTTTTCACCAATCCCAGATGAGGGATTAAAAGAAGCGGAAATATCAGTGATGCGAGCAAAGCTCCAATATAGTCGAACGTAAAAACCTTTGATACTAAATCTTTAAATTCATAACGATCTTTTAAAATTCGCATAAGTAGTGGAATTTCTAGTCCAACAAGAATTCCTGTTAGACTTACAAATCCATAAAGTACGATTCTGAATGAGGCAATATTTTCAAAGACTAGAAACAGAACCGTTGAGCTGAAACCACCCACCAAACCGACTAAAATTTCAATCTGAATGAACCAGGAAAGAATATTTTTTTCGAAATATTTAGAAATCCACGAGCCTATACCCATTGAGAATAGATATACGCCAATTATTGTAGAAAATTGGGTTACAGAATCGCCAAGTAAATAACTAGCAAGTGTGCCAGCAATTAGCTCGTAAATTAAACCACAAGTTGCTACAACAAATACAGAAATTAATAAAAGAGCTGGAAGTTTTTTGTTCATTCTAACTGTGTATTGCCGAGCTAATGATAAGCGCTATTGCAATAATAAATGCTGCAAAAACTACTGCCAGAGCCATGTTTTGCTTTTCTAAAATTTCTTTCCAAAGATTTTCTGGCGTAATTTTTTCAATAACCCAGAATGCGAGAAAAAGTACAATTATCCCTATAACGGAATAAACCAAAGAGGCAATGATGTACTTCATGCTGATTAATTCATTTAAACTCATATTGTTTTTATTTATGATAAAATCTGTTGACGTGACCAGAGTTGGTTCTATTTCCATTGAACTCTGTATTTTTTTCTACGTTGTCTTTATAAAATGCCAAGCCAGTTAAGCCACTATAGCTATAAAAACCAATAATAACTAGCAGAACAATCAGGTAATATTTAATAGGTTTTATATCCATTAATCTTCATTTACAAATGGTGAGTAATCACTATTATTCCATCTCCCTTTTTCAAATTTGCGCATTAAATACCAACAAATTGCTGGATAAATACAAAGGAATAATATTGTTAAAAGCGTATTCCTCCACATGGTAACATTACTGGTTGCTTTTATATAAAGATTGTTTCGATAAACATCTCCAGAGGATGGATAAACATTTAAATGATATTTACCTCTAGGTATTTCGGATAAAAGAATTGTTTCTTTAGTTGAACCTTCACTCCACCTTTCTCCATCTTCATAACCATGATAAAATTCTATTCCTTTGCTTACTTCCCAGGTTCTATTATCTCCTTCGTTAACTAAAACAATTGTAGTTTCCAACCAATTATTATCTACTGCCGAAGCAATTTCAAATTCTATATTCGATGATTCGTCATCAATATAAAAAGATGGCGTAATAAATGATTTAAAAGAATCTCCTCCCGTTTTTTGATCATATGCGATCAAAAAGTCGGAGTTAACTAATTCTTTGTTGGGTTTTATTATCCCAAACAGCAGATGCAATAACAACACAAGAACAATAGCTATCCCTGTAATTTTTAATGAAGAAGTCCATCTGTCGTATTCTTTAGAGGGTTGATTTGCACCGACTCCCACCTTTTCAGGGAGTAAGCTTAAGTCAATATTAAAGATGTTTGCAATTACCTGTGGTTCTAAATATTCGCCGATATAATAATCGGTTGAAAGATTAGTAGTACCCGTAATCTCCTTTACAACCATGTATGGCGGGGCAATATATTCTGTTGCATTAACCTTTTCGTTTACAACATCCCAATCCAATTCACCAAGCATAGAGGTTACTATAGGGCTGTACTTATTAAAAATGGTGTATTCAACATCATTATAGCCAACACTTACGCCATAAGAAATTGGTGTTTTGAAATTAGGTACAAACTTTTCTCCACCAATTAAATTCCAGTGTCCATCGAATTCAGAAAGTGTTACATAGCCTTTACTTTGGCTGGTTAAAATATACTCTCTCCAGCAGTAAATTGTGCCAACTTCCCTTTTTTCCAGATATGCTACAACTTTAAATTCATTGTCGTGGATATTTGCGACCGAACCTAATTTTAATACAGGAGTTTTTTCGGGCTTTTTTAATTCTTTATTTAGCTTAGATAATTCGCTGCTGATGATTTGTAAATAAGAAAAGCAATATGAGCAGGTCGTAAATTTACTTCGGGGCGCATCATACAATACAATGCTTTCTTTGCAGATTGGACAATTAATTGTTTCAGATAGCTTAAAGAAAGGCTTAACTAAACTATCCATTAGCGAACAATTTCATTTTTTTGCAATTCCTTACCATCAAAAAAAGCCAATACCGATTTATAGATATTTTTAACTTTTTGCGTATTATCTTTTTGATAATTTGATAGAAAAATATCGAATGTGGCCAGTTTAAATTCGGGCCAGGTATGAATGGATAAATGAGATTCGGTTAAACAGATCACGGCAGTAAAGCCACCATTTTCAAAATCATGATAAACCTCTCCAACTTTTTCTAACTGATTTGATGTAATAAGTTCATCGAAAAGGTCTTTACAATCATAGAAAGAAGTTAATTGTTCCGCTTTATCAGAAGAGAATTCTGATAAAATGTGTAAACCTGGATTGTATTTCATTGGAGCGTTTGGTATAAGCCAAAAATATAAATTATTTTAAAGTTAAAAAGCTTATGAAATGAAATTAATTTATGGTGCTTTGTTTGCCTCGAAATAATCTTCAGCACCATCTTCTAAAGGAATATAAATCCTTTCCCATTCTTCACCCTCTATAATTTCCCAAGTATGGCCAGCACCTTGGGTATCATTTGCTATTAAAATAATTCCTGGTTCAATTATGAAAGTTTCTCCACTGGTAACCTGAAATTTTAATTTTCCTTTTAGGGTGATTACATATTGTCTTCTAGGTGCAGCGTGCGAAGTTTTTTGCAAAGAAATATCAGTTTGAGCAAAGAAATAATTGGCGTTAATATGTTGCCTAATTGGAATTGTCCCTTTTTCAAATTCACAACCGTCGTTTTCGATATTGATTAATCTAACAGCTTTTAAATAATTTTTGGTATCGGCTTTTTCTGATGTCATCTTCAATATATATATGTTTAAATTTAAGTTCTGTTTGGCCTTTTTGAGCAACTTCTCGCTCGTGTTGCAACAGCCACTGTTTTCTCCATAAGCCACCAGCATAGCCCACTAATTTACCGTTGCTACCAATAACCCTATGACAAGGAACCACAATGGCTATATCATTTTTGCCATTTGCTGCCGCAATGGCTCTAATCGCTAACGGATGATGTGCTGAAAATTTAGCATAAGAAGTGGTTTCGCCATACGCAATGGCCAATAAATTTTGCCAAACTTCCTGTTGAAATTCAGTCCCTTTTTGCTTGATCGGGAAATCGAAATGCTTTAAATTTCCTTTAAAATAATCGTTTAATTGCTGTGATACTTTTTTGGTTAGAACGTTCTCTGTTAAGTGATCAATGTTTTTTTCTGCAAAAGTTATGGAACACACGAATTCATCATCAGCTAAGATGGTCAATTTGCCAATCGGCGATTCAATAGTCGATGCGTAATCCATATAATTTATTTTTGCCACGGAAACACGGAGTTTACCAAAATAAAATGGAATCGTATTATATTTTTTAAAACAATATAAACGCCAAGTTTACGTGTATTCGGTGTTTCAGTGGCAAACTCATTTTTTGTCAACTCGATAAATTTTAACGGTAATCCGTGGCAAACTGTTTTGCTGCTTAAACTTTAGACAATATTACAACAATCCAACAATTTACCATCGCAATATTTACCAATAAAAGTATCTTTGCGGTTATGCAACTGGCCAAAGAGGTTAAATATTTAATCCATAAGGAAGTACTGTTAGAGTGGCGCTCCAAATATACCATCAATGGAGTATTGCTTTATGTAGTTTCTACTATTTTTACCTGCTATTTATCGTTTGTAAGTCTTGGCGATAAATTAACCTGGAATGCTTTATTCTGGGTAATTATGCTTTTTGCATCCATAAACGGTGTTTCTAAAAGTTTTCTGCAAGAAACCAAAGGTCAGCAATTATACAGTTATGTTTTAGCAAGCCCAGCTGCGGTATTAATATCGAAAACAGTTTATAATACCATATTAATGTTGGTTTTAACCACCATCGCATTAGGATTTTATACCTTGGTTTTCGATTCATTTACACCTCCAGATTTACTACTTTATTATGTTGCCGTAGTAATGGGGAGCATCAGTTTTTCTACGGTTTTCACTATGGTTTCAGCCATTGCAAGTAAAGCTGGTAACGGCGGAATGCTGATGGCAATTTTAAGTTTTCCAATTATCATTCCTGTACTTATTCTTTTAATAAAACTGGCTAAAAATGCAGTTGATGGTTTGCCATGGGAAAATAGTTATGATGAAATTGGCATGCTATTCCTGGTAAATGTATTAACCGTTGCAACCTCGTTGTTGCTATTTCCATATCTTTGGAGAGATTAATTAACGGGCGACGTAAAATGGATGATGGATCAAAACAATCAAATAACCAATAATAAAACAACAAAAAATAATGAATAAAACTTGGTGGAAAATTTTAGGTTCAGTCTTGGTAATCTATACTGCAATTGCAGGTTTATTACTTGGCGTTCCACGCTTACCTATTTTAAATGAATCAATCAGGAATTTATATTTCCACGTACCTATGTGGTTTGCCATGATTGTATTGTTTTCAATTTCTGTTTTTTACAGTATAAAGTCTTTAAGTTCGAAAAGTGAAATTGACGACATAAAAGCAGTAGAAAGTGTAAATGCTGGCATTATTTTCGGACTTCTGGGTTTGGTTACTGGAGCCATTTGGGCTAAATATACCTGGGGCCAGTTTTGGAGTTTCGATCCTAAACAAAATTTTGCAGCAATTTCTGTACTACTCTATTTTGCCTATCTAATTCTTCGCAATGCGATAGATGAGGAACAAAAAAGAGCTAAAATTTCTGCTATATATAACATCTTTGCCTTCCCGATGATGGTGGTTTTGCTTTTCGTTTTACCACGTTTAAAAGATTCTTTACATCCAGGTAATGGAGGTAATCCAGGTTTTAATAGTTACGATTTAGATAGCCGGATGCGTATGGTTTTTTACCCAGCATGCTTAGGTTGGATATTAATTGGTTACTGGGTTTACACCATCCGTTTCCGATTACGTTCAATAGAAAACAAACAACAACAAAATTAAAGCCGAAAGCTCGATGATTAAATCTCGGTTAACTAATCATTCAAAAAACTAAAAAAACGAAATGAAAAAGATACTTTTCTCCCTAATATTAATGCTTGCTACGGTACAATTATTTGCACAAGATAACGGCGTAGAAATGGCCGATAAGCTGCGTAGCGATGGTAAAATTTACGTAGTAGTTACCTGTATTGTTATAATTCTGGTTGGTTTATTGGCATATCTTTTCTCTATTGATAAAAGATTAAAAAAAATCGAAAAAGAAAACTCGACTAAAAACTAAGTTTAAACGTTTTAAACCTGTTTTTTGAACCAGAAACTGGTGGTGTTGGCTATACACTAAGTGTTTTTTCATTTGGATATATGCGGTTTTTTTAGGCAATTTTGCAGCATACTTAATTCATAAAAAATAAATAATGGCTAATCTAGCAGACGAGAACAAGTTTTTTGCAGATGTATGCAAGAACTTTGACAGTGCGGCTCAATTCACCAATCATCCAGAAGGTTTACTGAGCCAGATTAAAGCGTGTAACAGTGTGTATCGTTTTCAATTTCCAATTCGCAGAGGAAACGGTTTTGAAGTTATCGATGCATGGCGTGTAGAGCACTCGCATCACATGAGTCCAACTAAAGGCGGTATTCGCTACAGCGAAATGGTTAATGAGGATGAAGTGATGGCACTTGCAGCCTTAATGACATACAAATGTGCTATCGTAAACGTACCATTCGGCGGTGCAAAAGGTGGTATCAAAATCAATACTAAACAATATAGCGTAGCTGAGTTAGAAACAATCACTCGTCGTTACACTACAGAGTTAATTAAGAAAAATTTCATAGGTCCTGGTATCGATGTTCCTGCTCCAGATTATGGTTCGGGCGAACGCGAAATGAGCTGGATTGCAGATACATACATGACCATGAATCCTGGTCAGTTAGATGCATTAGGTTGTGTAACTGGTAAGCCAATCGCTTTACACGGGATCCGCGGACGTAAAGAAGCTACTGGTCGTGGTGTTGCTTATGCAGTACGCGAATGTGTTGATGTTGCAGAAGATATGGCTAAAATCGGCTTAAAAGCTGGTTTAGGAGATAAAAGAGTAATCGTTCAAGGTCTAGGTAACGTAGGTTATCATTCCGCTAAATTCTTAGCAGAATTTGGTGCTACGATTGTTGGTTTGTGCGAGTACGAAGGTGCTATTTACAATGCTAATGGCTTAAATGTTGATGAGGTTTTTGCTCACCGTAAAAATACAGGTTCAATTTTAGGTTTCCCTGGTGCTACCGATTTCAAAAACTCAATGGAAGGTTTAGAGCAAGATTGCGATATTATCGTACCTGCGGCTTTAGAAAACCAATTTACAGAGCTTAACATTCGTAACATTAAAGCAAAAATTATTGCAGAAGGTGCAAACGGACCAACTACTCCAGAAGCTGAAGCTATTTTCACTGAAATGGGTGGAATCATTATTCCAGATATGTATTGCAATGCTGGTGGGGTTACTGTATCGTATTTCGAGTGGTTAAAAAACCTTTCTCACGTAGCATTCGGACGTATGGAAAACCGTTATGCGGCTAATTCAAACGCAAATTTAATTGCTACTTTAGAAAACTTAACAGGAAAAACTATTCTTCCAGAACACCGTTTAATGATTGTTAAAGGCGCATCTGAAATGGAATTGGTAAATTCTGGTTTAGAAGATACCATGATTCATTCGTACCACGAAATCCGTGAGACTTTGAAAAATAAGCCAGCTACACAAACTTTAAGAACTGCAGCTTTTGTTAATTCAATCGATAAAATTGCTGTTTCATATATGAACTTGGGCGTTTGGCCATAGTAAGCTGAAAGTCGAAAGACTAAAGCTTAAAGCGAAAAATCCTTGCAGATGAATAATTTGCAAGGATTTTTTATTTAGAAAATGTATGGTTCTGAGTTTTGTGGGGCAGGGTTGGCCCCGCTTTCGTTGCAATCTTTTGTTAATGTCAGTCTAAGCATGTCGAAGATCTGCATCAAAAGTATTTTCACTCCAATCGGGTTTAGGTACAATAGAAACTGCAAAACAACAAATTATCATTCGATCTATATCGATTTTGTCGTTAATCGACACATTTGGCTGTTTATTCGGAAGAAGAAACACTTAATTCCTCCAAATCCAATCTCCATTCTTCTTTCCTGATAATATCATCATCAAAGTTTTTATTTCTTTTCAAGTGATGTAGTTCATCACGTTGCACCTGAATTAACGCGAGTACAATTTCATGGTAAGCTTTTAAATCTTGCTTATCAATATCACCTTTTTTAAAGGCTTGTATGGTATCCTTTTTTTCAATTAAAGAATGCTGCAACTCTGCTTTTAAATTCACCATCAATTCATTGTGGGTACATTGATATTGGTAATCTGCTTTCAATTTATCTAAAGAAAGATCAATTAATTTTAATTTGATCTGGCTAGTTTGTTCCTGTTCAGAAAGTTTGCTTTTCGCTTCGGGTATATTTAATAACTTAATTACAAAAGGCAAGGTAAGCCCTTGAACAACCAGTGTAACAAATATTACAACAAAGGTTATAAACAAAATCAAATTCCTCAGCGGAAACGGTATCTGATCTGAAATCATTACTGGTATAGAAAGCGCCGCTGCTAGAGATACCACACCTCTCATGCCCGCATAAATAATAATTACAAACGAATGCCAGGTCATATCCTTGTAGCGCTCTCTGGTTTTTTTGTTAAACAACTGCGTTATTCGTGCCGTAGATACCAACCATAAAAAGCGAACTACAAGAGCTAAAATACTAATACCAACACCATAACCAATCGCTTTTGCAATAGGGTAGTTAGGGCCTAAGCCGTTTACAATGTCGGGTAATGCCAAGCCAATTAAAATAAACACTACACCATTAAGCATAAAGGTTAAAGAAGACCATACCGACACCGTCTTTATTCTCGATTGTGAAGTAAGAATTACATGCGATTGACTGGAAAGTAACAATCCCCCAGAAACAACCGCCATTACGCCAGAAGCTTCGAAATGCTCTGCTACAACATACATAAAATAGGGTGTAAGCAGTGTTAAAACGGTATCAATATTATCTGTGGTTGGTAGCCAGCGGTGGATGGCATAAAATATTCCGCCAATGGCAAGGCCGATTAATATTCCCAAACCAGCAACCGATACAAAACTAACAGCTGCATCTTGCATAACAAATGTGCCACTTACAACAGTTGCCAAAGCAAATTTGAACACAATTAAACTGGATGCATCATTTACTAAGCTTTCGCCTTCTAAAAGTGCGGTAACTGTTTTAGGTATTTTTAAACCCTTTAAAACTGCTGCTGCCGCCACTGCATCTGGTGGAGAAACAATTCCACCCAACAAAAAACCAAGAGCCAAAGTAAAACCTGGTATAAATGCCACCGATGCGTAGGCAACTGCAACTGATGTGATGAAAACTAAACCCACTGCCATTAAAAATATGGCCCCTTTATATTCCCAAAAATCTTTCCATGACGTAAACCAGGCAGCTTCGTAAAGTAGGGGAGGTAAAAAAAGTAAGAAAACGATGTTCGGGTCTATTTTTAAGTTTGGCATTCCTGGAATAAATCCGATGGCCAAACCAGCTAAAACCAAAAATATTGGATAGGAAATTTTTATTTTCTGGCCAACCATAACGAGAAGTGTTACGCCAAGAAGTAGAACAAGAATTAAAATCAGGTTATCATGTAACATGCCGAAGAAATATTGTTTGTGGGTTTATGCACTAAATTTATTAAGAAATTTTGGATGTAGGCAGTAGATTAAGTTTACAAGCCTTTTAAAGTTTGATAAAGTGAATTAATATCGTCATCTATAAAGCTTAAATTTCCTTTAATTCTAACTTTGCCGCGATTAATTGCATCACCGTTAACCTCTAGTTGTTTCAAATTTTTTAAGTATGGTTTTAAAACAGGTAGATCCAACTGTCTATTCAACTTTGAGAAATTAATGTTCAATCCAAAAAAATCATCACTAGAAACTACAGATGGATTTAGAATAGCAGATTGCTTGGTGCTGAAAATTAATTGCTTTCCAGCTTCATTAGCAAAAACTTTATAAAGCGGGAATACAGATTTATTAAGTATTCCGCTATCTAAATGAATTACATTTTGTCGACTGAGATAATTTTTAAATCCAGCTGCTGCATCGATGCTGAATATAAAATTCGGTATTTTTCGCTTCTGTAAAGTTACTTTTTCAACCTTTTCAAAATCATCATTGTAGTCGTAGCTAATAACAGAATCAAGTTGATTGATTGTTCCTGTCCATTCAAAATCCAGGTAGCCTTCATAATACTTGGCTAAACTATCACTTTCTAAAACTATAGTTTTTAGTTTTAAAGGTTTGTTTACGGCTTTAGCAAAATCAGCATTCAACCAAAAATTTACACTGCTTTCTACATTGAATTTTCTGTGTTTGAGTGTTTTAGATGGTACAATCGTTTCCAATAAAAACTCAAAACTAAATTTTACTGCACCATTTTCAAAATTGATTGAACCTTGGTTTTTGAGATTTTGAAAAGCAATATGTTCGGTAGCTTGGGCGATGTTTTTAAAATTACTTTCAACAATTTTGATTTGATTTTTCTGTTTTAAAATGTCGGTCAATACCGAATCGTAGTTTGCTACTTCGTTAGAAACCACAAAGGCTGCTGCATCGTTATTATAGAGAATTGTAATATTCCCTAATCTGGATTTTCCATAATTTAAGCCTTCCTTTTTAAAGAGTTGAAATTTCAATGTGCCTTTCAAAAAGTTCTCAAAATCCTTTAAATTATCTATCGCTAACCTGGAGAATAAAGCAGTTTTAGGCTGATTTTGAATGCTGTAAAAGTAAATGCTAGCTGGAATTTTCAATCCATGTTCAAACCCCTCGATTTTTGAAGCTTTATTTTGGTTTGAATCTGATTTCAGATAAAAACCTGGATGAGCCAGTAGGTTTGTTGCCAAACTTTTATAAATCTCATCGGCACTAAATTTTATTAAAGCGGTAGTGTTTTTCGGTATTGAAATCTGATTGGCTTGATACTGTCTGTATTTAAAGGTGCCAACAAAAAAAATAAGCAGTGATAATAAAATCACTGCCGTTATTTTTAAAAATTTCTTCATCAAAATGTTTTTTTACCGCAGATAAACACAGATTTTCGTTTTGAATCTATGTTTTATCTTTGGTTAGTAATTTTACTATTTCGCTGCATTCTCAATTAAAGAGAACAAATATTTCAAAGCATTTTCATGTCCGTTCGGAATTTCAGCGCTAATATCAGCAGAAACTACATTGCCTTTAATCGGATTAGATTTCATGTAAATGTTTCCCATTTTGCCTAAAGTTTCATTAAACTTTTTAGCTGTTTCTTCACCACCAATTTCCGAATCAGGTACTTTGCCAACTAAATTTTTTGCATTAAACAAGAAACTAAAGTTGTTCTTCGCCAATAAATTTTTATGAGTTTTGCTAATAGCCGAGTTAAAACTGTTATTGCTAATGCTTTGCATTTCAGTTAATGAATTCCCGAAAAATACAATCCCATCTTTAATCATAAAATAAATATCTATCGGACTTTTCTTTTCTTCAATTTTATAAATACCGTTGTTCGTGCTAACATAATTCTTATTTATGCCGTATCTTATCAGCTTATTCATCAAACGGGTGTCTTCTGATGAAAACATGAATAAGAAATCGGGCAATGTTTCTTTTTTCGTTTTGGTTACTTCTTTACGGTTATAATCATCATCATACTCGTAAGTTGTATAAGTTACTTCTTTGCTATTTAAGCCGTTAATTACGAACAAAGCATCGCCTTTTACAACATTACTTACGGCTTCTTCGTCCAATAAAAGCGAGAATAAATCAGAACCTAATTCAATTTCCTCATCCATTTTGCCGCCTAAAAATGAGCCATAAGTTTGCTTCAACAACTTAGGGAATTCTTCCAAATAAGCTTTTGTATCAATAGAATAGCCCATAAAGCCTATTGCCTTTTCGCTATCTACATATTTCAGAAACTTTTTATTCAGTTTTCTATCCATAATTTTTTTGTAAGAATCAGCTTGTTCTTTTGCCAATTCTAAACCTGTAGAAATGCGGAAACTTGTTTTATCCATAAACAGTTTAGCATTTAAACTGCCATACCCTTTCATAATTCCAGCTTTGCCATAAGTGCCAAATTCTGGGGCAATTGAATTGTAAGCATCTTGCAAACTCGAGACCCAAATTTCTGCAATCGCTTTTTGATCTAAACTCGAAGTGTAAGATTTATTAGTCTCGATAGATTCGTAATTGGTGCTAAAAATCTTATCTGCTTGAATATTCATCCAAATAAAAGCCAATTGTTTTTTCTTTGCATCTTGTTCTGCTCTTTCTTTTTGATATTCATCATATCGTTCATCAGGATTTCCTGTTTGAGTCATCGCTTCAGCACCATCAACCACGTCAATTTCTTCTGCCATAGGCGCATCTGTAATTTCGACCTCGTTAATTTCTTCAATTTTTTTAACAGCAGGCTTTTTCTTCGCTGGTTTCTTTTTGCTTGATTTCTTAGAGGATGCCTTTTTTGTACTTGCCTTTTTTTGGTAAGCTTTTATATTCGGAGTGTATGGTTTTGATAAAACTGGCGGCGGTGGGGCTAAAACTACATCAACAACTTCATTCGGTTCTGTTGTGGTGGCATAAGTCGAGTCAATCGCTACAACTGCACTATCTGTTAGGTCATCATAATTATTTTGATACTTTATTTCTTTAATACCATAGCGGGCAGAATTAGCTGAATCAGCAAAAAATGAACTTCTTATACTTCCAGTTACAAAGTAAAGCATATTATTATTCCACTTGATAATGCTTGTACTGTCAGGCAAAATCATCGTTCTAATATCACCTTCGGTTTTAAATTTCTTTTCCTTCTCGTTAATTAGGCTTTCAAATTTTGTAGCATCCTTTAATGGAATTAAGAAGCAGTTATAGTTAATGCTATCGCTTAACTGATTAAAATAATACATATTCTTCTCCAGGTTAATCCCAAAATCTTCAATACTTGTAAAATTTTTATCGAGCGATTTTGAGGTTTCGGTTAGCAGCTTTTTACCAAGAAAAGATTCGTTAAAATCTTTAACGAACATCAGTTTAAATACATTATCACCCTTTATTGTGGCTACGGTAAATGCATTTGCTGGAATTTTTTTGACTAAATCTTGCGCCTTAGCTAATTTAAAGCTAAAAAGGAGAGAGAAAGCGATTAGAAGGTTTTTCATTTTATAGATATGTTTTTCAATGATGATTACATGATTTTTAATTATTTAAAATCATGACGGTTTTATTTAGATAGTTGTATTTGGTTGGAAACATTAATTTTTCCATTTATTAAATCCATAATACTGCTCTTTAGCATAACAGCTTTTTTAGACTTTGATACGTTTGATACTGGATTACTACTGCTTGTTACAGGAGATTCAAAACGATAAATACTTGTATAGGTTGCGGTATTAAAAACCGCTTTGTCCTGGCTTTTGAGTTTGTTAAACTCTGTTTTTGCTGTGCTAACAGCCTGGTATTTTCTGCTAAAGGTTTTCGTTGCTTTATTATAGCTGTAAGATGAGTTATTGGTGGCCTTAATTTTCTGTTGAGCCAAGATGTTCTTAGTAATGTTATTAATATTCGAAATATCTTTAAATGAAAAACTTATTGTAGCGATGTAATTATTAAAATCAGTACTGCTTTTAACATTGGATATACCTTCCGATTTTCGGAGATAAGCTACTGCCTCATTTAACTCCTGCTGAATTTTCTGTTTACTCGGAACTTTATAGCCCTGAACACTATCTAAAAGCATAACTGACGCTACTTTCGTTTTACTCTGACTTAAGTTTATAGTTAAAGTCACATCACCTGTTCCATCGTTTTTCATGTTAATTTCTTCAATAACTTGAAAACAAGAACTTAAAACAGGTATTAAAATAATAAATAATAAAAACTTACAGAGCTGCTTAAGCTTCATGCTAAAATCTAATTAAATCTACTGGGAATGTGAAAAAAGGAATGATTATCTGTCGCATCAAATTTAACATTTTAAGCCTATACTTTTAAGCTATTTTACATATAAACTACGTTTTTCTAAGAACGATTATAAATAGTCTCTAAAATTGATTTTTAATTCTACAAAAAATCAGGTATTTGTCAATATAAAGACAAGAAAAATGTAAAAGAATGTTCACTATGCCTATTTTTCTATCTTTGTTACCGACTTTTACAACTAATAGAAAAATGAAAAAAAGTGCAATAATTGGTTTGATTACCATTGCGATTTCAGTGGGAATCTTATTTAGCTTAAATGCGAATACGGATACTTATTCTAATTTCAAAGAAGCATCAACTTCTGGCAAAGAAGAGCACGTAATGGGCTATTGGGAAAAATCAATGGGCATTTACTATGATGCTGTAAAAGACGCCAATCATTTTGGCTTTCACATGAAAGATGAAAAAGGCGAAATTCGTGAAGTAATTTATAACGGAACTAAACCTCAGGATTTTGAAAAATCTGAGAAATTAGTGCTTATCGGTCAGATGAAGGGCGATAAATTCTATGCGTCGAAAATTTTGATGAAATGCCCATCTAAATACAACGATAACTTAGTTGAGATTAATAAAGATGGCAAGGTAGATACAGTGAACCAGAACGGCGAAAAAATATATAAATAATTTTAATGGATATTCAATTTGTAGGCGAGAGCTTGTTACCGGGTAAAATCGGACAGTTTTTTATTGTGTTGGCATTTAGTGCATCTTTACTATCAACAATTGCATATTTTTATGCCAGTCGCGAGAAAAATTTAGAGGATAAATCATGGAGAAACTTAGGCCGAGTTGGGTTTTTGGTTAACTGGGCTAGTATTATTGGTATCGGAGCCATCTTATTCTACTTAATTTTAGGCCATTATTTTGAATATTATTATGTTCAATCGCACTCTTCAAAGCAACTTCCAGTATATTATATTATATCAGCATTTTGGGAAGGACAAGAAGGTAGTTTTTGGCTATGGGCTTTCTGGCAATCGTTTTTAGGCGGCCTTTTAATATGGAAAGCTAAAACCTGGGAACGTCCTGTAATGACTGTTGTGGCATTCTCACAAGTGTTTTTAACATCGATGATGTTGGGTGTCGAGATTTTTGGCGAACGTATTGGTAGCTCTCCCTTTATCTTATTAAGAGATGCAATTGATTTAAAAGCGCAGGCGCCTGTTGTTTTTGCAAATCCAGAAAATTATAAAAACTACCTTAAGTTTATAACGGATGGTAAAGGATTAAATCCATTGTTGCAAAACTATTGGATGGTTATTCACCCGCCAACATTGTTTTTAGGTTTCGCCAGTATGGTTGTACCTTTTGCATACGGAATTGCAGGTTTATGGCAAAAAAGATATAAAGAGTGGATTAAGCCAGCTATGCCATGGACGCTTTTTGCAGTAATGGTTTTAGGTACAGGTATTATCATGGGTTCTTTCTGGGCTTACGAAGCGTTAAACTTTGGTGGTTTTTGGGCTTGGGATCCTGTAGAAAATGCATCACTCATTCCTTGGTTAACCTTAATTGGTGCTGTACACGTAATGATTGCCTATAAAAATACGGGTCATGCTTATTTTACCGCAATTGCATTAGTTTTCTTGAGTTTCTTACTGGTACTTTACGCATCTTTCTTAACCCGTAGTGGTATATTGGGCGATACTTCAGTTCACTCATTTACCGATATGGGTATGTTTGGACACCTGATTCTTTACAATGTTGTTTTTGCAGCTATTGCAGTATTTTTGCTCGTTATACGTTGGAAAGAGCTTCCAATTACAACAAAAGATGAAGAAACTTATTCTCGTGAATTTTGGATGTTTATTGGGGCTTTAGTGGTTACCATTGCCTGTATTCAAGTTATATTTTCTACTTCGGTTCCAGTATTTAACAAAGCATTTGGAACGAATTTCTCGCCGCCAATTGATGCGGTTAAGTATTACAATCAATGGCAAGCGCCTTTTGCGGTATTAATTACGTTAATTTCAGGGTTTTCTCAATATTTAAAATACAAAAGAACCGACCCACGTAAATTTTATAGCAGTTTAGTTTCGGCTATATTATTTTCTATAATTTTAACAGCTGGTTTGGTTTATGTTGCAGAAATTTACACCAATACGATGTATATTTTGATGACTTTTAGTTGTCTTTTTGCAATTCTTTCTAATGCAAGTGTTTTATATCAGGCATTTGGTGGCAAAGCAAAATTAGCAGGTTCGGCCATTGCGCATATTGGTTTTGCATTTTTAATTTTGGGCGCACTTATATCAGCAGCTACAAGTAAGCCAATCTCAATCAATGCGAACAACTTCATCCCTGTTAAGGATTTTGAAAAAACAGAGAAACCTGGCGAAAATATTATGTTGTACAAAAACGAGCCTAAGAAAATGGGCAAGTACACGGTAACTTATGTTAGCGATACAACAGAAGCACCAAATACAATTTACACTTTAAACTTTAAGGTTTACAATGCAGATGGTAAACTTAAAGAAGATTTTAATCTACATCCTCACGTTCAGGATAACGATAAAATGGGTTTAATTGCTTCGCCAGATACAAAGCATTATTTAACTTATGATGTGTACACACATATTACCAGTGCAGCAATTAAAAAAGAAGCGCATGACGATCATGAAGGGCATTCTGATGATGAGAATTATAAAGCACCAAGGATAGTTAAAGTTGCAGTTGGCGATACCATACACACTTCGAGCGGTATTGTAACTGTACAGGCGTTAAATAATAAGCCTGTTGCAAAAGATTTAACTTTGGCAAAAGGTGATTTTGCAGTGGGTTTACCATTAGAGATTAATGCAAGTGGAAAAATTTATAATACCGAGCCACTTTTCTTAATTAAAGGAAATAATACTTTCGATTTTGCCCGTAAGATAGAAGAACTGGATTTAAAATTCAGGTTTACAAAAGTATTACCTGATGAGAAAAAAGTTGAGCTTCAGATTTATGAAAAACCTCAGCAAGCTAAAGATTGGATTGTATTTAAAGCAATTGAATTCCCATTCATTAATTTATACTGGGCAGGTACAATTGTAATGGTTATTGGTTTCTTGTTCTCTATTTTCAGAAGAAGAAAAGAAGCTAAAACAGCATAAAATGAACATTGTTTTATTAGGTTCTGGAAACGTAGCAACACATTTGGCAATAGCATTAAAAGCTGTTGGCGAAAACATTGTACAAGTTTTTAGTCCTAATTTGGAACATGCAAAGCAACTTGCTGCTAAATTAAATACGCAGGCCATTAACAATTTAGCAGAAATTAATAACCAGGCTGATTTATACATTATTTCTGTTAAAGATGATGCGATTGCAGAAGTTGTAAATGGTTTATCCAACGTTGATGGATTAGTTGTTCATACTTCTGGAACAACAGATATTAAAGTTATTTCATCCGTTTTAAACAAAGCAGGTGTTTTTTATCCTTTGCAAACTTTTTCAAAAGCGAAAGAATTAAACTTTAATAATATTCCACTTTGTATAGAATCTACAGATGCCGAACAATTTGAAAAATTAAAAGTATTGGCGCATAAGCTAAGCAATAAGGTTTATGAGCTTGACGGTGAAAAACGAAAAGTATTACATTTGGCAGCCGTTTTTGCCTGTAATTTTACGAATCATTTATATTCGATGGCGAATGAGTTATTGGTGAAAAATGATTTGGATTTTGATATCATCAGACCGTTAATTGCGGAAACGGCAAACAAAGTTTTAATCGATTTACCTGCAAATGTTCAAACTGGACCAGCAGTTAGAAACGATGAAAGTACAATGAATAAGCATTTAAGCATGCTAGCAGACCTGCCTGAATTGCAGGAAATTTATGAAACCTTAAGTAACAGCATTAAATTAGTACACAAATAGTACAATTGCGGCTTTTGCTTATTACTTTTGCAAAATAATTATGAGCATTTTTAAACTAAAAATAAATTTTGAAGAAGCAGATCACGAATCAATAGAATTGCCTATTGCTGCTGGTGAATCTGTTTTAGACGTTTGCCTGGATAACGGAATTGATTTGCAACATAACTGCGGTGGTGTTTGCGGCTGTAGTACTTGCCACGTGTACGTAACGAAGGGCATGGATAATATCGAAGAGATTTCTGATAAAGAAGAAGATTTTATCGATAGAGCTGTTCGCCCAAGAATTACTTCGCGTTTGGGTTGCCAATGCTTGGTTATTAATGGCGATATAGAAGTAACCATTCCTGATCAATCAGGCTTTATGGGGCACTAACTGTCGGGAGCTTTTAGTCAGAGTACGGAAATCAATTAACAATTAACAATAACAAAACATGAATAACGATAAATTCGCTTTACCTTTTTACTGGAACGATTATGAAGACATTGCAATGTCTTTATATGAGAAATTTGGTGATGATTTTAATGAAACTAAAATTTACCGTATTCGCTTTACCGAATTATTAGAGTGGGTATTAGAATTGCCAAATTTTAAAGGAACTCGCGAACAAAGTAGCGAAGGCCATTTGGAACAAATTCAAACTGCCTGGTGCTACGAGTGGAGAGATAATCAAGATTAATTGGCAAGTTAAAAGTGCATATTAGCGGTTTTTACATATAAGCTTTTAAACTGATAATTCGCAACCTGTAACTAATATGTTTCTACAAAAGCTAAAAGATATTACCACTTTCATTTTTGATGTTGATGGTGTTTTAACAGATGGCTCTGTTCAGGTTACTGATATTGGCCAATCGTTACGCACTTTCAACATTAAAGATGGCTATGCTATGCAACTAGCGGTTAAACGTGGGTACAAGCTTTGCATTATTTCTGGAGGCGATGGAATTGCAATGGCTAAACGTTTTGCAAATCTTGGTATAACCGACGTTTTTTTAGGTGTTGGCGATAAAGTTGAAATCTTTAACAACTACCTTAAAAATAAAAATATTACTGCTGGTGAAGTGCTTTACATGGGCGATGATATTCCTGATTTAAAAGTGATGAAGTTAGTAGGATTAGCAACCTGTCCTGCTGATGCAGTTGAAGAAATTAAGGCTATTTCTACCTTTATTTCCCCATATAATGGAGGGAAAACAGCTGTCAGAGATATTATTGAGAAGGTAATGAAGGTGCAGGGCAGGTGGCACGACGACAATCCAAATGCGGCCGATTCGGGAAAGTAGATTACTTGTTGAAGTCTAGTAAAATTCTAATCCCTCTCATTCACTGCCAATATAAAATTATAATTTTCAGACATTAAAAATTTGCTATACATAAGATTATGTACGAAATTTACTTATTATTAATCAATCGATTGATTAATTTATATGGTTAGAAAATATTAAATTTAATATATGAGCACTTATCTTATCCCAGTAGATTTTTCGAAAACAGCAGAACATGCTGCTAAATATGCCGCAAAGTTAAGCAGAACTATGAGTGGCTATAAACTAATTTTGCTTAACGCTTATTACGTTTCTGAATATGAAACTATTCTTCCAACACTTGACTTTGTTATAACTACTGATGCACATATTGCAGAAGAGATTCATAATAGGTTAGAGGCTTTGGAGAAACTTAAACGTAAGCTGCTAGAAATTAATCCAGAAGCTGATATTGAAATTTCATTAACCAGGGAAACGATTCTAAGATCAATTGTAGAAAGGATCAATAAGGAAGAGATTGATTTAATAATTATTGGTAGCAATGGCAAAAAGGCGAAAGACGAAAGTGACATCGGTTCAAATGCGATCACAATTTCCAAAGCAAGCCCAGTTCCTGTTTTAGTTGTGCCGCCAAAGGCCGATTATCAATCTATTAGAAAAGTAATTCTGGCCTGCGATTTTAAAAAGGTAAAAGAGGTAATTCCGATGCATTCATTACGAAATATTTTAAGTAAACATGCAATCGAATTATTGGTATTAAATATCGATTCGAAAGATAATATTGATTCAGAAGAGCAACATTTCTTACATGATATGCTCAAAGATTTTTCTCCAGTTTACCATTATTCAGATCATCCAGATACGATAAAAGGCATTGTGAAATTTGCTAAAGCTGAAGAAGCACAGTTAATTATTGCGCTCCCAAAAAAATATAGCTTTTTCCAAAGTCTTCTGCACGAAAGTGTTTCTCAGAAACTAACAATTAAATCTCATGTACCTGTTTTGTTGTTAAAGGATTAAGGTTTGAAAAATTTTAACAATGCAACAAGTAAGTTACAGTTTGGTGTTAAACTATTAACTTTTTTAGCATTCAAACAAGTCTTAAAAAACAACTAAAAACAACTAAAAACAAAAAAACATGAAAAAATTAATGATGATTTGTGCTTTGTTATTTTCTGTAATAACTTATGCAAATGCACAACAAGGTGGTGGTCGTATGGGTGGAACACCTGAGGAACGAGCAAAAAGAAGTACCGACATGCTAGCTGAAAAATTAAAGCTTAGCGACGAACAAAAAACTAAAGTTTTAGCTATTTATACCGCTCAAGGTGCAGAAATGACTAAAGCAAGAGAAGCAGCTGGTGGCGATATGTCGGGCATGAGAGAGAAAATGACAAAAATGAACGATGAAACTAACACTAAAATTGATGCTGTTTTAACTGCAGAACAAAAACCAGCTTTTAAAACTTGGTTAGAAGAACGTAAAAAAGCAATGGAAGCCCGTATGAACGGAGGAGGTGGTAAATAATCCATTTCCAAATAATTAAGAATAACAAAAGCGGCTTTAAGTCGCTTTTGTTATTTTAGCGGAAAATTAATTCAAATATGCTTCAAAATACACCAATAATACTTGCTTCAAAATCGCCACGCCGACAAGAACTTTTAAAACTAATGGGATTAAATTTTAAGGTCGAATTAAAAGATGTTGATGAAAGCTATCCTGAAGATTTGAGCCCTGCGGAAATTGCTGTTTATATTTCTGAAAAAAAAACTAGGGCATTTTCGGCTGATGACGAAATAGTAATTACTGCCGATACAATTGTGGCTTTAAATGGAGAAATTTTGGGTAAACCAAATGATAAAGCTCATGCACAGGAAATGCTTAGAAAATTATCTGGTTCTAAACATGAGGTTTACACTGGTGTTACTTTAGTGCAGGGCGGTAAAAAAATATCATTTTATGATGTAACTGAAGTTAGTTGTAAAGTAGTTACAGATACAGAAATTGATTTTTACATTGATAATTACAAACCATACGATAAAGCTGGCAGTTATGGCGTGCAAGATTGGTGGGGAATTGTTGTTGTGGAAAAAATAAATGGTTCTTATACGAATGTAATGGGACTACCTACTGAAAAATTATACAATGAATTGCTTAAGCTGATTTAATAGAAAAGCATAGAACTATAGAAGACTTGCTAAAACACCCATTTTTAAATCGTAAGTAGATAAGCTTAGTTGATTTAACTTTAACCTTCCCATTACGTAATTGGTAATTAAGGCCGCTATTACAATCATGTCGATTCTTAAAGGAATCATTCCAGGCATTTCAGCTCTTTCTTGGTGCGTGCTATTGATAAGTTTTAGCGTTGTGGCAATATACTCGTCATAATTAAATGCATAAGTTTTAACTTTGCATATATCAACCTCTTGATTGTTTTTTCTGATAATTAATTCTGCAAAAGTTTCGAAAGCACCAGCCGAGCCAATTAATTTTGTTGGTTGATGTTTTTCACAAATTTCAAACAAATCAACAAGTTGGTTTTGAACATGGTTTAGAATGGCATGTTTTTCTCCATCGTTAATTGGATCTGATTTAAAAAACTGCTGCATTAGTCTTGCAGCGCCAATATTATAACTTTTCTTCCAGATTAGTTGCTCTGTATTGCAAAGAATAAACTCTATGCTTCCACCACCAATATCCATAATTAAAGATAAATCCTGAATTGCACCACTAAGTTTTACACCTTTATAAATCAATTCAGCTTCTTCATCACCACTTATCGTTTCTATTTCGATATCCGCTATCGCTTTAGCTTCAGATACAAATTCCGCACCGTTTTTCGCACTTCTAACTGCTGAGGTAGCTGTTGCTTTTACCTGATCAACATTAAACTCTTTAATGCTTAGGCTAAAATCTTGTAATGTTCTTATACCTCTGTTAAAAGCTGCAGGAATAATTAAATTATCGTTTATTCTCCCTTCGCCTAATTTTACAGGAACGTTGGTTTTATAAAGAATTTCGAAAGTTCCACCGAAAGATTCTGCAATAAGCAAGTGAAAAGTATTCGTTCCTAAATCGATAACTGCAAAGCGCATATTTATAATTTTGTGAATAAATATCGTGGTAAAATTTTAGATATCCACGCAAAGATGCGCCACCTTTTACTTACATAAAGCACTTCGGCACTTCTTTCTATACCAGCAATAATTTGATTAGCTGCCTTTTTAAGCGGTGTAACCCAAAATAAATTATCGCCTTTAGCCATTGCTGTATCCATAAATCCTGGGCGAATATCTAAAATATGAATGCCTAGTTTTTGCTGCTTAGATTTTTTAGATAGTCCTTCTAAATAGTTAATTTGATAAGCTTTTGAAGCGCTGTAGGCAGGTGCTTTTTCGTTTCCACGTAAACCTGCTACAGATGTTATTGCTGCTATGTAACCGTGTCCTTGTTGTTTAAAATATTCGAAAGACCAGGTAATAACATTAGTAAAAGAAACGACGTTGGTTTTTAAAGTATCCTGTTCAATTTGATTATCTAAGTTTTCATTTATTTCGCCGTAACCAGCGCTATAAATTAACATATCAAAACCATCAAGCCTTGCAATAAGAGAACCTAAGTTATCTAATAAATTTGGTTCATCATTTACATCAAAACACGAGGCGAAAATTTTGTTAGGCTTTAAAGCCTCAATTTCATTTAGCAAAGTTTGCCTTTTACCCGTTATGCCTACGGTATAGCCAGCATCCGACATTTTCAGGGCCAAGGCTCTACCAATACCCGATGTTGCACCAATAATTATAACTTTTTTCAAAGCTTTGAGCGTTTAGATTTTTATAGGAAATATTTTGAATAAAGTTAAGCGCAAAATATCGCTTTTATTGTATGTTTAAATTGATGGTTAGGTGTAATTATAACGCTTATTTTGACTTAATTTTTATACCAGAACCATTTCGCCATCTCTTTAAGGCTTGCTTTTTTACCATACATTAAAATACCAACTCTGTATATTCTTGCGGCAAACCAAACCGTACCGATAAATCCAATTACGAGGATGAACATCGATAAGGCCAATTCCCAAGCAGGTACACCATAAGGTAATCTTACAACCATAGCAATTGGCGAGGTAAAAGGAATCATCGAAAGCCAAAACGCAACGCTGCCGTAAGGGTCGTTTGTTACTACGCTTAGCGATAAAGCATAACCTAAAAGCAATGGCATCATTACAGGCATCATAAACTGCTGTGTTTCGGTTTCACTATCAACAGCTGAACCTATTGCGGCATACAGGGCACTGTAAAAAAGGTATCCACTTAAAAAGTAAAAAATAAATACCAAAATAATTTTGGCCAAGTCTAAATTCTGTAAGCTTTGCTGAATATTTCCAAGTGGACCATTAGTCATTGCTGCAGCCTGAACTTGCTGTGCAGAAGGATTTGCAGCCGATACCTGAGCACTCGATGAAACGATTTTCTGAGCATCATCTTTATTTATAAAAACAGTTACAGCCAAGGCCGATATAGAAAAAGTTAATACAATCCAAAGCAAAAACTGGGTTAAGCCAACCATGGCAATGCCGATAATTTTTCCCATCATTAACTGAAAAGGTTTTACCGAAGAAATCATGATTTCGATAATTCTGCTTGTTTTCTCTTCAATTACGCCTCGCATTACCTGCACTCCATAAAGCATAATAAACATAAACATAAGTACACCTGCAACAAATGCAATTATGGTGCTGGCGCCTGCACTACTGTTTTCTTCCTTACCGGTATCGCCTATTTTTTTAGTATCGATCTTAACATTGCTTTTCAGGTTATCTAAATCAGTTTGCGAAATGCCCGATTTTTTTAGTTTATAATCTCGAATTAAATCTTCAATCGAATCTGAAATTCTTCCATCTAAAGATAAGCCAGCTTGTTTCGTTCCAATTAGTTCGATGCCAGCTGGTTTATCAATATCAAAGTCGGGGAGATACAAAATGTAATCGTAATCGCTTTTCTTCAGAGTTTTCTTTAAGCTTTCGAAAGAATCATTAACATAAACATAAGTTACGTTTTTGTTCGAAGTTAGTTTTTCTGTTAAAGTTTTGTTTTGGTTTACAACAGCAACCTTGTCTGTTTTATCGTTAATCCCCTTAATCGAAAAATAGATAATTAAACCATAAAAGCCTGCAATAATTAAAGGCGTTAAAAAAGTCATAATAATGAACGATTTCTTTTTAACTCTCGATAAGTATTCTCTTCGTATAATTAGTAAAATTTTGTTCATAATTTATTTTTTTACACGCTCAATAAAAATATCATTCATACTCGGAATTACCTCAGCCAAGCGATTAATTCGAACTTTGGGTAGCATTTCGCTTAATACATCGTTAGCGGTATAACTTTCTTTAAGCTTAAATTTCAAGCATTTTCCGTCTTTTACATCGCTTGTTTCCAATACATCAAATAATGCATTATTCGTAAAGTCTGTGTCGCCAGCATATTCTATAACATACGTATTATTTCTGTACGATGCTTTAATGTCATCAACTGCACCATCCAAAATCTTTTTCGATTTATCGATCAATGCAATATTGTCGCAAAGTTCCTCAACACTTTCCATGCGGTGGGTAGAAAATATAAAAGTTGTGCCTTTAGCGTTTAACTCAAGAATTTCATTTTTAATTAAATCGGCATTTACAGGGTCAAAACCAGAGAAAGGCTCGTCCAAAATAATTAATTCGGGATTATGTAAAACTGTGGCAACAAATTGAACTTTTTGTTGCATCCCTTTACTTAAATCTTCAACTTTTTTATTCCACCAGGTTGCCATATCTAATTTTTCGAACCAAAATTTTATACGTTTTGTAGCTTCAGATGTGCTTAAGCCTTTTAATTTAGATAGATATAAAACTTGCTCACCAATTTCCATCTTTTTATATAAGCCACGTTCTTCGGGCAAATAACCAATTTGGTTAATGTGATTAGAGTTAAGTTTTTGTCCATTAAAAATAACTTCTCCGCTATCTGGGGCAGTAATTTGAGTTATAATTCTAATTAACGATGTTTTACCAGCTCCATTAGGGCCTAATAACCCAAAAATTTTGCCCTGTTCAACTTCCAGGCTCACATCATCAAGCGCACGGTGGGTTGCATATTGTTTAACAATATTTTTTACACTCAGCATAGTTAAAGTCTTTAATCTATTAGTCGCAAAAAGTATCCAAAGGTTACAAAAGGTAAAATGTTTTTTGAAAAGCAAATACAGAAGCATTTTGGTTACGATAGTCCTGCTGTACATTTTGGCCTTCGTACCTCAGGGCCGCCATTTCCATCAGGTTTATTTAACCCCAAACATTGCTTTTTATTAAAAAAATAATGTAGTAGCCATTTCAGATTTTTAACTAACGAAACATTTTTGTAGAATTTATTTCGTGTAATAAACAACTAAGTAGTTATTGTATAACTATCTGAATTATAGTTATTTAATTATATTTACTTTATCGTTAAACAGCTTTTTGTCAGGTTTTTGTGTTCTTGGTTTTGTATTACATACATTATCATTTATTTTCATTTATTAATTGGCTGGCAGAAACAGAAAAACTTCATTTATCAAACAGGATATGCTATTTTTTGAGTTATACTTAAAACTTAAAAGATTTTAGCTCAATTAATTACAGCTTTTTTATCATAAAGTTATATATGCTGCAGAATGTAAATAATCTTAACCAGAATAGCATTGGCGGAACTTACACCATAGCCGACAGCTTTCGTATAAGCTACAACGCTTTTGTTAGTTTGATAATTCCTGGCAAGAATAGCTTTTTAAGAAAAATTTTTTCTCGTACTGAACAGGAACAACCTGCTAAAATTGTTTCTATGAAATACACCAACTTCTGTAAATCGGAACAAGAGTTGATTGAAAGATATGGGGGAATTGCTTTTGATAAACAAATTGATGTTGCAGAATTAATTGGTGCAAATAGCTGGAGTTTGGATATGATTAATTGTGAAATTAGTTTTGGAAATAACCTGGTTATTCCTTTTCAGATTTTAGGCTCATTTTCGCGTTCATCGCAAAGTTGGCTTTGGGCTTGGGCAAATACTAAAGCCGAAATGGCAACTGATTCTTTAAACCATGCACTAAAGCTTAAAAAGTATGGTGAAGATAATAATATCGACTTTTTAAAGATTGATCATTTTGAAGCTTCGAATATAGATTTACATTTAATTGGTTTAACAGCATCAGGAATGATGAAATCGAGTGGATATTACATTGCAGATTACGGTAAGGGTGCGATGGTTTTTACATTAAAAAGTGATGCAATTGATAAGATTGCTAAAAACGAGCATGAAAGAATTTTAAGTGTTTTTCCTCAGTTAATATCCGATTTTGATGTTAACCATAAAGCTGCATTTAAATGTTATTTAGAAGAAAAAGGTTATAAAGTTTCAATAGAGAAGTATAAAATAACAGGTGTAAAGGGCATAAACCAAATTACCGCAGAGTTTGATAAAGATAGTATATTAACCAATTTGAACGGCTAAAAGCCCATATGAGAAACCAAAAAAACCGATGCTTTCGTATCGGTTTTTTTGGTTTAAATCATAATCGTCTAGAGTGGATATTCTCTAGCTAAATTTCTTATTCAAAATATTCTTTCATTCTATCGAAAAAGCTTTTTTCGTTTTTACCTGGCTGAGGTTTAAAGTTGGCAGAATCACGAAGTTTTTCTAAAATAGTGCGCTCTTCACTGCTTAAAGCCTTCGGTGTCCAAACATTAATATGAATAATTTCATCGCCTCTATGGTAAGAATTTACTTCTGGCAAACCTTTTCCTTTTAAGCGTAAAAGTTTTCCGCTTTGTGTACCTGGGTCTATTTTAATTTTTGCTTTACCATCAATTGTTGGTACTTCAATACTTATGCCTAAAGCAGCATCTGCAAAACTCAAGTGTAAATCGTAAACTATATTATTTCCTTCGCGTTTTAATGTATCGTGAGCAGTTTCTTCAATTAAAATAATTAAATCTCCAGGAACGCCACCATTAGGTGCTGCATTACCTTTACCACTCATACTTAATTGCATGCCTTCGCTTACCCCTGCAGGAATGTTAATTGTAATGGTTTCTTCCCCACGAACAACTCCATCGCCATGGCAAACATTACATTTTGCAGTAATTTGCTGGCCGCTACCATTACAAGTAGGGCAGGTAGATGCCGTTTGCATCTGGCCTAAAATTGTATTGGTAACTCTTCTAACCTGGCCACTACCTCCACAAGTACCACAAGTACTTACCGATGATTTATCTTTAGCTCCAGTTCCATCGCAAGTTTTGCAGGAAATAAGTTTGTTAACTTTTATTTTTTTCTCGGCTCCGTGAGCAATTTCTTCTAACGTTAATTTAACTTTTATACGAAGGTTAGAGCCTTTAGCTACACGGCGTCCGCCACGTTGCTGGCCACCACCGCCACCACCAAAAAAGCTTTCGAAAGGATTATGACCACCAAAAATATCTCCAAAATTACTGAAAATATCATCCATGTTCATGTTGCCGCCGCCATAACCTCCTGATGCACTGCTGCCAACACCTGCATGACCAAATTGATCATAACGTTGTTTTTTCTCAGGATTACTTAAAACTTCGTAAGCTTCTGCAGCTTCCTTAAACATATCTTCTGCAGCTTTATCTCCTGGGTTTTTATCAGGGTGATATTTGATAGCCATTTTACGATATGCCTTCTTAATTTCATCTGCAGGGGCGCTTTTGGTAACGCCTAATACATCATAATAGTCTCTTTTACTCATCTTTTTTATAAAATGATTGAATTTTGAATGGTAGTATTTAAGAATGTTTTCCCATTCCCTAATTCATTCCTTTCATTACTCAATAATTATTTTTATGCTCCAACTACAACTTTAGCAAAGCGGATAACATTATCATTTAACGTATAACCTTTTTCAACTTCATCAATTACTTTTCCTTTTAGCGCATCCGTAGGAGCAGGAATATTGGTAATTGCTTCGTGGAAATCAGTATCAAAATCTTTGTTAATGCTTTCTACATCTTTTAAGCCTTTTTGAGCTAATGTATTCTTTAATTTATGGCTAACCAATAAAATACCTTCTTTAACAGGTGCAACATCTGCAGCCGTTTCCATTGCTTTTAATGCACGATCGAAATCATCTAAAACTGGAAGAAGCGAAACGATTACATCTTTACCAGCAGTTTGTAATAATTCTACGCGTTCTTTTTGAGTACGACGTTTATAGTTGTCAAACTCGGCATATAAGCGTAAATATTTATCATTAAGTTGTTGAACTTCAGCTTGTAATTTTTCTTCGGCAGTTTGCTCTTCAACTTGCTCTACATTTTCTTGATTATCAGTGTTTTCTGGAGTTTGAGCCTCCAGTTTTTCTGATGCATTTTCAGTATTCATTATATTTTCTTCTGTAACGTTATTTTTCTTCTTATTAAACATAATATTAGGCTGAATTTTTTGTGTTAATCGCAACTACTTTGCCATAAAGCGAAATCAGCCAAGCTGGCAGATTTATATAGATTTATCTGAACAGATTGGCTGATTGACTGACAATAAATTTGCGATTGAAGATTTACGATTTTAGATTGGCATTCTATAATTCGTAATTTGTTAATCTAAAATCGTAAATCCAATTAGGCTATTTGTGCATCTTCATGAACAACACCGCTTTCGCATTTGATAATACGTGATGGAAAAGTTCTGATAATGTGGTAATCGTGTGTAGCCATTAAAACAGCGGTTCCATTTAGGCTAATTTGTTTTAATAGGGTTACAATTTCTTCTGATGTTTCTGGATCTAAATTTCCTGTAGGTTCATCAGCAAGAATAATTTCTGGATCGTTTAGTAGTGCTCTGGCGATTACAATACGTTGCTGCTCACCACCCGAAATTTCGTGAGGCATTTTCTTAATTTTTGAACGCAAACCTACTTTATCCAATACATCTTTTATGCGCTCGTTAATAAGTTTTTCGTCTTTCCAACCTGTAGCTTTTAAAACAAATTCGAGGTTTTTTTCTATAGTACGATCGGTTAATAGTTGAAAATCCTGAAAAACAACACCTAATTTACGACGTAAAAAAGGTACTTGGCTTTCTTTCATGTCCTTTAAGTCGAAACCAGCGATATTTCCGTTTCCACTTCCAATATGTAAATCGCCATATAAAATTTTAAGCAAACTACTTTTACCCGAACCAGTTTGACCAATTAAGAAAACAAATTCGCCTTTTTCTATATGTAAGTTTACGCTTGAAAGTACTAGGTGTTTTTGTTGAAATACATCAACATTGCTTAAATGAATTACGTTTTCTGCCATTTTATATTTCTAATTTAGCAATCTGCCCAAAAGGCAAATCTTTTACCATTTGCATAATATAGTCTAGTTTATCGCCTAAGCCTAATTTATCAAGAGATTTATCTGGCCTGTCTACCCTAAAATATGCAAGTAATGTAAACTTGTCATCTCTAAGCTGAACATAATCTGGAATTTTGGCGATGCCTTTTACTTTAATGATATACATTGAGTCCAAAAATAGCTATTTATGCTGAAAGCTGAAAGGCAAAAAATTAGCGAGTTAAGAAAATCCAGCCAGAGTAGGTTTCAAAATCCTCATTAAAATAAACGGTATAGTAGTAAACGGCAGACGGCAAATCTTTGCCTTCAAATTTACCATCCCACGGTTTATATACTCCGTTGCTTTGGTAAACTAAGTTGCCATAGCGATTTGTTATTTTCACTCGGGTATTGGTAAAAGCTTCGGTTGCGGGTATAGTCCAGTAATCGTTTATTCCATCGCCATTTGGCGAAAAAGAATTTGGTATAACTATTTTAGGATAAACTTTTACTAAAACATCATCTGTACTATTTAAGCAACCTGCGTTCGATTGGGCATGTAAAGTGTAGGTAATATCGAATGGAGGGGTTGCTTTCGGATTAAGTTTTGTCGGGTCATCCAAATAATCGTTTGGAGTCCAAAAATAGCTTACATCATCTCCTGTTACTTTACCGTTTAATATTACAGAATAACCATTTAAAGCTTTTAAATCTGCTCCAGCATCAGCTACTGCATTTTTTAAAATTATAACCTTAACGGTTGCCGTTTCTGAACAAATACCATTTGAAGCTGTTACCGTATAGGTAGTAGTTTCTTTCGGATTAGCAATCGGGTTGGCAATTTCTGAAGAAGATAAACTTTCGCTTGGGAGCCATTTATAACTAATTCCACCAGAAGCAAATAATGTAATTGGATTATTTTCGCAAGTTTCAACAGAAGTAAAACTGGTGGTTAAGAAAGGTTCGAGAACCACCAATGTAGTTGTAGAGGTGCTTGCACAGCCATTTAAAGTTGCAGTTACAGTATAATCTCCAGCCATATCGAATTGTGTATTACTAATAATTGGATTTTTATCTGTAGATGTAAACCCATTTGGACCTGTCCATTTAAACGTTGTACCCTCAGTAGCCGAGAGTTGAACGCTGGAGCCAATACAAGTTGGACTATTATTACTCGCAATTGTATTAAATTTTGCAGTAACGGTAATCGTTAAAGGATCAGAAGCTACACGGCAATTTACTGAATTGATATTTTGTCTTTCTGCGGTAATTAATCGATATTGATAAGATCCAATTGCTGCTCCTGTAAGGTTAACAGTGGTTTGCGTAGTGTTTTGTCCTGGAATGTCAGTCCAAATGTTACCAGTTAATGATTGCCATTGATAAACAGCATCGACATAAGTAGATGCAGTAATGTTTGCAGCTAAAGCATAGTTTCCTGAATTACCTTCACACACACTAATATTTGAAGGCACATTATTTACAGATGAGGTAATAATAGGACCGCAAGCTCTGAATGTTATATCATCTAAAGCGATATCATTTCCAATTCCACCAGGACCACTATTTGAAATTTTTAAAACTAAATCTGTTTGGTTGGTTGTTGTAAAAGTGGTTGCATATTGAATCCATTTTGGCGTTGGGCCATCTTCAATGTCATTTGTGTTATACTTCCCCACTGGTGCCCCTGCCGTAGTTTCAATAGTAAAAGTGATATTAGGTTTTTTGCCCGAATAATTTAACAGGTTAATAATCCATGCAGCAAATTCGTAAGTTGTTCCTGGGCAAAGACCTGATATATTTGTTTGATAAAAAATACCAGGGTTTTCAGAAGCATTTACAACCATCATATAGCCATTCGGATCGTTTGGTGTATGGTTAGGTATTTGATGCCAACCATTACCAATTTGATTATGCATACCATTGGTGCTTTTGGCTATGGTATATTCGCCATCATCAGGACTATCCTGAACATACAAATAATTTGTATTTGCCGTACTTAAAGGAGCTGCGAAATTAGATGTTCCAGAGCCAAAATTTATATTTATAACAGGGTCGCCTAGTGCGCCATTACAAACCTGTTGCGAAAATGTAATTGTTGAGAGAAATACCAGAAAACTCGAGAGTAAGACTTTGAGCAGATTACACATTTTGGGGAGCATTTTTATCACAATATCTTAATAAAAAATTAAAATGACCGCAACTGTCTTATTTATTGGTTATAAAACGTTTAAAAAATCAACAGTATTTACGTTATCGGCATAATCCCAAAGTTTTGGATGCTGGCTTTGGCCAAAGTCAAAAGTATTTATGCCTAAATTAGCTTTAGTAATAACGCACTGAATTTGCGCTGCTTTATCTTTCAATTTGTCTTCCACATCTGTAAGATTTTTATATTCTTCATAAAAAAGAGCAGCCAAGGGCGATGTCAAGCTTTCATCTTCTTTTAACAGCAAAAAGCCATTATCAAAGTGCTTAACCATATTAACCAGGTAAATAGATTTATTGTAATCGTAATTGTTGTTATACTTAAAATGATTGATTATTGGTTGATAGCTTTCTATTCCTTCATAAAATTTAGCAATATCGTAGCCTTCAGGGAAATAAATTTTTGATACATTTCTACAACCTAAGCCAAAGTAATCAAAAATATCTGCTCCTAAATTTTGAATATCTTCAAAACTTTCGTTTCCTGTTAAAACTGCAACACTATTTCTGTTTTTTCTGATAATGTTTGGAACCTTACTGAAATAGTAATCGAAATAACGAGATGAATTATTACTTCCAGTTGCAATAACCGCATCGAAGTCTTTAAGCCGTTCTACATATTCAATATTATTTTGTAATGCAGGTTCTAAAATAATCAGCTCCGAAAGAATTGCTGTAATCAGTTTATCATCGGCCGATGAAAGTTTAATTAGAGCGATATTTCCTGTTGCTAAAACACTTAAAACATCATGCAAGCCAACCATTGGTATGTTGCCCGCTAGGATTAAACCAACTTTTTTTGGGGTTGAACTAAACTCTACTGATTGAAACCAAATATCGATATCTTCTTCATTTAACATCTCCGAAAAAGATAAAATTGATTTTTTTATATTCTCAGTAGTAAACCATGCATTACTACTTTCTGCTCCATGAAATGCATTTTCTAGTATGTCAGTAGAGTTGGTAAGGTTTTTGCCAAGCTTTTTAAAGGCAATTATTACTTTTTCTTGAGTTAATGCTGACATATTTAGAATTATTATTAATTGATTATATCTTATATTTGCAGCGCAAAGGTAAACTAAGCAAAAGAATTAGACGAAGACATGGCGATTAAAATAACAGATGAGTGTATAAATTGTGGGGCTTGCGAACCAGAATGCCCAAATAATGCAATTTATGATGCCGGTACTGCATGGCGTTTTTCTGATGGTACAAATTTAGAAGGCGTTATAGATTTTGGTAATCAACAAATTGAAGCTGATGCATCGCAAGAGGCAGTTTCTGATGAAGTTTATTACATCGTATCGGATAAGTGTACAGAATGCAAAGGATTTCATGACGAACCCCAATGTGCTGCGGTTTGCCCGGTAGATTGTTGCGTAGATGATGAAGACATTCGCGAAACTGAAGAAGAGTTATTAACTAAAAAAGCTTGGTTGCACCAGGAAGGTTAATTATTTTCAGTTATGGATAACCATACTGAGCGGAATAAAGATTATATGTTAAAAAAGTTCTAATGAAAATTAGAACTTTTTTTTGGTACTAATTTAAATATTAACAAAGTTTTATCAAATAATTGGTTGCCTAACCAACTAGTCTAGCTCCGATTTGTTTGGAATAATTAAAACAGGGCAAGCCGACTTTCTGGCAACGTGTTCGGCAACGCTACCCATTAAAAAATGATACAAGCCTGTTCTGCCATAGGTTCCAATTACAATTAAGTCTGAACCCCATTCATCAGATTGTTGAATAATTCCATGTGCAGCGGTATCAACAACGCTTAAATAATCAGTTTTAATACCGTTGCTGTATTTAGATTCTATTTCCTTTAATAAAATATGGCTGTTTTCTTCACTATTATCGTAAGTTTCTAAAAATACGGGCGCTAAGGTTAAATCAGGATTTACATTTGCAGGTATTGGCTCAATAATATTTACCAATGCCACTTCTGCACCAAATTTTTCGGCAATTTCGTAACCTGCCTTTGCGGCCTTTTCTGAACAGGTACTATTATCTACAGCTATTAATATTTTTTTAAAATTCATGTTGAGCAGATTTAAATGTGATCATCATAAAAATAACAAATTTGCTCGCAAAATGTTAGCGGGTAAATGTAATTTATTAGTTTTATGCAATAATTCAACTGAGCAAAAAATGGAAAATCAATATGGCATTTGCAGGGTAGCTATTGCACCGTTAAGAGCAGAAGCGTCTGATAAGGCTGAAATCGTATCTCAATTATTATTTGGAGACCATATAGAGGTAATTCAAAAAGAAGAGCGATGGTGGCTAATTCAAAATGGTTACGATGGTTACGAAGGCTGGATCGATTTCCGACAACTGGCACCAATTTCTCAAAGCCAATTTGCTGATATGCACGATTGTAGATTGTTTGCTCCGAAAAACTACAATAACATTTTAAAAGCTGAAGATGGTAGTTTATACCATTTAAGCACGGGAAGTAATTTACCGTTTTACAAAGATGGTTATTGCTATGTTGGAGCAGAGAAATTCGAAGTTACTTTCGAACCTCATAACAGTACAAATGCCGATTTTAAAGCTGAAATTACCTCAACTAGTAAGTTTTTTCAAAACATACCTTATTTGTGGGGCGGTAGAAATATTTTTGGTCTAGATTGTTCTGGCTTTGTACAAACAGTTTTTAAACTGTTAAACATTAAGCTAAATCGCGATGCCTCGCAACAAGCAGAGCAAGGAAAATTGGTTGGGTTTTTGGCCGAATGTAAACCTGGCGATGTTGCCTTTTTCGATAATGCCGAAGGTAAAATTACCCATGTAGGTATTATGCTTAGTGCGAATGAAATTATACATTCATCGGGAAAGGTAAGGATAGATCCAATAGATGATGAAGGAATTTTTAATAAAGAATTAGGCAAGTACACACATAAATTGAGGATCATTAAACGTTTTGTGGATAATACTTAATCTTCCATCTCCCAAACCATCACTTGCCGGTCATCGCCTGTGCTAATTAAATATTTTCCATCATTGCTCCAAATCAACTTATTAATGGAGTGTGTATGGCCAATGCCACCTTTCTCTAAACTCAAAATTTTATAGAGCTTAAAGTTTTCTGCATCCCATAACTTAATTTTTTTGTCCTGACTGCTTGTTGCAAAATAGGGTAGAGTAGGATGGAACGCTATATCGTAAACCGTAAACATATGTGCTGGAATGGTTTGCAATAGTTCGTATGTTGGCAAATTCCAGATTTTTAATTGTGCATCTCTGCTCCCCGAAATTAAATATTTTCCTGTAGGATGATAGGTTAAGGAAGTAACCGGCAAAGAATGACTGTCTAAATTTTGTTTGATACTATAATCAGCAAGGTTATAAATTTTGATTAAATGATCTTTACAACCGAAAGCGATTTCCGTTTCATCTGGAGAAATAGCAATCGCCCTCACAGTATCGTAAGCAGCTTGAAAGCGATAAATCTCCGAAAAATCTTCAAGCGACCAAACGGCGACAGCGCCATCTTCGCCTGTGGTTAAAAGTTCGTTTTTACTTTTTACCACCTGAATATTAAAAATGGGTTTTGTGTGTGCGCTAATTCTTGCAATTACCTTTTCTTCGTTTAAATCATAAACACTAAAAGCACCACTTCGTTCGCCAACAAAAAGTTTGTTGTTGTGGTAGTACAGGTAATAAACAGAACTTTGTACTGGCATTTTAACCTTTACAAAAGCCATCGTTTCCAACGACCATTCTACAACGCCTTTATCATTTCCAGCGCTAAAAAAAGTTTCCGCTTTATCTGAATTTGCTAGGGCATAAACAGGGTTTTGGTGGCCTGAAAAAGTTTTTAAGTGTTTAATCATTTTATGTTTCTCTGTTCTTACTTTAAATTTAGATTTGACATTTTTTTGTTTTCTCTGTAAGCAATAACAAACTGAGCAATTATTAAAAGGTCAATAATCAGCTTTGTAATAATCAAATATTGGGGAGGACCAAACGCCGAGGCGTTTGCAAAATTCACTTGAAAAAGTATTTGAAGAGTAATTAGAATGGTAATGATTGAAAAAAGCACACTTAAAAATCCTAAATATAAATGCCATTTTTCAAACTTTTGGCTATTTTTTATAAAATGAAATAGTGTAACCCAATTGAAAAAAATAGATGGTATGATAAGGGCTAAATCAAGATAATTTTCACTGCTTTTGAATATCGCTATGAATATTATTCCTAAAAAAAGATTTAGATAACTAATGTATTTAAGCATGTGTAGGTTTGAAATTCTTTTATATTAATTTAAATTTTGGCTATGTAATGCTATTGTCAACTTGAAATCTATACCAAAGCCTATTGATGTCTTTTCTCTAAATTCTTTGCAATATCTTGAATAGATAAGCCTTTCTCTTTCAATAAAAATAATAGATGAAAGACTAAGTCTGATGCCTCCCCAATTAAGTCTTCTTCAGTTTCTGCCAATGCAGCTATCACGGTTTCAACGCCCTCTTCGCCAACTTTTTGAGCGATTTTGTTTAAGCCTTTGCTACGCATTTTGTTAATGTACGAGCCTTCGACAGGATTTTCATATCTATCGGTTATGATGTTTTCCAATTCAAAAATGAAGTTCTGATTGAATTCTGTTTTGAAACAGCTTCTACTTCCCGTGTGACAGGTTGGCCCAATTGGATTTGCTTTAATTAAGATTGTATCATTATCACAATCGATATGTATAGATTTCACGAAAAGGAAATTTCCACTTTCTTCTCCTTTGGTCCACAAACGGTTTTTAGAGCGAGAGTAAAAGGTCACTTTACCTTCAGCTTGTGTTTTTTCAAATGCTTCGGCATTCATGTAGCCTAACATTAAAACTTCTAAAGTTTGTTCGTCTTGTATTACTACAGGGACCAAACCATCACTTTTATTAAAATCTATATTCATAGTATTCTCTTGTTCCGTCATTGCGAGGTACGAAGCAATCCTAAAGCGATGGGTTTTAACGCCTTCCTAAATAGTAAGATTGCTTCGTGACTCGCAATGACGAGTTTATTTATATCCTAACAGGAATTCCATTCCTTTTTAATTCTTGTTTTAAATCTGGTATCAGGATTTCGCCGTAATGAAATACCGAAGCAGCTAATGCCGCATCAACATTTGCTTTTTGAAAAACCTCTGTGAAATGTTCCATACTACCTGCACCGCCTGAAGCTATAATCGGAATGTTGATCATTTGATTTACTTTGAGTAGTAAATCGCAATCAAAACCCGCTTTTGTGCCATCATGGTCCATAGAAGTTAACAGAATTTCGCCTGCACCTAAATCTTCAGCCTGTTTAATCCAAGTCTCAGTTTCCAATTCGGTAATTAATCGTCCACCGTTTAAATGGACCATATTTTTACCACCAACATATTTGGTGTCGACCGCTAAAACCACAAACTGAACACCAAAAGCCTTTGCAAGCTCTTCAATTAGTTTAGGATTTCTAACCGCTGCCGAATTAATACTGATTTTATCCGCACCAGCATTTAACAAAGCTTCTGCATCTGCAAGCTCGGTTATTCCACCACCAATAGTAAATGGAATATTCAGTTGGCGGGCCACAGATTTAACCATCTCAATCATTGTTTTACGGCGTTCGTGAGTGGCTGTGATGTCCAGAAAAACTAGCTCATCGGCACCTTGCTGTGCATATTGTGCAGCCAATTCTACAGGATCTCCTGCATCGCGTAAATCAACAAAGTTTACGCCTTTTACTGTACGCCCGTCTTTAACGTCTAGGCAGGGGATTATTCTTTTACTCAGCATTTGCTTGGGTTTTCGTCATTGCGAGGCACGAAGCAATCTTAAAGCACCAGCTATAGTTTTAAGATTGCTTCGTGCCTCGCAATGACGAGTTTGTTAAATTTTATCTTTTTACTAATCCAAAAATTATCGATGCACCGCCAATTATTAATGCAGGTATAAAAAGCAAAATGCAATATTCACCAATTATACTTACCGTTCTCCAATGATCTCCCATATAGCTAAATGTAGCCGCAATAAAGAGCAACATGGAAATACCTAGAAATAAAAGCACAATTCCGACAATGATAAAATTTTTTGCTTTCATCCAATTTAAATCGAACTCAGCATCTTCAAATTCCACTCTTTAATCTGTTCGATGGTAATTCTATCCTCATAAATCGCTTTACCAACCACCACGCTTCTAATAGGGAATTTTGCTAAATCGTAAATATCTTCCATTGAGCTTACACCGCCTGATGCAATTAACTTAATCATAGGCGAATGTTCCAACAGTTTTTTATACAAATCGATTGCTGCGCCACCTAATTTTCCATCCTTGCTAATATCTGTACACAAAAAACGGAAGAAGCCTAATGCCAAACATTTATCAACGTAATCCATTAATTTAATTGGCGAACTTTCCATCCAGCCAGAATATTTAATCACTTCGTCTAAAACATCAATAGCAATAACAATACGGTTTGCATAGTTGTCTTTTTTTGCAAATGCTTCGCTTAATTGTTGTAAAAAGTCTGGATTGGTAATGGCTTGTGTGCCCACAATAACACGATGGATTCCTGCATCAAGCAAGTTGGTTACTTGCTCAATCGTCCGGATTCCGCCACCGTATTGCACTTTCATCTCGGTTTTTTTAATGATTTCAAAAAGAGATTTCTGATTGCTGAAATCGCCTTTTGCACCATTTAAATCAATAATATGGATAAAATCTGTTCCGTTTGAACGGTATTTTTCTATCATTTCAGCGATAGAAACATCATATTCAGTTTTTTGGTTGTAATCGCCTTCACGTAGGCGAACAACTTTTCCATCCAAAATATCAATAGCAGGAATTATGTACATTTTTTTTAAGTTAAAAGTTGAAAGTGAAAAGTTATTTAAATATTAACTATTCCTCAGCTTAAGTTTGAAAAATTTTTTAATATCTGTTCGCCAGCTTTGCCCGATTTTTCAGGATGGAACTGAACGCCGTAAAAATTGTCTTTTTGCACCGCTGCCGAAAATTTTAGTCCGTAATTGGCAGAAGCGATGTCAAAAGTAGGGTTATATTCAATAAAGTACGAATGAACGAAGTAAAATTGTGCATTAACTTCAACACCCTCGAATAGCGAATTGTTTTTATGCTGAACATCATTCCATCCCATGTGTGGGATTTTGATATTCAACGACTTATCGAATTTTTTGGTTTTAACAGGAACGATATCTAACAATGCCGCATCGCCCTCTTCAGAATGTTCGGTAATCAGCTGCATGCCCACACAAATGCCTAAAACTGGTTTTTTTAAGGCTTTTATTGCTTTAATCAGGCCGGTGTGTTTTAGTTTTTCCATCGCAGCACCTGCATGTCCGACACCTGGAATGATGATGTGGCTATATTTTTCTAAATCACTTTCAGTGTTTACCATGCCATACTGCAGGTTTAAACGCTCCAAAGCTGCGGTTAAAGAGAAAATATTGCCAGCACCGTAGTTTACTATTCCAATCATAATTATTATCAATATTTAGTATCATGTATCAGAACAAGATACTTTTTTATAAAATTTGAAAACGAATGTCAGTTTTTCAAAGGTTCTGCAGTCCCGCTATTCGTTTCAAGTTTTTTTACTTCTGTCATTCTGAGGCACAAAGAATCTGTTTCATCGGTTGCAGATGCTTCGTGCCTCAGCATGACAGTTTATTTAAGGTTAGTGCTAAGTAAAAACCTTTCCACTACTATCGGGTTTATTTAACAAAGTATGTGCAACCCGTAAATCTCCTAAAAGTGCCTTTGCTTTCGCACTCTATATATGGCTTATATTTACGTTAAGTCTGTAGCTCCCTGTTTAGTGCAATGTCATCAATTAATGCAAAACAAAAAAGAATTGTCATCCTGAGCGTAGTCGAAGGACAGATTATTTTTTGTTTTCGACCATCGAAATGGTCTTCGACTACGCTCAGACTGACAACATTTGTGTTTAAGTTAGTGACATTACTGTTCAAGGGGGGTTAAAGCAGCCCCTTTGTACTCGGTAAAACCATTTTCTCTGCATCACGCTTAATTGCCATTTTTATCGCCTTTGCGAAAGCCTTAAATATAGCCTCAATTTTATGATGCTCGTTATCTCCCTCAGCTTTTACGTTCAAATTGCATTTTGCAGCATCGCTGAACGATTTAAAAAAGTGATAGAACATTTCTGTAGGCATATCGCCAACTTTCTCACGTTTAAATTCAGCATCCCAAACAATCCAGTTACGGCCGCCGAAATCGATAGCAACCTGCGCTAAACAATCATCCATCGGTAAACAGAAACCATAACGCTCAATGCCAAGTTTGTTGCCTAAACCTTTAGCAAAAGCCTCTCCAAGGGCTATTCCGGTATCTTCAATGGTGTGGTGTTCATCGATATGTAAATCACCTTTGGCAATCACTTCCAAATCAACACTTCCATGTCTGGCAATTTGGTCAAGCATGTGGTCGAAAAAGTTTAAACCAGTTTCGATTTTCGCTTTTCCAGTACCATCTAAGTCTAAATTAATGCTAATATCAGTTTCATTTGTCTTGCGAACATGGTTAATTTTTCTACTTCCAGCTTTGAGTAAGTTGTAAATATCTTCCCATTTCTGCGTTTCCAAAATGATGATGTCCAACAAAGTTTCATGTTTGTCTAAAGCCTCGGTAGAACCAAGAGCATCATTCTGGCGAAGAAAAATTGCTTTTGCTCCCAGATTTTTAGCCAACACTACATCGTTTAATCTATCGCCAATCACGTATGAGTTTTTCAAATCGTAATCGCCATTGAAATATTTTGTCAATAATGCGGTGCCTGGCTTGCGGGTAGGAGCGTTGTCTTTTGCAAAAGTTCTATCAATAACAATTTCGCTAAAATTAACCCCTTCGCCAGCAAAAGTATCAAGCATAAAATTATGAATTGGCCAGAAGTTTTCTTCGGGATTCGATAGTGTGCCCAAACCATCCTGATTCGTAACCATCACTAATTCATAATCCATTTCGGATGCAATTTTCGAAAGGTAATAAAGTGAGCGAGGATAAAATTTAAGCTTGGCAAAACTGTCTACTTGTTCATCATCGGGCTCGATATTTAAAGTTCCGTCTCTATCTATAAATAGTACTTTTTTCATCTTTTAGAAATTTTTCAGAATGGTTAACAGTTTATCGTTTTCTTCTTTTGTACCAACAGTAATTCTCAAACAACCTTCGCATAAAATAACTTTCGACCGATCGCGGACAATAATTCCTTGCTCTACTAAAGTGTCATAAATTTTTGTTGCATCTGTAACTTCAGTCAATATGAAATTCGCATCAGATGGGTAAACTTTTGTGACGATATTTAGTGCATTTAATTCGATAGAAAGTCGTTCTCTTTCGGTAACAGATTCCTTAATCCAGGTGTTAACTTGTGCGATGTTTTTTAAGGCTTCAAAAGCTAAGTCCTGAGTCGCCTGATTGATGTTGTAAGGTGGCTTTATTTTGTTCAAAACATCAATAACTTTTCGTGATGAAAATGCCATTCCTAAACGTAAAGCTGCAAGCCCCCAAGCCTTAGAAAAAGTTTGCAAAACAACCAGGTTTGCGTACTCGGTTAGCTCCTGAATAAATGTCTTTTGTCGGGCGTAATTTATGTACGCTTCATCAACCACAACGATGCCTTTAAAGTTGGTTAAAATCGTTTCAATATCTTCGCGGTTTATCGAATTTCCTGTTGGATTATTTGGAGAACAAATGAAAATTATTTTGGTGTTTTTGTCAATGGTTTCTGCAATTTTTTCCATGTCTAACTGAAAGTTCGTTAGCAAGCTTACTTTGCGGATTTCTACATCGTTTATGTTGGCCGAAACTTCGTACATTCCATAAGTGGGAGGCAAAACTATTACATTGTCTTTTCCAGGGTTACAAAAGGCACGGAATAATAAATCTATGGCCTCATCACTTCCATTGCCTAAAAATGTATTTTCAATAGGCACACCTTTAATTTTACTAATCGCATCCTTTAAATCCAACTGCAAAGGATCTGGGTAGCGATTGTAATTTGCAGGTAGGGGAGAACCGTAGCTGTTCTCATTTGCATCTAGAAAAACTGATGCCTGTCCTTTAAACTCGTCTCTAGCGGTAGAATACGGTTTAAGGTTTCTTATATTTTCTCTTACTAAATCGTTAATGTCCATTTTCTTGGTTATTTAAGTTTTAGTTTTAGTTGTTTGGGTTGTTTCCTTCAATTATATCGAAACAGCCATTAACCAAAAACCAACCAACTATTTTAATCTAATTGTAATCGCATTCTTGTGTGCTTGTAATCCTTCAGCAGCTGCAAGTGTTTCAACGGTAGCTCCAATATTGTTTAATCCATTGATATTTAGATGCTGAAATGTTATCTTTTTAAGGAATGCATCAGTTGAAACTCCTGAATAAGCTTTAGCAAAACCACTTGTTGGTAAAGTGTGGTTTGTTCCTGAAGCGTAGTCTCCTGCGCTTTCTGGAGTAAGATTACCTAAAAATACCGAACCTGCATTGATTATCAAGGGAATAAGGCTTTCGAAATTTTCGGTGGCTAAAATTAAATGTTCAGGCGCATAGTCGTTAGAAAAATCCATTCCAACAGTTATATTATCAACCAAAATTGCATAAGAATTTTCAATTGCCTTAGCTGCTATTTCCTTTCTTGGTAGTATAGATAGTTGATTTTCAATCTCTAAAAGTGTTTTTTCTATTATTTCTTTTGAAGTAGAAACTAAAATTGCCTGACTATCAGTTCCGTGTTCAGCTTGCGCAAGTAAATCTGCAGCTACAAATGACGGGTTGGCAGTCTCATCTGCGATCACTAAAACCTCCGATGGACCAGCTGGCATATCAATCGCAACCTTATTTTGAACCATAGTTTTGGCGGTAGTAACATAACGGTTCCCTGGGCCAAATATCTTATAAACTTGTGGTACGGTTTCCGTTCCGAAAGCCATAGCAGCCACCGCTTGCGCACCACCAATCAGGTAGATTTTTTTAATGCCTAGTAGCACGGCACAGTAAGCAAGATAACAGTTTGTTTTTCCATCACTTTGTGGAGGAGAGCAAACTACTATTTCTTTACAGCCAGCGATAATTGCAGGTGTAGCGAGCATTAAAAATGTACTTGGTAAAACAGCAGTTCCGCCTGGAATATATAGGCCAACCTTTTCTATTGCTCTCGATTCCCGCCAACAAACCACACCAGGCATGGTTTCTATTTTGTCTTCCGTTTTTAATTGAGATTGATGAAATGCTTTGATGTTCTGATAAGCCGTTTCAATTGCGTGTTTTGCATCGGCTGGGATGTTAGAAGCAATGTGTTTTAATTCCTCTGCATCTAAATAAAGCTTTTCTAATTCTACTTTATCAAAGGCTTTAGCGAAATTAAATAGCGCTTTATCTCCATCATTTTTTACGGTTTTAATGATATCTGCAACACGTTCTTCAACCAATTTATCGTCTTCAATTTGTCGCGAACACAGTTCTTCAATTTTTGATTTAGATAAATCTGTATAATTATAGACTTTCAATGTGTTATAATTTAAAATTAACTAATAGTTAATGCTTTTTTATGCTTTTTTAGCCTGTTTTTAGGTGATGATTTTCTCAATTGGCATCACTAAAATACCTTCTGCGCCAGCTGCTTTTAAGCTGTTAATTTTATCCCAAAAATCTTCTTCAGCAATTACCGAATGTACGGCAACCCAGTTCGGTTCGAACAACGGAACTACCGTTGGACTTTTAACACCTGGTAACAAATCAACAACTTTTTGTAGGTTATCTTTTGAAACATTTAGTACAACATATTTGTTCGATTTTGCACTGAGCACCGAACGAATTCTTTGTAGCAATTCTGCAACTTCAGGGTTGTCAAGTATCGATTTATTTCCGATTAAAACAGCCTCCGATTGCATCACATCTGCGAAAGGTTTTAGTCCGTTGCTTTTTAAAGTTCCGCCTGTAGAAACGATGTCGAAAATGGCATCACTTAGTCCTAATCCTGGTCCAATTTCTACCGAACCTGAGATTGTTCTGATGTCTGATTTTATTCCTTTTTCTGTTAGGAATTTTTCGAGAATTACAGGGTAAGAAGTAGCAATTGCTTTGCCGTTTAAGTCTTCTAATTTCTGAATTTCACTACCTGTTTGAACAGCGATTTTTAGGGTGCATTTTCCAAAACCAAGGCGTTGTAAATACTCCACATTTGCCTTTGTTTCTGTGATTACATTTTCGCCAACAATTCCTAAATCGGCAATGCCATCCTGAACGTATTCTGGAATATCATCATCGCGAAGAAAGAGAATTTCTAAGGGAAAATTTTGAACGGTTGATATTAAAGAGCTTTTATAGTTTTCGAAAGAAAGACCACAATTTTTTAGTATTTCTACAGATTTTTCGTTTAACCTACCCGATTTCTGGATAGCAATTTTTAGTGTTTTCAAAGTATTGAATATAGAGTGTGCAAGAAATTATTCTACGGAAAAAAAGTTTTGAAGTACAAAACAAACATATCATATCGCCTAACGGCGATGATGCAAATGTAAGTGATGGTTCAAAGTTAATTTCATATATTTATTTCTGCCAATATCAATGCTTTAGCTGATTAGCGATGGCAAATATAGTGTTTGAAATGGGAAATCAAAAAATAATGGCACTTAATTTGCCAATAATGTCTTTTAAAGAATTAAACTTATTTTTGAGCTAAATATTACGTGTTGAAGAACTTCCGCTTTCTAATTATTCCTTTTATTGTTTGTATCTCGGCCTGTAACTGGTTTAAATCACCTCCTGAGATCGGTAAGGTGTTGTCTGAACACTTTAAAAACAAGATATATAAAGATTTCGACACAGTAGCTTATGATAGCGTTTTTGTGAAAACATTAGATAGCCTTTCGCACAGTTTTATTAATCCAAAGACTATTAAAGCCTTTTATGCTTCACATAATGGTGAGCCAAGACTGATTACAAAATTCTACACAAATGGGGAATTAGATTCTTTAAGCACTTATTTACAGAATAGTAAAATCCACGGATTTAATCCAGAGGTTTTTAAAACATTAGAAATAAAATCGCTTTTAAATGAGCTTGCGGCTAACAAATTTAAGAAAGTAGAAGATAGTTATATCGTAATTGCTCGATTGGAAGCCCTTTCGGCAAATGCATACTTAAATTATAATAATTTTTTAAAATATGGGGTTGTTAACCCACGTAATATTTTTTCCAGATACTACATTAAGGTTCTTCGTCCTGATAGTGCTGGAATGATGAAACTATTAGCCTCAGATAATCTTTTGGATACATTAAAGGCGGTTCAACCTAAATCTACACAGTATAAAGCCTTACAAGCTGCCTATTTAAACGCCAACAGTGAAAGTGAGAAAAGAATTTTACTGCTAAATATGGAGCGTTTCCGTTGGAAAATGCCAGAAATGGGTGATAATTATGTGCAAGTTAATATCCCAGATTTTAAATTAACTTGGTTTGATAAGGCTGATACCGTTATTAGTATGAAGGTTTGTGTTGGCGGTAAGCGTGAGAATGGATATGAAGATAAATTAAAAGCGTTTGCAAAATCGGGCAATTTAGATGACAAACCGAAGAACCACGAAACTCCATTGTTGTATAGTAAAATCAACTCTATTCAAGCAAACCCAGTATGGAATATTCCTGTAAGTATTGCACAAAGTGAGATTTATTGGATGGCTAGAAAAGATCCTTATTATTTATCAAATAGTAACATAAAGGTTTATTATAAAGACAAGCTGATCGGTGAACCTGACACAATTAACTGGAACAAATATTCAAGAGATAAATTACCTTTTAAATTTAAACAAGGTTCGGGTGGTGGAAATGCTTTAGGCAAGTTCAAATTTATCTTTGATAATAGCTCTAGTATTTACCTACACGATACTAATAATAAGAACGGTTTTAACTTAGCTAATCGGGCTATAAGCCATGGTTGCGTACGTATAGAAAAACCTTTAGAATTTGCTGAAAAACTTGTGGGAGATAGTTACACCTATGATAAGTTAAGAGCTGAAGTGGATTTACCTCCAATTGATAGTACTCACGTAAAATGGTATAAAAAAAGACTGGCACAAAAGGCTGATACTACTAAGTCTTTTCAACTTAAGCCAGCATGGTTCGGCCCTAAGAAACAGGTACCATTAATCATCACTTATTTTACAGCCTGGTCGCAAAACGATAAAATCCAATATCGCCCTGATGTTTACGAAATGGATGAAAAACTTTGGATTGCCATGAAGAAAACAAGATAAAACTACATTTGATGGCTTTAGAGGTTCATTCCTGGCATTTCTAAATAACCAATATTAAAATTATACATCCCAAAATAAAATGATTACCAATTTTTTAGCGGATTTATATTTTGAAAACTTTTATTGCCATTTTTTTTCCAGCAGCTTTAGTCTATTTTTTCGTTGCCCATACATCTAAACCTTCTACTGGCGAGTTGCTTGCTAAAAGTTTGGGAAAAGACATTTATAAAAACTTTGATTCGATTAAATACGATTCTGTTTTTCTTAATGAATTCAATAGTCTATGTAAACAAAACCAAAATTTCTTAACCTTAAAAAAACATTTTGGAGACAAGGTTAGTCCTGATTTTACCATCCGCTTTTTCGGAGCTAAAGGTTTGGATACTTTAACCAATCATCTTGATCATAGCTTCGTACATGGTTTCAATTCAGATACTTTTTACACCAGGGAGCTGAAAGATTTGATTGTCGCTTTAAAGGCAGATCACATAACTAATATTGATGAAAGTTATTCGAAGCTGGCTCAATTGGAAATCCTTGCTTTCTTAAAATATACCAGTTATTTAAAGTTTGGCGTTGTAAATCCAAAGAAAATCTATTTAAGGTATAATATCGATGTAAAGCAGGCCGATAGTTTATTTATACCACAGATGTTGGCATCGGTAAGTATTATCGATACTTTAAATAACATTCAAAATAAATCAAAGCAATACGTTGCATTACAGAAAGCTTATTTGAGCTTAAAGAACGATTCTTTGAAGAAAATTCTGGCTATAAACATGGAAAGATTAAGGTGGGTTTTACCAGTTAAAACAGGTAAATACATTCAGGTTAATATTCCAGATTTCCGTTTGGTTTATTTTAACGGGGATGATACCATTACCACGATGAAAGTTTGCGTTGGCGAAAAAAGAGATGCTGATTACGATAAGAAAATAAAAATTTACGAAAAAACACGAGACTTAGAAGATAAGCCCAATAGTAGAGAAACTCCTCAACTGTTTAGTACTATTAAAACCATCTATTCGAACCCCGAATGGAATATTCCAGAGAGTATTGCGCAAACCGAGATATACACAATGGCAAAGCAAAATTCGAGTTATTTGCGCCGACACAATATTTTGGTTTACCACAAAAATAAACTGATCGAAAATCCATCTAACATAAGGTGGTATAAATACGATAGAAAAAAGCTGCCATTTCTGTTTGTTCAACAATCTGGTCAGGGCAATTCTTTAGGTAAATTAAAATTTATATTCCCGAATGCCAGCAGTGTTTATTTGCACGATACGAATATTAAAAGCGTATTTAAATTGCAGGATAGAGCAATTAGTCATGGTTGCATTCGATTAGAAAAACCTTTACAGCTTGCCTGGCATATTATGGATAATGAAACTAGCTTTGAAAAAGTTAGAACAGAACTAGGTTTAAAACCATTAAAAGAAACTGCGGAAAAGAAAAATGTTATCATTAAACAAAAAAAAGCTGAAAAACCACAACTAAAACCCATGCGGTTTCTGCTCGATAATGAAACACCCTTACTTATTACCTACCACACGGCATGGGCAAAAAATGGTAAAATAGAATATCGAAAAGATGTTTATAAAATGGACGATAAACTTTGGATAGCAATGAAAAAAATAATTTAATTCTTAGTTTTGTGCATATTCAATACATTTCGTAGTTGATTATTTTTTAAAAAAAATGCAAGAAACCCCAACTTTTAACCATCAGGCCGATATTGTAAATAGCGCAATCAGATTTATCAACTCGTGGTTTAAACAATCTAAATCTATTACCGAAGAAATGAGCGATTTCTTTATTCTTCCTGGTGGCAAGGTAATTGGCAAGGATGTAATTACTGCGAGGCTAAAAGGTATTTTTGGAAAATCGGATGAATATGTGGGCGGACGATATGATATTATTGATGCGAATTTCGATTTATTAGGAGATGGAAAAGGAATGGGCTTTGTAGAAGGAGTTGCAGGTTTTAGGGCGGTTCTTCAAAAGCAATCGAAAATTGTGAGCGGTCCTTTTAAATTATATTTTGCCTTACAAAATGGAAGCTGGAAAATTGTAAACATAGAATTTCCTGGATTTGCTTATTAGTACGAGTTTATTACAATAGTAATTCTCCACTTTCCATATTTTTTCTATCTTTGATTTTTAATGAATTTCCTTTATCCGGGCTTTCTTTTTGCACTATTATCGGTTGCTATCCCGGTCATCATTCATTTATTTAATTTCCGAAAATTTAAAAAGGTATATTTCTCTAATGTTCAGCTTTTAAAAGAGGTAGAACAACAAAACTCATCAAAAGAAAAGCTTAAAAATCTGCTTATTTTATTGTCGCGTATTCTGGCAATTATATTTCTTGTGCTGGCATTTGCTCAGCCTTATATTCCTTTAAACAATCAAAAAACTACTGCAGTAAATAATTCGGTAAGTATTTACATTGACAACTCTTACAGTATGGAAGCCATTAATAAAGATGGTAGCCTACTTGACGAGGCGAAACGGAGAGCTAAAGAATTAATTAAAGGTTTTGGTATTAATGATCGCTTTCAACTTTTAACAAATGATTTTGAAGGCAAGCATCAGCGTTTGCTAAATAAAGAAGAATTTTTGAAAGCTTTAGATGATGTAAAAATTTCTGCCTCGAATAGAAATTTACAGCAAATTTTAAACCGCCAGGGAAATATATTAACAAGTGCGGCTAATAAGTATAGCTTTCTCATTAGTGATTTTCAAAAAAATATCGCTTCAGTTAAAAAACTCGAAACCAAAACGGATATTCAATATTCGTTTTTGAAATTAAATGCTACAGCTTTACCAAATGTTGGAGTGGATAGCGTGTGGACATTATCGCCAAACCATCAACCTGGCGCAAATGAGAAATTAGTTGTTCAGATTAAAAATTACTCGGAAGAAGAAGCGGTAAATATTCCATTAAAATTAGCCATAAACAACCAACAGAAAGGCTTAAGCTCGGTTACTATTCCTGCAGGGAAGACAATAAAAGATACTTTAAGCTTTTCGGGATTAAAATCGGGATGGAAAAAAGGTGTAATCAGCATAAAAGATTTTCCTGTAACTTTTGATGATTCGCTTTCTTTCAGCTTTAAAGTTGATGAAAGTTTACCTGTTTTAAGTATAAATGGACCGAATGCTGGCAGCTACATTAAAGCGCTTTTTGGCGCCGATAAGTATTACAAACTCACCGAAAATAGCGAGAGCAATATCAATTACAATAGCCTCTCTAATTTTGGTTTAATTGTGTTAAACGGGTTGAGTAATCCATCGAGTGGCTTGGCGCAGCAATTAAAAACTTATTTAACCAGCGGAGGTTCGGTTGTTATATTTCCAGATTTAGATTCGGATATTAAAGTTTACAATTCATTTTTGGGCGCATTATCATTACCTCAAATTCAGAATTTAAATAACACGGCTTCGAAAGTTGATCAAATAGATTTACAGCATCCAATTTTTAAAACTGTTTTTGAAGAAATTCCCAAGAATTTAGATTTACCAACTGTGAATCGTTATTACGATTTTGCCGAAAACAATGCCTCAAATAAAGAGAATATAATGTCTTTACCTGGCGGTAAGTTATTCTTTTCGAAATATGGAATTGGTAGCGGACAGGTTTATTTATCGGCAACTGGCTTAAATGCAAATGATGGAAACTTTGCCCGTCATCCTGTATTTGTACCATTAATGTATCGATTAACTTTAAATAATGGATTGGATGATGCATTGTATTATAATCTTGGCAATGATCGTGCCTTGGCGAGTAAACAGCTTACGTTGGGTAAAAATCAAACTTTAAAGCTCACCGCAAAAAACTTCGAAATTATTCCTGAAGTTAGACAAGCGGGAGGTAAAACACTAATTTACACCGCCGACCAAATAAAATTACCTGGTTTTTATAACCTAAATTTGGCCGATTCGGTTATCGGTGTTTACAGTTTTAATATAGGTAGAACCGAATCGGATATGCATTACCTGAGTAAAACTGAGTTGGATAACCTTGCCGAGAAAAGTAACTTAAAAATATACGATACCGATAAAGATGCAGTGAAATTAATTGCTGGCTCAAATAAAATCGGACAAACATTATGGAAACTTTGCCTAATTTTGTCGCTGATTTTTATTGCAGCAGAAATTCTGCTCATCAGATTTTTTAACAACCCTAAAAAAACAATATGAATCTCCTTGTACAGCATGTAATTATTGCCGACCCGCAAAGTAAATTTAATAAACAACAATGCGATGTTAGGATAGAAGGTGGTAAAATTAAAAGCATAGGCAAGTTATCACCAGAAAAAAATGAAACAGTTTTTGATGCTGAAGGTGCTTTTTTATCGCCAGGTTTTTTCGATTTAAATTGCGTTGCCGGCGATCCAGGCTTTGAGACTAAAGAAGATATCGAAACTTTAACTGCTGCTGCAAAAGCGGGTGGTTTTACTGGCTTGGCTTTATTGCCGCAGGCCAGTCCAGTTGTGCAATCAAAATCGCAGGTAGAATATATTATAAATAAAGCTAAAAATAATCTGGTTGATGTTTTGCCTGTGGGCTCAATCAGTCAGAATCGAGAAGCAAAAGAGCTTGCTGAGTTATTTGATATGCAAAGAGCTGGAGCTATTGCATTTTCTGATGGCGATAGAGCAATTCAAGACGATGGTTTTATGAGCAGAGCCTTACAGTATGCAAAGGGATTCGATGCTTTGCTGATGGTTTATCCCGAAAACAAATCGATTGCAGGAAAAGCGCAAATAACAGAAAGTAAAAACTCGGTTCTTTTGGGAATGAAGGGTTTACCGCCATTAGCAGAAGAAATGCATATTGCCCGCGATATTTTCTTAGCAACCTACAATGAAACTAAAATCCACATCAGTAATATTTCAACGGCTGGTTCGGTTGCTTTAATTCGCAAAGCTAAAAAAGATGGCGTTCAAATTTCTTGTGATGTTACCGCGCATCATTTAGTTTTTACAGAAGAACTTTTAGTCGATTTTGATAGCAATTATAAAGTAAAGCCACCATTACGCAGCAAAGCTGATATTAAAGCACTGATTGCTGGTTTAAAAGATGGAACAATTGATGCTATTACTTCTCAGCATCGACCAGAAGAAATAGAATTTAAAAACGTGGAGTTTGAAATTGCTCACTATGGAATAATTGCATTACAAACCGTTCTTCCATTGTTGATAAAAGCTGGTTTAGATTTAAACCTAATTGTCGAGAAGTTAAGTATCAACCCAAGAAAATTACTAAATTTAAATAGCCCAATTATTGAAGAAGGTATTGAAGCAAACTTTACCGTTTTTGCAACTGACAAAAAGTGGTTATATAATTCGAATACAAATTATTCAAAATCGGCAAATAGCCCACTTTTAGGCACTGAGCTTACAGGTAAAGTAACATTGGTTTATAATAATAATCAATACCAAGAAAACTAGAAGCTACACCAAGTTTTGATACGATATACTTGATACTATAAAATATGGATAATAGAGTAAAAAAAGCACTAAGTGCTTCAATAAATAAATACGCACAACTAGCTTCAGTAGATGCGGGTAGTTTTGAAAATGAATTAATTGCAGCTTTTGAGTTGGATATTAATTTTATGGATAAAGTAATAGCCTTTGATGCTGTTTTTGATTCGAACAGTAAATTTGAAGAATTAAGAGAAGTTTTCTTCGATTTATTGATGGTGAACTTTTTCAGTAGCGATGTACAGAAATTAGAAGAAGACTATCTGGAAAGTGAAGAATGGGCTAATATTGAAGAAGAAACCATCGACAGAGGAACCGAACTTTTAAACCTTTTACTTTACATCAAAGAATGCCATGATGAAGATTTAGATCCAGAATTGGGCGATTTCTTAAAAGAATTTTTATTGGTTGAAGATGATGAGTTTCAAGATGAATTTGAAATTTATGAAGAACTAATCAGCAACCAGCAACTTGCCGAAAGTAGTATCGAAGAGATTTGTAAAACGTCTTCAACACTAAACATCAGCGAAGAAATGAAAGAATTATTTGTTCCTTTTATGGCGTTTTTCCTCGATTCAGAAGGAAGTGCAACTACAACAAAAGAGTTGGAGCAATTTAGTAGTAACAAACCGTTTGATACTGCATCTTATGTATTGATTACAACTATTAATAACTAAAACCAAACAAATTCATGGAAACACCAGAAACAGCAGTTAATTTAAAAACAGAAGCTTTGAAAAACGGCGCAATTTGGGGTGCTATAAACGTAATAATTTTTCTAATTACCTGGTATATAATGCCAAATATGATGAGTTCTTATGTTTACAGCGGCTTAAGTTTTGCAATCGGAATTGCACTTGCAGTTTTCTTTTGTATTGATATGAGAAAAAAAGCTGGCGGCTACTGGACTTTCGGAGAAGCTTTATTCAAAATATTTGTAATGTTCGTACTGTCAATGGCAATTATGTACATTTTCAATATTGTTTTTGGCAAGTTTATCGATACCAGTTATCCAAGTACAATGAAAGAAATGATTTTGACTAAAACTGAAGGCACATTTAAATCTTTGGGTATGGAAGGTGAAGCTATGGATAAGGCAATAGCAAGCACATCAGAAAGTTTAGATAAACAATTTACGCCAACTTTTAGCCAGGCAGTTGTTGGTTTCGGTATTGCAGCGGTGTTTTATTTTATTGGGGCAATAATTTTTTCGCTAATCTTTAAAAAGACTCGTCCAGTATTTTTAGCGGTAAACGAAGAATAATCAGTTCTGCACAAAAATTTAGAACGTGCAAGTTTTATCATTTAAATTGATGAAATTTGCACGTTTTTAATTTAAAAGAGTTTGTTGATAGATTTTAATCTGAATACTAAATACTCAAATCTTGATACTCATACATGGATATATCAGTAGTAGTACCTTTATATAACGAAGACGAATCTTTACCCGAATTAACGGGATGGATTGCTAAAGTGATGAACGAAAATAATTTCAGCTACGAAATTGTATTGGTTGATGATGGCAGTACCGATAAATCGTGGGAAGTTATAGAATCTTTGAAACTACAGAATGATGCGATTAAAGGCATTAAATTCCGTAGAAACTATGGTAAGTCTGCAGCTTTAAATGTTGGCTTTGAAGCCACTAAAGGTGATGTAATTATTACAATGGATGCCGATTTACAAGATAGTCCTGATGAAATTCCTGAACTTTACCGCCGAATTAAAGAAGAAAAACTTGATTTAATTTCTGGCTGGAAAAAGAAACGTTACGATCCAATTACTAAAACCATTCCGACCAAATTGTTTAATGCAGCCACAAGAAAAATGAGTGGAATTGAATTAAACGATTTTAACTGCGGCTTAAAAGCTTACAGAAGCGATGTGGTGAAAACAATTGAGGTTTATGGCGAAATGCATCGATACATACCTGTAATTGCGAAATGGGCAGGTTTTGGTAAAATTGCAGAGCAAGTTGTAGAGCACAGAGCTCGCAAATATGGTACCACCAAATTTGGTTTCAGCAGGTTTATAAATGGATTTTTAGATTTACTTTCTATATTTTTCGTTGGTAAATTTGGTAAGCGCCCGATGCACTTTTTTGGTTCTTTGGGGGTTTTGAGCTTTTTAATCGGAACGATTATGGCCTTGTGGATGATTGGTGTTAAACTTTATCACATTGCTGCCCATATTCCTTATAAACGCGAAATTACCGATCAGCCTTTGTTTTACATTGCACTGGTTGCTATAGTTGTAGGCTCGCAAATGTTTCTAACAGGTTTTGTTGCAGAATTGGTAACCCGAAATGCACCCGAAAGAAATCAATATTTAATCGAAAAAGAACTTAAATAAGCTACAAGACTAAGGCAAAAGTGCTTTGGTCTTTTAGCTTTTAGCTCCAGTACATGTTTTTCTCCATCATAATTCCGCTTTATAATCGCCCGCAAGAAATTAACGAGCTTTTAAAAACCTTAACTAAACAAACTTATTTACAGTTTGAAGTTTTGGTTATAGAAGATGGTTCTAAAAATGATGCAAAAGCAATTGTAGAAAGTTATGCAAATAAGCTTGATGTAAAATATTACTTTAAGGAAAATGCTGGACAAGGCTTTGCCCGTAATTTTGGGTTTGAAAAGGCGCAGGGCGATTATTTTGTAATCTTCGATTCTGATTGCCTTATTCCTGCAAATTACCTCGAAACGGTTAAAAATTATTTATACGAGCATCATTTAGATGCTTATGGCGGCCCCGATGCGGCGCACGAAAGCTTTACGCCAGTTCAAAAGGCAATTAGTTATTCTATGACCTCGCCCTTCACAACAGGTGGCATTCGTGGAAATAAAAAGCACGTTGGTCAGTTTCATCCACGTAGTTTCAATATGGGGGTTTCCCGACAGGTATGGGAACAGGTAGGCGGCTTTATTTTAACCCGCTTAGGCGAAGATATAGAATACAGTATCCGCATTCATGAAAATGGTTTTAAGATTGGTTTAATTCCTGATGCAAAGGTTTACCATAAAAGAAGAACAAGCTTCATACAGTTTTACAAGCAACTGCACTTCTTTGGCAGGGCTAGAATTAATATTTATAAACACTTCCCAAAAGAGTTGAAATTGATTCATTTTTTTCCAGCAGTTGCAACCATTGGTATGATCACAACAGTGCTATTGAATATCTTTTATCCGCCTTTGGCGTATATTTTCGATTTTCTGGTATTATTATACTTTTTGTTAATATTTTTTCACTCCTGGTCTGTAAATAAAGCTGTAAAAGTTGCATTTTTGAGCATTATATCTTCGTTTATCCAATTAACAGCTTATGGCTTAGGGTTTATACAAGATTTATTTAAAAGAGTGGTATTCAAACAACAATGATAAATTATCTAAAAGAAAGTACGTTTGCCGTTAACGATGTAATTCAAAAAGCCTGGGGCATTACTAAAAAACATTATTTCTCTATAGCTACGCTATGTTTTTTAATGTTTATTACAGCAAGTGCATCAAGTTTAATGGCTTTTTTTATTAAAGACGTAAGTCGTGTTTTAAGCTTTTTCATGGTCGTTATTTTTATCATGTTGTACTTTACCATTAACCTTTCTTTGTTTAAGTACATTTTTCATTTAATTGATAATGAAGACGAAGAGGTTACAATTGTGGGTACTTTGCCAACCAGACACCAGATTATAAGATTTTTAGTAGCAACGCTTTATTTTGTTGGCTGTATCTTGTTTGTTGGGATGTTGTTGGTGCCTATACTTTGGATTTTAGATCCTGTTTTACGTTATTTGGTTGATATCCGTTGGGTAGAAGATTTTACTGCTACAGGTAAAACAATAACAAGCATTGCAATTGGTGTTGCGTTGGTAGCTATTTTTGTAACCTGGTTACGGATTTCCTTCTTTCCGTTTTTCATTTTAGATAAAGGTTCTGCACCTTTTGAATCGATTAAGTTAAGTTTAGCAACAACTAAAGGAAACTTCACTAAAATTCTATTATTGCTCATGATTTTGGGTGGAGGCTATTTGATATACCTTTTATTGAATTATCTGCAATTACCTTTCATCGCGTTTATTGTTAATATTTTGAGTTCATTTATCATTGTACCTTTATCGAGTGTTGCGCTAACGGTAGCGTATCGTAAAATATCAAGCGAATACAAAGGAGATGAGCATCCTGATATTTTACATAACATCGTTTAAATTCATTATAATAGCATGCTGATTATAATTAAAAAAATAAATATTAACGTTAGAAAGGAGAAGCCCTTTTAGGGCTTGGGGTACTATGGGGTTAAAAGCAGCATTAAGTAAACCCTTTGCAGCATTTGCAGTTTGGCAAATTAATAAATGGAAGCATAATGCCGTAGCCGCACAGGCCAAAATTTTATCGAAACTGGTAACAAGTGCCCGAGAAACAGCTTTTGGGAAAGATCATCATTTTGAGGAAATAAAAAACTATTCCGATTTTAAGAAAAATGTGCCTGTACAGGATTACGAAGGTTTAAAAACTTACGTTGATCGGGTTGTAGCTGGCGAAGCGGATGTACTTTGGAAAGGCAAACCCCTTTATTTTGCCAAAACATCAGGTACAACTTCTGGCGTAAAATATATTCCGCTTTCTAAAGAATCGATGCCAGAACATATAAAGGCGGCTCGAAATGCTATTCTTACTTATATTAACGAAACTGGTAAAACTGATTTTGTTAATGGGAAAATGATTTTCCTTCAGGGAAGTCCTGTTTTAAATGTTAAAAACGGAATTAACGTAGGCAGATTGTCAGGCATTGTAGCGCATCATGTTCCTGCGTATTTGCAGAAAAATCGCTTGCCATCTTACGAAACTAATATTATAGAAGACTGGGAAGAAAAAGTTGATGCGATTGTTGAAGAAACCATCGCCGAAGACATGACGCTGATTTCTGGCATTCCACCGTGGGTTCAAATGTATTTCGATAAGCTTTCAGAGCGGTCGGGAGGTAAAAAGATTGCTGATATTTTTAAAAATTTTAGCCTTTTTATTTATGGCGGCGTTAATTTCGAACCCTACAGAGCTAAGATTGAACAAAGCATAGGTAAGAAAATAGATGCTATAGAAACTTATCCCGCTTCAGAGGGTTTTATTGCTTATCAGGATTCTCAAAAAGATAAAGGTTTATTATTACTAGCTGATGCTGGTATTTTTTACGAGTTTATTCCTGCCGATCAGTATCACAATAATAATCCGACAAGATTGTCGCTTGGCGAAATTGAATTAGACACTAATTACGCCTTAATTTTAAATACTAATGCAGGTTTGTGGGGCTATAGCATTGGCGATACGGTTAAGTTTGTTTCAAAAAATCCATATAAAATTGTAGTTACAGGACGTATAAAGCATTTTATATCTGCCTTTGGCGAACACGTAATAGGGGAAGAAGTGGAGCACGCTTTGTTAAGTGTTGCAAACGAAGAAAAAGTAGAAATAACAGAATTTACGGTTGCACCGCAGGTTAATCCAAACATAGGCGAGTTGCCTTACCACGAATGGTTTGTAGAGTTTTCTTCTGCCCCAAAAGATATGGTAGCGTTTAGCAAAAAGGTAGATGAGGCTTTGCAGAAAAAAAATATTTACTATTTCGATTTGATTGAGGGAAACATTTTGCAACCGTTAATAATACGTACTTTGCAAAAAGATGCTTTTGTTAATTATATGAAAAGCGAAGGTAAATTAGGCGGGCAAAATAAGGTACCAAGATTAAGTAATGATCGGAAGCTGGCCGATGAATTAGGTAGATACATTGTTTAATCAATCTCTCCCTATTGCTGGTTGATCCAAAAAGGCGAATTCGTTTGCTTTATAAACCCGATGGGAGTGAAAATACTTTTTTATTGCAGCAACCGTCAATAACTGTTATGCTGAGGAACGAAGCATTTGCAAGCGATGAAAAGGATGCCTCGTTTATCCGCATGACAGCAGTTAAAAAAGATTGAAGCGGACAGCGGGGCTTTCGGAACCGATAAGCAATAACCTGCTTTTCAAATAGAGCAAAAAAATAATTTTGAGCTTTATGAAAATATTAATTTAATACAGGGAAATAACAATTGAACAATATATCAATACAACAATCGCCTAAAGGAATTATAATATTAGGCTCTACAGGTAGCGTAGGTACGCAGGCGCTCGAAGTAATTCGGGATAACCCTGCAATCTTTAAAGTTTCAGTATTATCTGCATTAAAGAATTCAGAATTACTTATTCAACAGGCCAAAGAATTTAAGCCTGAGGCTGTGGTAATTTGTGATGAAAGCAAATATCTAGAGGTTAAAAGTGCTTTATCTTCTTTTGATATTAAAGTTTTAGCGGGTGAAGATGCTTTATCTGAAGTTGCAGTTTATCCACAAGGTGATATTGTACTTACCGCTTTAATGGGTTCAGTAGGTTTAAAACCAACAATGGCGGCAATTAACGCTGGTAAAAACATAGCTTTAGCCAATAAGGAAACCTTAGTTGTTGCGGGCGAATTAGTTACGCAATTAGCAATCGAAAATCAGGTTAAAATACTTCCTGTAGATTCCGAGCACTCGGCAATTTTTCAATGTTTGGTAGGCGAGGAGCAAAACGAAATCGAAAAAATTTATCTTACCGCATCGGGAGGCCCTTTTCTTGGTAAAAACAAAGATTTTTTAGCCACAGTTAAAAAAGAACAAGCTTTAAAACACCCGAACTGGGTTATGGGCGCCAAAATTACCATCGATTCTGCTAGTTTAATGAATAAGGGCTTAGAGGTAATCGAGGCTAAGTGGCTGTTTGGTTTAGATGTAGCGCAAATTGATGTAATTGTTCATCCACAGTCTATCGTTCATTCTATAGTGCAGTTTACGGATGGTTCGATGAAAGCGCAAATGGGCATACCAGATATGAAATTGCCGATTCAATATGCAATTAATTACCCCGATAGGCTAAAAAACAATTTTAAGCGTTTTAACTTCTTGGATTACCCAAGTTTTAGCTTTCAAAAAGCCGATATGGAAACGTTTAGAAATTTGGAATTAGCGTTTCAATCGTTAAGAAAAGGAGGGAATATGCCTTGTATTTTAAATGCTGCAAATGAAATTGTGGTAGAGGCATTTTTGAACGATAAGATTGGTTTCCTGGAAATGAGTGATGTAATTGAGCGCTGCATGGAGGAAATTAACTTTGTTGAAAACCCACAATTAGACGATTATTTAGAAACTGACAAACATAGCCGTATCTTAGCGGCCGAATTAGTAACAAAAAGTATATTTTAACATCTAACATAAAATTTTATAATAGAATATGAATGGATTGATTATGGCGGGGCAACTGCTGCTCGGATTGTCTATATTGGTAATATTACACGAATTAGGGCATTTTCTGGCAGCCAGGGCATTTGGTATCAAGGTAGAAAAGTTTTATTTGTTTTTTGATGCATGGGGTTTTAAACTTTTTAGTTTCAAAAAAGGAGATGTAGAATATGGAGTGGGATGGTTGCCGTTAGGTGGTTATGTTAAGATTGCGGGAATGATTGATGAAAGTATGGACACCGAGCAAATGGCTCAACCAGCTCAACCTTGGGAGTTCCGCTCTAAACCAGCATGGCAGCGTTTAATTGTAATGCTCGGGGGGATTATCGTTAATGTTATTGTGGGTATCATTATTTTTTGGATGCTTACATTTAAATACGGAGAAACTTTTACGCCTAATAGTGCAGTTGTAAACGGTATTCAGGTAGGTAAAGTCGCTTCCGATATCGGCTTAAAAAATGGCGATAAAATTTTAGCAATAAACGGAAATAAGGTAATCCGTTTCGAAGAATTAAAAAGTTCGAAAGTTTTAATGGGAAATACCATGCTTACGGTTATTCGTGGTGATAAAACAATCGAAATTCAAGTTCCAGATGATTTCCTAAATAAAGTAGCTGATGGGAAAAGCTTGTTTGCTGAACCACGCTTAAAAAGCATTGTTGACAGCCTTATGAGTGGCTATGGCGCAGTAAAAGCTGGAATGAAGGTTGGCGATAGAATTACCGCTGTTGATGGTGTTCCTGTTACTTATCAGGATGAAGTGAAACCGCTTGTGTTGAAGAAAAAAGGTAAAACTGTAGCCCTTTCGATTGACAGAAACGGGCAACCATTGGAATTAAACGTTACAGTTGATACTGCGGGAGCAATTGGTTTCTACGGTCACTTTAATGAAATTAAACGCAAAACCATTAACTATAGTTTGTTTGCTGCACTACCAATTGGCGCAAACATGGCCTGGAGTACGTTTATGGATAATGCCAAAGGCATTGGCAAAATGATAACGGGCAAAGTTAGTGCACGTAACATTAGCAGCCCGATTGGTATTGCAAAAGTTTATGGTGGTACATTTGATTGGGTTAAATTCTGGACCTTAACTGGTTTAATCTCTATGGCGTTGGCTTTTATGAATTTATTGCCAATTCCAGGCTTAGATGGTGGTCATGTGGTATTTCTTTTAATTGAAATGGTACAGCGCAAACCTGTAAGCGAAAAAGTTTTAGAAAAAGCCCAAATTGCTGGTTTTGTGATATTGATTAGTTTAATGGTGTTTGCTTTTGGTAATGATATTTTAAAAATATTCGGTAAGTAAAACCAATTTTATATAATTGCCGCAGCTATTAGAATCTCGAATTCTTAATGGCTGCGGTTTTTTAATTTATACCCCATGAGTGAGCAAAAAAAACAACCTAATTATTTTGAGTTTTACGAATTACCGATTCAGTTTAATCCTGATTTAAATGCGGTGAAAGCAAAATTCTACGCTTTTAGTAAACGGTTTCACCCCGATTTTTATGCCAACGAAAGCGAAGAGAAGCAACAGGAAGTTTTAGATTTATCTACCTTGAATAACAAGGCCTATCAGGTTTTAAGCAATCCTAAAAAGAGTTTAAAATATGTTTTGGAATTAAAAGGCATTGTTGAAACCGATGAAGGCTATCAATTACCTCAGTCTTTTTTAATGGATATGATGGATGTAAATGAAGCCTTAATGGATCTGGAATTTGAGCCTGATGCGGAGAAATTAAAGGAGGTACGAAACAATGTTGATTCAATTGAGAAAGACCTGGAGCATGAATTAAATCAATTAATAAATCAGTTTGATCAAAATCCATTAGAATCTGAAATAATGCTGGTTTCAATAAAGGATATTTTTTACCGTCAAAAATATATTAACCGAATTAGGGAGAAACTTCCTAAAATATAGATGATTTGCAGTTGAAAACTATGTATGCATAATATATGCCTTAAAATGCAATCATCATGCCCTAGGACTGGGCTCAGCTACGGATGGACATCCGATCGATATGCAATGAGCTAAGCAATGTAAATAAATTAATTAGTTTACGTGTTACGATTGCGGGCATGTACCTTAAAGCGCTATTGAAGTTTCAATAACAGCTGATTGTAAAATCATTTTTTTGTTTTTGTTAGTCAGCTTGTTTGCCTTACTTTCGAACAAACAATCAGATACATGAGTTCACTTTCCATTTTTAGAAAAGTTGCCGTTTTAGAAGGCATTTCTTACTTGCTGTTGCTATTTGTAGCCATGCCGTTAAAATATTATGCAGATATGCCTCTGGCAGTAAAATATACAGGCTGGGCACATGGTTTATTATTTGTGCTTTATGCTGCACTTTTGGTGTTAGCCTGGCAAGAGCAAAAATGGAAGTTTGGTAAGGCTGTTTTAATTTTCTTAGCCTCTTTATTACCGTTTATGCCTTTCGTTGTAGATCGGAAATTAAAAGATGAACGAGCATTGTAGTTGAATTACAGTAGATTAACATCTATTTTAAAATAATTTTGCGATTTAGGCTTTCGTTATATACATTTGCAGCCCCGCACATTAATGCCCAGTTGGCGGAATTGGTAGACGCGCTGGTCTCAAACACCTGTGGGAAACCGTGCCGGTTCGACTCCGGCACTGGGTACTTGACTAAAGCCTTAGATTCTTCTAAGGCTTTTTTTATTCTTGGTTATGGCATCAGTTTATATTTTATATTCAAAAAATCTGAATAGATTTTACATTGGGAGCTGCAATGATTTATCGCAGCGACTAGCCCAACATGTCAATAGAGACTTTGAAGATAGTTTTACAGCAAAGACTGATGATTGGCTGCTATTCTTTTCGGTTACGGATTTAAATTATCAACAGGCAAGATCTATCGAAACCCATATTAAAAAAATGAAGAGTGTTCCATATATTGAAAATCTGAAGAAGTACCCTGATATCATTACAAAATTAAGAGAAAGGTATCAATGACGGCGGCCCCGATGGCTATCGGGGTGGTAGACGCGCTGGTCTCAAACACCTGTGGGAAACCTTGCCGGTTCGTCCCGAAGGCTATCGGGACCAGCACTGGGTACATTTTTTCTTAGAGATCCCTTTTGATTTTACAGTCAAATTACATTTAGAAAGTTCATATCATGACTTGGAATTATAGGTTGCAAAACGGATTGTATTTGCGTAATCTATTATCATTATTCCACCGTTTATCGAGAAACAAGCTAATATTATTTTTGGAATTAGTTAGTAGCTTTTTTCCTAAAGGCTCCAGGTGAAATGCCAATCACTTTTTTAAATAGGCGATTAAAATATTTTTCATCCTCAAATCCCAAGGTATTCCCAATTTCCTTCACAGAAAGGCTGGAATAGTATAATAGCCGTTGCGCTTCCCGCATCATTTCTTGTTGAATATAATAGGTGACCGAAAAACCGGTAACTGCTTTAACAGTATCATTGAGATAGCTCGTTGTGATATTCATTTTTTCAGCGAGCTCGGATGCCCGACGGATGGTTTTGAGATGATGACGAAGCACTTGTTTGAATGCTTTAGTAATTTCGATACTTCTTGCTGAATGTCTGATTAGACTGAAGCGTTCCATGGATAGGTAGATTGAGGCGAGCTGATAGATAAGGGCAGTAACCATTGATTGCGTAATGGCTTGCCGAAACATATGTTGCGGGTCATTATAAATGGCAAAAAGGTTATCCATTGAAATGCAGAGGCCAGTAGATTGCTCAGGAGATAAAGGCGTAAGTATAATTTCTGATAAACATTGATCCAGGATATTTTTAAGCTGTTCATCCAGCATAGATGGATCAAAGGCTAAAAACCAGCCATGCTCCATTCGTGCGGAATTGATTTGATGTATCTGACCTGGATAGGAAAGAAAAAGGGTTTGATCAATAAGCCGAACTTTTTTAAAATCAACTTCCATTTCCATGCTTCCTTTATCTACCAGCACACAGTAGTAGAAGTCGTGCCGATGGGGCTCCGAGACTTTATACCCCTGCCCGGCTGAATGGTCGATGCCAAAGGGTTTAGATAGATGCCTGAAAACCAATCGTCCATGCGGTGAACCGGTATTTTCAAATTTTTGCTCATTACATTAAAGGTCGGCATAAATAATAAATAAATCTGCTATAAAGCGGTTAAAGCGGTGGACAAATCACCTGTCCACCGAACTATGTATAGATTTTAATTTAAACCGTGTTGGTATTCATTATGGAGCTTTGCCGCTGTTGGAGAGCTGAATAAATTATCTAGACGGGCACGCGCAGTCATTTGTCGAAAGGTTCCGTTTTGGGCAGGATCTCCGGCATCATGCATCATGTCTGTCATCCACACCGCAAAATCCTGGTAGTTCCAGATGTGTGGCAATACGGTATCAGAGTAGTTTGTAAGCCCATCAATATTATGGTCGCGTACCGCACGTACAATTGCCTGAGAAAGAATATCTACATCGTACAGCGCAAGGTTCATTCCCTTTGCACTTGTCGGTGGTACAAGATGCGCGGCATCACCTACAAGAAATAGGTTGTGGTATTGCATTGGCGCATGAACTACAGATCGTAATGGAACGAAAAACTTATCATGGATTACCGCATTCTGAACAGTCTGATCATTCAACCGCAGACGGATCTCGTCCCAAACCCTTTCGTCTGGCCAATCCTGGGCATTATCGCTCAATGCACACTGCAGATAGTAACGACTTCTAAGAGGGCCACGAGGTAATTGCGCAACACAGCCGTAGTTACTAACGCCCATAATAGAATGCCCTGTAACAGGTGCTTCAACAAGCGCAGCCAACCAGGCATAACCGAATTCATGGGTATACTTTGTTAAAATGCCATCCGGGATAGATGCCCGGCTCACCCCGAGGTCGGCATCACAGCCGGCGATATAGTCGCAGACAATTTCATGCGTGCCGGTTTCATCTATATAATTTATGTGTGGTTGTTGACCTTCTTCGTTATGGATTGCGACATCTTTAGCATCCCAGCGAACATCACCGTTCATGTTGTCAAGAAGTTCCCTCATCAGGTTTCCTACAAGCATTTGCTGAGTACAAAAACGGCTCCCACTTCCGTCATCTCCGGCAAGTTCGAAAATACGATCTGAGCCGTTTAGGCAGTAATTTATTGTCCCTGCGACAGGGCCTGCAAGAAGCTTGTCTGCCAACTCCCATTGCTCGAACATGCGAACCGCACGGGCATCAACAACGCCGGCACGCTGCCGCATTTCAATGTATGCACGATCACGTCTTTCTAGCACAATGCAAGGTATTCCTGATTTTTGCAGGAAAGTGGCGAGCGTTAACCCCGACACACCTGCCCCTATAATTGCAACTGTAGTTTTCATGTTTTTTTTATCTGTTTCCATATTGTCTAGTCTTAATTCTTTTTTGATTTACATGATTGCCATGTATTTTTAAACCATTACAAAGGTCACTGATATAAATAGGCGATTAGTTAACAATTCACGGCTTTACTTGGACTATTCACTGATGCTAAATGCTACGGAGCAAATTCAATCTATGAAGGCACTATAACTAGGGTAGACGTAAAATATCACTATTCCCTCGTTATTTAATAAGTTTCTGGGAGGTAGGACTTAGGAATTTTATAGTTTGCGAAGTCGCTTACTTTTATTCTGCTGACCTTCGCCTTTTTCGTAGATTCTCATAAACTCATTCCATTAATCAAATGAAATATTTAATTTTTGATAATGAGTTTTTGATAATTTGAATTACAGGAAATTTGGGGATAAATTACTACCAGATAGAATGTCAAGTTTTTCGGTTCAAAGTTTCCCAGTCAAGCGTTTTTAGCTGAAGTAATTTCTAAAATTTGGCTCGAAATTATATAAATCCTTTCAATTTTAAATCGTCCACTATAGGCTCAATAAGCAGTAAAAACGCTTTTAAATATTGAAAGTACTCCCGCTGATCGGTACATTAAATTTAAGCCCTTAACAACTTGATTGTTAAGGCTTTTTTATTCTATAAATGATTTCAGCCACCAAGTTTTGGCTTAAAATTCATTTTTATGAAAAATATAAGATCAGTAAATTAATGGATTAACTAAATTATGGTTTTCGCCCAGAATCAATATTTTTAATTTGCTGTTACCAGTTGTTTGAGCGTATTACTTGTTACGGTGTTAAATTTTCCAGCCAATCGACTTAAACCAGCTATCACTATTAAAAATAATAACAGCGATCAGGATGATGCTGTAAGCGACAACTGGAATTACGCCTAGTGGCTCATGATATACAACAACGGATAGCATGAAGGCAATAATGGGATTTAAATTAAGGATCATTCCAACTTTTGATGAACTAATTCCACTTAAAGCATATAAATTCAAGAACAATGCGATAATTGTATAAACAATAGCTATGATTTCTACATAAAAATAGAAGTTTATTTGGGTAGGCAAAGGACCTGAATAGTATGGATAAAATGGTAATAGGGTAATTGCCGATAACACAATATGAAAATTCAAGGTCAGGAACTTATCAAAGCCAGTGTTTTTGTTTTGGCTGATCAGATAACAAGCATAGCTAAGCCCAATTATTCCACTGTAAAACATGTTGATCAGGTTAGAGTAGGAAAGTAGAATACATCCTATACAGCTTAAAAATACAGCGAACCATTGCCTTGTTTCCAGTTTGTCCCGTAAAAAAAGGTAAGCTAGCACAGTTGTCAGAACTGGACAAATAAGATAGGCTACTGAAGTTGCACGTACATTAATATGGTTCATTACGTAAATAAAGGAGAACCAATTGATCGTTAAAAAGATACTGGCTCCAATGTTCAAGCCAATAATTTGATTTCTTTTTTTCTTTTGTAATCTTTTAAAATGCTCAAAATTCTCTTTCATCGCCTTGCGTTTGAAAAGAATTGATATGATTGACATCAATATTGCACAACTGAATACGCGATAAAACAAAATATCAAGAGCAAAGTAAGCGTGCAATGGTTTTAAAACTAAACTAAAAGTTCCCCATATCGAGAAAGCGAGAATAGCTGCCAGATAATATTTTAGGTTTTTCATTAATCAAATAAATTTAATATCCAGCATTAGCTGTAAGCTTTGGATGTGCAATATTAACCAGAAGAACTAAGTTATTACAGTATCAGATTTGTATATTTGAATGGACACAGTTTAGAGCATGGAAAAGGTTTTCTTATATAATGAGGTAGTTGAGCGTATTGCGCATCAAATTAAAAACGGTATTATTACACCAGGGGAAAAGCTTTCTTCCGTTAGAAAGCTATGTGAAGAACACAATATTAGTATGAATACCGCAAAACGTGTATTTCTAGAACTTGAAGGTCTGTCACTAATCGAGTCTAAGCCAAAATCAGGTTATTATGTAACCAATAGGCCTGAACTAAACTTACCACTTTCTCAATCGAGCAACCCATCCCTCATTGCCACCGACACAGAACCTGATGAGATTATTACACAAGTATATTCAAATATGGGGAGTGCCGACCTTACCCTTTTTTCCATTGGCGTGCCATCGGGCGATCTTTTGCCTTTCGCGAAATTGAAAAAAGAGATTATCCTAGCTACGCGGGCATTAAAAGGTGGTGGAACGGAATATGAGCCTTTGCAAGGAAATTTGAAATTGCGGAGAATGGTTGCCGCTCGCTCTCCCGCCTGGGGTGGGAATCTTGATGAAAATGATATCGTTACCACCAATGGTGGAATGAATGCACTTTCGTTTTGTCTAATGGCCTTGGCAAAGCCTGGGGATACCATTGCCGTGGAGAGTCCCTGCTTTCCTGGCACCCTCGAACTGATTATTAGTTTGGGACTTAAGGTGCTTGAACTTCCGACACACCCAGTTACTGGTATAGATGTAAATGCACTCAAAAAAGTAATTCCTACAATAAGCATCTGTTTATTGGTTCCTAATTTTAATACACCCATGGGAAGCTGCATGCCAGATGAAGCAAAGGAAAAAGTGGTTAGCCTATTGGCTGCCAGCGAGATTCCACTCATTGAGGATGATATCTACGGAGACCTTTACTTTGGGACGAACCGCCCTAAATGTTGTAAATCTTTCGATGTTGATGGAAATGTGCTTTGGTGCAGTTCGGTTTCCAAAACTTTGGCGCCAGGATTTCGAGTTGGCTGGATTGCTCCAGGAAAATACAAAGCCAAGCTGCTAAAATTGAAGCTTATCCATTCCATCTCCTCAACATCACTTATTCAGGAAGCAGTGGGGAATTTCTTTAAGTCTGGCAAATACGAGCATCATCTCCGTAGCCTACGCAAAACATTATATAGCAATTACCAAAATTATGTACAAGCTATAGCCGAATATTTTCCGGTTGGGACCAAAACCAGTAGGCCACAGGGAGGCTTGGCCATTTGGGTAGAGTTGCCTGAAGGAACTAATACCTTAAATCTTTATAACCTGGCTATAAAACATAAGATCAGTATTGCACCAGGCAGAATGTTTACCCTGCAGAACCAGTTTGAAAATTGTATGCGCTTAAATATAGGTTTACCCTGGACCGAAGAATTAAAGTTTAAACTGAAAACTTTAGGTAGTCTTGCTAGCATGGTTCAAAAAGCTAAATAGTGGTTTTCTAAAAATCGATCTAACTGTTTTTTTAGCAATTCGATAAACCCTTGTTGCTTCTGCATTTATCACTGCAATATTTTACTTCCAACCACACTTTTTCCCACTTCTTGCGCCAAGTAAACGGCTTCTCGCAATTTGCACAGATTTTGGAGGGCAGATTTTCCTTTTTAACTGCTTTCATCTTCTAATCAAATTCCGTAATACCTGCTTTTAAACATAGAACTAAGCATAAGTACGAATTTTTGGGGATTTGAAATTCGAATTCTTTCACTCATGATTTCATTTGTAGTTTTCCTTTTAATCTTATCAAAAAGCTTTTTATAATAGATATAGGCCAAATAAACACCTCTTCGTGATGATTTGGGCAATTGCTTTATGCCTTGCAATGCTGCTTCAAATTCTTCTGCTATTTCTTTCTCAATAACAAGTTTTTCAGCAATGGAAAATCTAGATAAATCCACTCCAGGAAAGTAACTTCGGTTCAAGAGCTGAAAATCTGCCTTAACATCTCGTAAAAAATTTACTTTCTGGAAAGCGGAGCCAAGCTTCATAGCAGATTCTTTTAGCCGCTCATAACTTGCGGCATCACCTTGTACAAAAACCTGGAGGCACATTAAGCCTACAACCTGTGCCGACCCCAATATGTAGCGTTCGTATTTTTGAGGTGTATATTCTTCCTGGCGAAGGTCCATTTCCATGCTTTCCAGGAAAAGATCTATGAGTTCTTGTTTTACATTATATTGGTTTACAACTTTTTGAAAAGCATTAAGAATAGGGTTCAGGCTAATTTGATCCTGAATCGCTTCATTGCAGTCCCTTTTAAACTTCCAAAGCAGCTGCGGCTTATCGTAATCATGGAAACTATCTACAATTTCATCGGCTAGCCTTACAAATCCATATATTGCATAAATGGCTTCCTGATGGCTTTTGTCTAGAAAACGGATACCCATAGAAAAGCTGGTGCTGTAGGTTTTGGTTACCATTTTACTGCACTTTGCAGATACACGATCAAAAATAATTTTCATTCAATATCAGTCTTAAATTTTTTCAAAATTTTGAGCAAAATGGAAGTCTTCGAGTTTCTGAAGCAAAGTAATAAGTTTAATTTTTTCTTCGAGAATAAGTGGGCCTGTTACGTTGGCCGATGCAGCCCGTATTTTGTCCATACTTTTGTTCAGTTCCTGTGTTCCTTTTGCCGAAATGCTCATAATCATACTGCGTTTATCAATCCCAGAGGATTGTTGGGTGATTAAGCCCTTATCCAGAAGGCGTTTAATGATTAATGTTCCCGCTGGCTTATCGTGAATGTTTTCTTTTATTAATGCTGATTTACTCATATTTCCAGCAGACTGGAGGTTAATTAGGTATATGAATTCATCGGGGGTTGAAAATAAACTATTGGTTATGGCTGCTTTCGCCTGTATTTTAGCATATCTGTAGAGATGAACAAGGGCCGTATTGATTACGCTATCTGCAGAACGACCATTAATTTTCCCAGTCCATTCAGGTTCTTCGGATTTTATATTTCCGCCTTGATCGGATTGCGTATTACTCCATTTTAGAAAAGATTTTAAATCGTCCTTTGCATCCATGCTGCTACTTTCGTATGTTTTTACCAACAACAATAAGTCGTTTAGAAGGTTGTACATCATCTTTTTTTATTGTAATGGTTTATAATTTCGATTTCGTTAGGTTCTATTCTTTACTAAAATGTTGTTTTTAAATTACCAAGGCCTCCATCTACCGGAATAATTTGCCCAGTTATCCAACTGCTCTCTGCCGAGAGTAAAAATGCAATGGCAGCGCTGATGTCTTTTGGCGTTCCGTATTTTCCCAATGGGTGCCTTTTTGCTGATGCATCCATTTTTTCGGGCGTGTTAAGTAGTTTTGAAGCAAGCGGTGTATCCGTTAAAGACGGTGCAACTATATTTACCCTGATTTGACTACTGCTTAATTCTGCTGCTAATGAGATCGATAAGCCCTCAATTGCTGCTTTGGACGCCGCAATACTCGCATGAAAAGCCATTCCAGTTCTTGCTGCAACAGAACTTATTAGCACAATAGATGCTGAGGAAGCATTCTTTAAAGATTTTAAGGATTGTTGTATAGATGTGGCAGCCCCAACTACGTTGAGTTTGAAATCATCAATAAAATCGCTTTCTGTCATTCGTGCAAATGGCTTAAGATTGATGTTTCCAACACAGTATACCAGGCCATCGAGTTCATCGGGTAAGAATGAGACTAATGCTGCTGTCGAACTCATCACATCCATTTCCAGATAGCGAACGGAATCAGGCCATAGCGGTGAACTGTTTCTGCTGGCGGTGAAAATATTCGCTCCCTCTATATGTAGTAAATTAACCAAATCGAATCCGATACCAGAGCTTGCGCCGATAACAAGGATATTTTTGCTCTTAAACCTCATGATTAAACATTGAAATTAGTTTAAGTATTTATAAACTAATTTGATTAAATAAAGTTTATAAATATACTAATTGTTTTAAAGTATAATCTGTTACAGCAAAAAAATGTTTTACTGATAGTTAATGTTGGCGTTTTAAGGGAAACCAATTCCTTAACTGTAACACTAGTGTTTATAGACAGTATAAGGAGGAAGCTAAAAGCGGTTATTGTGTATGATTTCAAAAGCCAAACTGTTCTACAATAGGACGGCATAATCCACCAAGCAAAAGCCTAACAGATATTGTTTACTGTTAGGCTTTTTCTGTTAAAGAGGGCAAGTATCTTGCTAACAGATTTAATATCTTTAAGAATATATTGGTTTCCTGATTTCTATTTCTGAAGCTGCAGTCTGATCCAGTTAATTATAAACAGTAAAAATAAGATGCTTAAAATATAAAATTCGATCTTATTTACGGCTCTAGTACCAAATTTTCTTACACAAACTCGATCAATAATCAGAAATACAAGTGCTAGAGGAATCCAAAGTAAGTTTACCCACCCTTGTAGCCTTTGGTCCATACCATTGGTATTTATTAAGATTATGGATGAAATTATTATGGCTAATATTGATATCAAGCTGAGAACTAAAAATATGGTCATTCTTTTTGTGTTGGCTGTTTTCATCAAATTTAATGTTTGCAATGTGGGCCAATTAATCTATTATTTCGGTTAATTGTTTATAACTAAACCAAGCTCATAAATATGTGACTATTCGGTGGTTTTATTTCAAATATAATACTTGTCACTTAATAGTGATAAAGGATTAATCTGACTCAATTTTTTATAGCCCTGTTTAAAGATAAATGGAATGAAAATCGTACATGGCACGATCAGGAATAGAGAAAAAAGCACAGAAAAGTTTTGGCTTATCTTAAAAAATAGTATGCTGTGCAATCGGATTTTTTTGTTTGTAATCAGAGGGAGAAAGGCCGGTTTGCTTTTTGAAAAATTTCCCAAAGAAAGAGGAATTGCTAAATTTCAATGCTAATGCAACTTCAGAAATATTTAGCAACGGATTATTCAGTAAAATTTTTGCTTCCCCGATAACTATATCGTCTATAAGCTCTCCTGCGGTTTTTTCAGTTACTTGTTTTACTACTTGCGAAAGATGCCTTGGCGTAATACATAATTTATTTGCATAATAAATTACCCGTTTTTCTTCTTTAAAATGCTCTGAAAGTAAATTAAGAAAATTAGTTGTTAACTCCAGTTTGCTATCCCTTTTTGCGGGCTCTAAAACCTGTCTTTTGTTGCTTAGCAAAATCAAATCGTAAACTATTTCTGTGAAACTATTTCTAATAATTTCATTTCGATGAGGGATATCTGCCTGGAGTTTTAATTTTTTTTGTAAAGAAATTATATCATGATATAAATCTGTATACTCTTCCTTAGTAAGTGAAAACTTATTAATGGATTGCGTCATAAATAATCTATAACTTTGAGCGCTACTTAAAAATATACCCTGTTTTTTTAAATACGCTTTGCTGAATCCAACCTTTATAAAGGATATGTTCGGATCGTTGGTGATCTCGTAAATTGAATCTGGAAAAACAAAATGAATATCCCTTTCTTTTAAAGTTTCGGGCAAGAAATTAGTCTTAATATTTAACTTTCCCTTAATAATTAGGATGAATGCGTAGGAGCTGGCCCGAAAGGGTTGATTGTGGCAAAAATCAGGAATATAGTTCTCGAAATAGCTAACTTCCAAATCTTCTAATGGCGGAAATTTCTTGTCGATATTAACGACCTGATCGTTATTGTTAAGAAGCTGTTGCTGCATGGATTTTTAGTGTTTCGTAACAGTTTTTTAACAGATATTTCCACGCCTTTCTTAATAAAAATAAAGCCTCATTTTTCGCAATATAATCCCCTGATATCTGACTGTTTTTGACGATAGCAAATCTAATATTTCAATCTATTTTTCAAATTTATTTTTTTTATTATGACTAATTTCTGATAAGAATTTAATCGTTTGATTGATTTTTAATTGTCAATAACTTATTGATATATAGATTTTTGTTTGAGTATTTGCTTTGTAATCGCTTAATTTCTACTGTTTTACCTATTTATAATAAAAGTCAGGAAGTCGAATAGTCAATTCATTTAAATGTCACATTTTTTCAATCCACCTTTTTGACCAATAGTTCCCACTTTTGAACCTTTTTTATCGAGGCATTCAACGTTAAAATTGCGTTATCAAATTGTTTGCAAATAATAATCTGATGGAACTTGTTTTTGCGCCAAATGCGTGCAAACAAAAAAGACAAGGGTTTTAATAAACAATAAAATAAGGGAGTATTACCATCCAGTATGCGCAAAAAATTAATAGATAGGATTGATGCATTTAAAGATGCCTCTATCATTAAGGAAAAAGGGCTTTATCCTTACTTCAGATCAATAGAATCTGCTCAAGACACTGAAGTGATTATTAATGGAAAAAAGGTGCTGATGTTTGGATCGAATTCGTATTTAGGTCTAACTAACCACCCCAAAATAAAAGAAGCAGCAAAAATTGCCATAGAAAAATATGGAACAGGCTGTGCAGGTTCAAGGTTTTTAAATGGCTCGCTCGATATTCATATAAATTTAGAAAACCGTTTAGCGGAGTATGTTTCTAAAGAGGCAGCTGTACTTTTTAGTACAGGTTTTCAGGTTAATTTAGGGGTAATTTCCTGTTTGCTTGATCGGAATGATTATTTGATTTTAGACGAGTATGACCATGCCTCAATTATAGATGGAAGTCGATTATCTTTTTCCAGAACGATAAAATACGCTCATAACGACATGGGCGATTTGAGGAGGAAATTGAGCAGATTACCAGAAGATGCAGCAAAGTTAATCGTATCCGATGGTATTTTCAGTATGGAAGGCGATTTGGTTAATCTACCAGAATTGGTTCAAATTGCTGATGAATTTGGCGCTAACGTGATGATGGATGATGCCCATAGTTTGGGTGTAATTGGTTTTAATGGCGCTGGAACGGCATCTCATTTCAATCTTACCAATAAGGTCGATTTAATAATGGGTACATTCAGTAAATCACTAGCCTCTTTAGGTGGTTTTATTGCTGGTGATGCCGCAACGATAGAATTTATAAAACATCGTGCCCGCTCGCTTATGTTTAGCGCAAGTATGCCGCCTTCGGCCGTAGCAAGTGTAATTGCTGCTCTAGATATCATCGAGTCTGAGCCTGAGCGTATTGATAAGCTTTGGCAAAATACAGAATATGCAAAAAAACTGCTTTTAGAATCAGGCTTTGATATTGGTCATAGCAATAGCCCAATTATTCCAGTTTATATTAGAGATAATACTAAAACTTTTATGATTACCAACATCTTGCAGCAAAATGGGGTGTTTGTAAATCCAGTAGTTTCTCCTGCGGTTCCGTCAGGTTCTTCGCTCATTAGGTTTTCTTTAATGGCTACGCACAGTTTTGAGCAAATCGAAATTGCCATAGAAAAACTTACAAGTGCTTTTAAAGCTGTTAATGTTGATTTGGTGGGGCTACAATCATGAAAAAAATAGTTAAAGTTTCAACTAAAACTGAGCTTGGTGCATTCATTGATTTTCCGCATGAGCTTTATGCTGATGATGTAAATTATGTGCCAGAGCTTTTTATAGCTCAACGCGATTTGCTTTCTCCAGGAAAGCATCCTTTTTATGAGCACTCGGAAATTCAACTTTTTTTAGCTTATGAAGATGAAAAAATAGTTGGACGGATTGCTGCAATTAACAACACCAACCATAATAAATTATATAATGCTACAGATGGTTTTTTTGGCTTTTTCGATGTTGTTAACAGTCAGGATATAGTTAGTTTATTATTCGAGGCCGCTCAAAACTGGCTAGCAGAAAAAGGATTAAATCGGATTTTAGGGCCAGTAAATTTCTCGACAAATGAAACCTGTGGTTTACTGATAGATGGTTTTGATGGGCCTCCAGTTGCCATGATGCCATATAACGCACCTTATTACCTTAATAGGTTAGAGCAATTAGGTTTCGAAAAAAATGTTGATTTAAGAGCCTATCGATATACTACGGGTAATTATAGCGATAGATCGGTAAAATTGATTGATCGGATTGAAGAGCGTTTAAAACGGAATGATATCGTGATTCGGACCATCAATATGAAGAACTTTAATCAGGATAAAGAAGCTATCCGTGAGGTTTATAACAAGGCTTGGGATAAAAACCTGGGTTTTGTACCTATGACGGATAAGGAGTTTGATTATACAGCGAAAGACTTAAAACTCATTCTTGATCCAGATTTCTGCATAATGGCTGAGCAAAACGGCAAAATTGTTGGCTTTGCCTTGGCAATTCCTGATATCAACCAAATTCAGATTAAAATAAAACGTGGACGATTATTTCCGACAGGCTTAATTAAGCTTTTAACGGGTAAGAAAAAGATAGACGGCATTAGAATTTTATTGCTTGGGGTAGTTGATGGATATCGAAAAATGGGCATTGAGGCATGCTTATATGGACATATTATTAAGAGTTTTTCTGCAAAGAATATGAAATATGCCGAAGCAAGCTGGACGTTGGATCATAACGATATGATTAACAAGCCAATTGAGGATATAGGGGGAAAGCTATACCGAAAATATAGAATTTTAGAAAAGGCGATATGAAAAAGCGGGTGTTGATTACTGGTGCAACTGGATTTGTTGGATATCATCTTATTCAGGCGGCTTTAGATAATAATCTGGAAGTTTATGTTAGTGTACGCAGGCAAAGCATAGTTGCTCATTTAGCCGATTTTGCTGTTAATTATGTTGAATTAGATTTCGAATCGATAGGGCATATGAAACATCATATCGAAGAAAAGAAATACAATTACATTATTCATGCGGCTGCTACAACCAAGGCAAAAAACCGTGAAGCTTATTTTCATATCAACGCAATTTACACCCGAAACTTTGCAATCGCGGCATCGACGGCTACTCATAAAATAGAAAAATTTGTGTTTGTAAGTAGTTTGGCTGCAAGAGGTCCATTATTGGGTCAACATGATGCAATTAGTTTATCCAACCCAGTAACAGATTACGGAAGAAGCAAAGCTTTAGCCGAAACCTATTTAAGTCAGCTTAAAAATTTGCCATTAATTGTATTTCGGCCGACTGCAGTTTATGGTCCCCGCGAAAAAGACATTTTTATCTTGATAAAAGCAATTAATTCGGGTTTGGAGTTTCACATAGGAACGCAGCAGCAACCACTAACTTTTATACATGTTACAGATTTGGCAGAGGCCATTTTAAAGGTGCTCAAGTCGGATTTGGTTTATAAAACTTACCACATTTCTGATGGTGAAATTTACAATCGCTTCTCTTTAGCAGAATACACCAGGCTAGCATTAAAAAAGAAAACACTTGTAGTTAAGGTACCATCAGCAATTATTAAGGGGCTCGCATGGGGCCTGGAGCACACCTACAAGGTATTTAATAAAGTACCAACGCTTAACGTGGATAAAATAAAAGAATTAACCGCAAGCAGTTGGGCATGTAGTATAGACAGTTTACAAAATGATATTGGGTTTAAACCAAAATACCAATTGGAAGGTGGTATTAAGGAAACGATTACCTGGTACAAAGAAAATAATTGGTTATAAATAAAATTAAAATAAGATAGAATGAAAGAACAAGTAAAATCAGCCGATGGCAAACTTGGAATATTAATGCCAGGTCTTGGTGCTGTTGCCACAACCATGATTGCTGGGGTAGCTGCTGTAAAAAAAGGCTTATCAAAACCAATTGGCTCTTTAACCCAAATGGGAAGCATCCGCATTGGTAAAAGAACGGAGAAAAAAGAACCAAAAATTAAAGATTTTGTGCCTTTGGCAAATCTCGAAAACCTCGTTTTTGGTGGTTGGGATGTATATGAAGATAACGTTTACGAAGCTGCACTTAATGCAAGAGTTTTAGATGCAAACCTTCTGCGTGACGTGCGTGAGGAATTACAGGCAATAAAACCAATGCGTGCTGCATTTGATCGGAATTATGTAAAAAACCTTACAGGTACGCATGTTAAGCAAACCGAAAACAGGTACGAGTTGGCGCAAGAGGTGATGGAAGATATTAAAAACTTCAAAAGCGAAAATAACTGCGATAGAATTGTATTGGTTTGGTGTGGTTCTACCGAAATTTATTTTGAACCATCTGCGGTTCACGAATCGCTTGGGGCCTTTGAACAAGGCTTAAGAGATAACGATCCACTAATTGCACCAAGTATGATTTATGCTTATGCAGCTTTAAAATTAGGCGTTCCTTTTGCTAATGGTGCTCCAAACTTAACGGTAGATATTCCAGCTTTAATCGAATTGGCAAAAGAAACCAATACGCCAATCGCTGGGAAAGATTTTAAAACTGGTCAAACCTTAATGAAAACCATTTTGGCGCCAGGTTTAGCAGCACGTTCTTTAGGTGTTAATGGCTGGTTCTCTGATAATATTTTAGGTAATCGCGATGGTTTAGTATTGGATGACCCAGATAACTTTAAAACAAAAGAAGTATCAAAATTAGGCGTACTGGAAGATATTTTTAAACCAGAAGTAAATCCAGATTTGTATGGCGATATGTACCATAAAATCAGAATTAACTATTATCCGCCGCATGGCGATAACAAAGAAAGCTGGGATAACATCGATATTTTCGGGTGGTTGGGTTATAAAATGCAAATCAAGATTAACTTCTTATGCCGCGATTCGATTTTAGCTGCACCAATTGTTTTGGATTTGGCTTTGTTTATGGATTTGGCGAAAAGAGCTAATATGTCTGGTATTCAAGAATGGTTATCGTTCTATTTAAAATCGCCACAAACCATTCCAGGTGTACCTGCAGAAAACGACATTTTTAAACAATTAATGAAACTTCAAAATACTTTGCGCTACATAATGGGCGAGGAGCTTATTACGCATTTAGGGCAAGATTATGAAGAAGAATTGGTAGAAACGCTGTAGTGCTATTCCATAAAATCATATCAACCGTTTTCGGCATAGGGTACATTGGCAAAGGGGCAGGAACCATCGCTGCAATCGCGACCTGCCTTTGCTGGTACTTTTCGCAAACCATTTATACAAATCCGTATTTATGGCCACTGCTCATCACCTTGTTTTTAACGCTAACAGGCACAATCTCTGCCGATGTTGTTGAAGATGAGTGGGGCAAAGACCATCAGAGGGTAGTTATTGATGAAGTTGTTGGTATGTGCATTGCCTTATTGGGGACACCGTTAAAACCTGTTTACATTATTCTGGGCTTAATACTTTTTAGGTTTTTCGATATTTTAAAACCCTTTTACATCAAAAAAATGGAAGCGTTACCTGGCGGATTAGGTGTAATGGCCGATGATGTATTGGCTGGAGCATATTCAAGCATCGTTCTTCAAGTGGTTGTTTCCTTCGGGTTATTTTAATCTCTAATGTTAAGGTACTTCAAAGCCCAGGCTTCATCATTAACCGCTACCGCTGTAGATTTTTTAGTCACGCTGCTAGTAGCGAACTTTTTCAGCTCCTGGTATTTAACAGCTGGTATTATCGGAACAGTTTGCGGAGGAATGGTAAACTTTTACATCAATAGGTTCTGGGTTTTTGATGCGGCTTCAAAAGCACTCAAATGGCAGGCGCTTAAGTATATTTTGGTTTGGGTTGGCAACTTAATATTAGTAACGCTTGGCGTTTACTTTTTTACTCATTTTTTTAATATCAATTACATGCTCTCCAAAGTATTTGTATCGATTTCGGTTGGTATAAGCTACAATTATTATATGCAAAAGCTGTTTATTTTCTCCGTTAAATGAAACAATTACCGTTAATTTCTTTTTTTATTGGCTTGTTTTCAATATTAAATTTATTGCTCAGCAGCGATGCTCTTGCTCAGGCAACTGTAGTTTCGGGCACGGTACGTGATGCCGTAACCAAAGAAACGCTGCCTAATGTTTCTGTTTTTTTTAAGGATACCAAAATCGGTACTCAAACCGATGTTAATGGAAATTATAACATAAGTTCGGCCGAGCCTCAAAGCGGTTTAAGTTTTAATTCTGTTGGTTACACCATTGCAAGTAAAAATATTATGCCTTCGGCAACGCAGCAAACGGATGTGTTGCTTGTGCCGAGTTCAAATTCGCTGGATGAAGTGATTATTGTTGGCGGAAAGAGAATTAAATATCGGAATAAAGATAATCCAGCAGTAGAATTGATTAGGCAGGTTATTGCGCATAAAGACGAAAACCGCATTAAAAGTTATCAAACAGTTGCTTATCAGCAATATGAAAAAATGTTGTTTTCGGTAAGTAATGTGTCTGAGAAATTTAAGAACAAAAAGATGTTCCGAAATTATCAATTTCTATTTCAGGAACAGGATTCAACCTTAATTGGGGGGAAAAATCTTTTGCCAATTTATATTCAGGAAAGCCTATCGGATAAATTTTTAAGTAAAGAACCCGAAAAGAGTAAAACAGTTATTGTAGCACAAAAGCAGGTTCAGTTTGATAGTCGGTATATCGATAATAAAGGAATGAAAACCTATTTCGATCGGATGTATCAAGACATTGATATTTATAAAAACAACATATCAGTTATTAGTAACGATTTTTTAAGTCCGATTGCAGATGGTGCGCCAGCGTTTTATAAATTCTTTATTACCGATACCTTAAAAAATCAGAAACCGCAAATTATTGAGCTTTCTTTTACGCCACGTAATACTGGTGATATGCTGTTTGAAGGGAAGATATACGTAACTAATGATGGTAAATATGCAATTACAGGCGCATCATTCGGGGTAAACAAAAACATAAACCTGAATTTTGTAAGAGCTTTAAAAATTGATTTAAGCTTTGAACCGAACGCTGCGGGAAAATATAATTTAAGTAAAAGCAAGTTGCTTACGGATTTTGGTATCGGTAAAACAAAGGGTGTTGGTTTTACTGGAGAGCGAACCGTTACCTTCAAAAAATACCAGTTTGATGCGCCTTTGCCAGATACTGTCTTCCAAGGGAAAAGTACATCAGTTTTAGGTGATGCAGGCAAAAAAGATGATTTGTTCTGGAAAAAAAATCGATTAGATACAATTTCTGCCAGTGAGTTAAAGATTTATGGCAATATCGACACCCTGCAAAATCTTCCATCATTTAAACGTACTATGCAAATTGTCACCTTGCTTTTTGCGGGTTATCAAAATCTTGGTCCTTACGAAATTGGACCTGTGAATACCTTTTATAGTTTTAATAATGTAGAGGGACTTCGATTGCGTTTAGGTGGAAGAACAACGCCAGAATTAAGCAAACGTTATTATTTTGAGAATTATGCCGCTTATGGTTTCAAAGATGAAAAATGGAAGTTTTTTTTATCGGCAACGTACTCAATTAACAACAAGTCGATTTATGAGTTTCCTCAAAATTATATAAGAGCAAGTTTTCAACGAGATACTAAAATACCTGGACAAGAATTACAGTTTGTGCAAGAAGATAATTTCTTGCTTTCGTTTAAACGCGGGGTTAACGATATGTTACTCTACAACGATTTCTATCGTTTAGATTACGTAAAGGAATACGAAAATCATTTCTCTTATACTTTGGGGTTTAAAAAATGGAGTCAAACACCTGCTGGAGGATTATTTTATCAGAATGATGCAAATCAGTTTGTAAATAGGTTAACAACCAGTGAATTGTCGTTACAACTGCGTTATGCGCCAAACGAAAAGTTTTATCAGGGAAAAATATATCGCGTACCAATTACCGATCGATATCCTGTCTTTAATTTCAAATATACTGCAGGCTTAAAGGGGTTGCTGGGTGGAGAATATAACTACCACAATATTATGGGGAGTATTGATAAGCGGTTTTATCTTTCTCAATTGGGCTACAGTGATGTAACCATTGAAGGAGGTTATATTGCTGGTAAAGTTCCTTTTCCTTTATTAGATATCCATCGAGCCAACCAAACTTACGCTTATCAGCTTAACTCTTACAATTTGATGAATTTTCTAGAATTTGTAAGCGACCATTATGCGAGCATCAACATAGACCATAATTTTAATGGTTTTTTCTTTAACAAAATTCCTTTACTGAAAAAGTTAAAATTAAGAGAAGTTGTTTCTTTTAAGGCACTTTATGGTGGATTGCGTGATGAAAATAACCCTGCATTAACTTCCAGTTTATATAGACTTCCTGATTATGAAGATGGTTCGAAACGAACTTACGCATTAGGAAATGATCCATACATGGAAGGTAGCGTTGGGGTTGGGAATATTTTTAAGTTACTGCGGGTCGACTTAGTTAAGCGATTCAATTATTTAAATCATCCAGAAGTATCTGAGTGGGGAATTAGGGCCAGGGTAAAATTCGATTTTTAAAATTAAAGTTATGAAAGCAAAGTTAAGAGACAGCTTGCAGTTGGGCATATATAAGGTAATTAATCCTTTTGTAAGAGGCTTGATTAAGATTGGGCTAACGCCAAATGCAGTTACCACAATTGGTTTGATACTGAATATTGGTGTTGCGGTTATTTTTGTATTGGGTGCCGAAAAATCGAATCGTGGAGATATGTCTTACATTGGTTGGGGTGGTGCTTTGGTGCTTTTCGCTGGGCTTTTCGATATGTTGGATGGGCAGGTAGCAAGATTAGGAAATATGAGCTCGAAATTTGGTGCGCTTTACGATTCCGTGCTAGACCGTTACAGCGAGATGATTATGTTTTTAGGGATTTGCTATTATCTGGTTGCTCATCATTATTTCTTAAGTTCTTTATTTGCCTTTATCGCATTAATTGGTTCGATGATGGTAAGTTATACCCGAGCAAGAGCCGAAGGACTTGGTGTGGAATGCAAAGGAGGATTGATGCAACGGCCAGAGCGTGTGGTAACAATAGGCGTTTTTGCTATTGCCTGCGGTGTTGCTGGTCATTTCATTGGCGGTGATTACAAAATTTATCTTCCTGGTATTTCATTTCACGTTTTCGAAACTATGTCGATATTCACTATGCCGATAACTTTAATGGCATTGTTAACCAACATCACAGCGGTTAAAAGGTTGCAGGAAGCAAAAAGGGGATTAGAAGCTCAGGAAAAAGCAGAAAGAACAATCGGTAATAAAGCGGCATTAATTGTTGGCTTTACGCTTGTTTTTGGTTTGTTAGGTATAAAAACCTCTGTTATGGCACAAGATCCCTCGCCCATAACTTTTCCAGTACCAAAAGATATCAGTAATCAGCTTTTTTATCTTCAGCGAGATCCAAATACGAATACCATTATCTGTCAGTTAAATGTAGATAAAAAAGGAGAAGTTAATGCGGATAACCCTGTTAATGTTTTTTGGATGCGATATGATGACAAGGGCGAAAAGAAAGAGTTAAGCTATATCCAACGAAAATTTGCTTACGGAATTTTAACTAAAAATATGGGAAACGGTCAGTTCGAGCTTCGCTTTACCTCGCATAAAAAACTACCTATGTATCTTAATAAATCAGAAGCTGACAAGCGTTATCATGTTTATGCTACAATTAATAAGAAAAAACTACAAATTGAGCGTATTTTTTTGAGGATTGAAGGTGGTTCTTTTTGGCTCCCCAACGTTAAATATGTAGAAATAAAAGGTTACGATGCAAAAGAGCCATCGAAATTATTAATAGAGCGAATTAAAATATAAAATCTATGAAGAAGAATTTTATCTCGAATTCATCATCATCCATAAGAATGTTTAAAAGCGATTTTATGGAAAGCCTCTCAAAGGTTAAATATTATGTACCATTAATCGTATATATTCCTGTTATTGGTTACTTATTTTATAAATCATTTGCAGAAATTAATATGTCGGTTATCAGCTTTGCTGGCTGGTTTTTATTGGGTTTAGCCATCTGGACCATTACCGAATATATTTTACACCGCTATGTGTTTCACTTCGAACCCGATGTAGCGTGGGGGAAAAAAATTCATTTTATATTTCATGGCGTTCATCATGATTATCCAAACGATGCAAACCGATTGGTAATGCCGCCTTCTGCAAGCATTCCGATGGCTTTGGGTTTTTACTTTTTGTTCGATTGGTTATTGCCAGAAACCAAAGTTTATCCATTCTTTTCTGGTTTTATGATTGGTTATCTGTTTTACGATATGGTTCACTATGCATTACATCATGCTAATTTTAAAAGTGGTTTCTGGAAAAAACTAAAACAGCATCATATGTTGCATCACTACTCAGATTCTACAAAAGGCTATGGCGTAAGCTGGACTTTTTGGGATCATATATTTAAGTCGAATTTTGATAAAAGGTAGTATGCCCGAAAATGTCATCCTCGAAAAATCATTTTTCGCCAGCGGTACAGTTGTTAAAACTGCAATTATTTCAATTGCTTACCTTTTGTTATCGGTGCTATTGGTTGGTTTTAAAACCGATCAGTTAGTACTTGTATTTATTTTTAATGCCCTATTTTATATTTCTTCTGGAACGAGAAAATTTATCATCGCATTCTCCATATTTATCGTTTATTGGATAATCTTCGACTATATGAAGGCTTTTCCAAACTATCTTTTCAACGCTGTACACATAGGGGATTTATATCTGTTTGAAAAAAAGCTTTTCGGGATAAATTTTGATGGATTATTACTTACACCAAATGAATACTGGAAACTTAATACCACCTCATTTTTAGATGTGCTTACGGGTTTCTTTTATTTAATGTGGATTCCAGTGCCCTTAGGTTTTGCTGCATATCTCTTCTTTAAAAATAGAAAATACTTTATATACTTCTCCCTAACCTTTGTGTGGGTTAATCTTTTAGGTTTTATAATTTACTACATTTTTCCTGCCGCACCACCTTGGTATGTGCAAGAGCATGGTTTTAAGTTTATCTCTGCAACTGCAGGAAATACCGCTGGCTTATCCAGATTTGACCATTACTTTGACATTCAACTATTTCAGGGGATTTACAGTAAAGGCTCGAATGTTTTTGCCGCTATGCCTTCTCTACATTCGGCTTACCCAGTTATTGTTTTGTATTACGGACTTAAAAGCAGGTTGAAATTTATAAATATACTTTTTGCTGTTGTCATGTTGGGGATTTGGTTTGCAGCAGTTTACAACAGTCACCATTATGTTCTTGATGTAATTGCAGGTGTTTTATGTTCTCTTTTAGCGATAGTAACCTTCGAACTTTTTTTAAAGTCAGAAAGATTTAAGAATCTACTAAACCAGTTTTACAATCTAATTAAATAGCACCTCTTTTAGGAATAAAAATAGTAGTTGATGGTTTTGAAAATCGATTCTTAACTTTGAATTGAAATGGGATGAAGGTTTAGAAGTAGATCTTATTCGGTTGGATTATTAAACACTACTTGGCATTGGATGTAATTACAAAAATCCCAATATTAGATATTACTGAATTTTCGAGTAAGAATTCGGAGAGCAATTTATTGTATCACGAAATAAAAGGAAAAAGGCTTATTGAAAAAGCACATAAACACGATTTTTTTCTTTTCATGCTTTTTGTGCAGGGGAGCGGAACACATACCATCGATTTTGTTGATTATGAGGTAGCTGCGGCACAGCTACATATTTTATTTCCCGAGCAAATTCATAAATGGGAGTTAAGGGAAGAAACACATGCACATCAGGTTATGATCAGCAGAAATATGTTTGAAACCCTGGTTAATTCTTTGCGATTTTCATTAACGCTTTATCAAAACTATCCCGTAATCAGCCTTAGTAAAGAAACGCTGAATAAAATTTTATACGAATTTCAACAAATTAAATCCGAGTTCGGAAAACCATTAATATTTTCTGAAATTATTAATGCAAGGGTTAAACTTATTGCTTTAATGATAAGTGAAGAGGCAGAAATGATATTTAATAATCAAACGGTTTATAAAACTAAACCCATACTTTTTAAATATCGCTCGCTTGTTGATACTCATTGTAAAAGTGAAAAACTGGTTTCATTTTATGCAAACGAACTGAATATTTCGGCCAATTATTTGAACATACTTTGTAAAAAATACTTTCATGTTTCTGCAACTGCTCTAATTCACGAACGTTTAATTTTAGAAATAAAAAGAATGTTGCTCACCACAAATAAGCCGATAAAAGCTATAGCATCAGAACTTGGTTTTTATGATATCGCCTATTTCTCTAAATTTTTTAAAAAATATACGCAAACAACCCCAAAGGTATTTAGAGGACAATTGTAAATTGTAATATTTTTTTCGGCTAAAACGGATTAATAAGCAATCTTAAAATCGTGTTGTTATAAATTATACAATTTTTAGCATAAATCCTACTTAGGAGTTAATGCAGTATAGTGTTATTTTCGTATCAAAGAAATTTAATATTATGACAGCACAATCTATCTCAAGAAAAGATTTTATCCGCAACTCGTCTATATTACTTGCCAGTACCTGTGTGCTCAATTCGGCTCAGGCAATGGAAGGTGAGCATACTACGGAAATCTTTGCTGGCAAAACACTTATTCTAAAAAACGTTATGCTCGAAACAGGATTTACTTATGATCAGGATGACGTAATTAAAACAAATACAGCACTTTTTACAATTGAGATAGAAGAGGGGAAAATTAAAAGTGTTTTACCAAATAACCCTAAAGGCAAGGGAATTGATGCGAAAGGTTTTTTGATGCTTCCTGCATTTAGAGATATGCACATCCATTTAGATAAAACCTATTATGGACTTCCGTGGCAGGCGCATTTGAAGAAAAATAAAAGTGTTAAGGATATGATTGCCTTTGAACAGCAAATAATTCCTGAGCTTTTAAAAACTTCTGTACCACGTAGCGAAAAGCTAATTGAATTACTTCAATCATATGGTACAAGCTATGCGAGGTCTCATGTAAATATCGAACTGACCTCTGGTTTAAAATCTTTAAAGCATTTAGAAACGGCACTTCAAAACAAAAAGTCGTCTTTTCAGGCAGAGCTCGTTGCTTTTCCTCAGCATGGAATATACTACACCAAATCTGAGGAATTAATGAAAGAAGCCGCAAAAATGGATATTGATTTTATTGGCGGACTCGATCCATTTAGCATTGATGGAGGCATTGAAAAACATATGGATTTTGTGGTGCAGCTAGCGCTTGATAATGGAAAAGGTATTGATATTCATCTTCATGAAGGTGGCGAATCGGGCTTGAAAACAATCGAATATTTGATTGCCAAAGTAATGGAGAATCCAGTGCTGAAAGGCAAAACCTATGTTAGTCATGCTTTTGCACTAAGGTATCTGGATAAAAATAAAACAGAAGAAATTGCCGAAAAACTTGGACTTGCGAAAATCGGAATTGCATCAACTATTCCGCTTTCTGGTAATCCGATGCCAATACCAACCCTGTACAAACATGGGGTAGAAGTAGTTGCTGGTAATGATTGTATTGTTGACCATTGGAGTACCTTTGGTACAGGTAGTATTTTGCAAAAGGCAAATATCGCCGCACAAATTTACGGGTATCGTACAGAATTCGACCTTTCGAGGATATTAAAACTTGCTACTGGAAATATTGTTCCATTAGATGATAAAGGAAATAGACAATGGCCAAATGTTGGTGACCAAGCGAACGTTGTATTAGTGGATGCCTCCTGTTCAGCAGAAGCGGTTTCGAGGGTATCGCCAGTTAAATCGCTCATTCATGATGGAAACCTTGTTTTTTAAGAAGAATTAATTTTTCCTGATAGATAATGAAAGGCCTTCAAATAATCTTTCAAGGCCTTTTTGTTAGTTATACAGGTTGTAATCTGGAATCGCGAATCTTACCTTTCAGTTTGCTATCGGTTTCTATGTAAGATTTAATTGCTTTTATGGTTTCTTCTGGTGCACTAATGTGCGGGTAATGGCCAGTTGCATTCATCATATGCATTGTATTATGTGGCGTATGGCGTTTAATGTAATTTCCAACAGATTCAGAAGAAATGAAATCTTCTTTAGCTTGCAAACTAACACTTGGAACTGTAAGTTCTTTCAAACGATCTCTGTAATCGCAGTTAAATGTTGCTTTGGCAAAGGCTAAAGCCATTTTTGGATTCATAGCTTCAAAGGATTCGAGCAATACCTCACCAAACTTTGGATGATCTGCATTTTGCATAACCTCGGGGACCATATATTTTGCCCAGCCCAGATAATCATTAGCCATAGAGTTAAACAGCTCTTCCACTTGATCTCGCTCTAAACCTCCAAAGTATTGATTAGCGTTTATGTATTTAGGGGAAGCGCCTATAAAAATTAATTTTTCGAATAATTCTGGTTTCTGTAGTGCCGCAAGCATTCCAATCATTCCGCTAACAGAATGGCCTATGAAAATGACTTCTTTTAGCTTAAGTGCTTCTATAATATCTAAAACATCGCAAGCATAACCATCTAATGTAGCGTATTTGTGGTAATCATACTCAGAAATATCTGAAAGGCCACAGCCCACATAATCGAAAAGTATAAGTTTATAATCTTTTAAAAAGGCATCTGTAATGAATCTCCAGGTAGTTTGGTCGCAACCAAAGCCATGAGCAAGCATAATAACCCGTTCGCCTGAACCAATGACGTTAACATGGTTTCTTTCAATAATGGTAGACATACTTTGTTGGGACAATTTAATTACTAAATTAAAAATCAGAAATCAACTTGCGAAGTTTAATAGCCGTTTTTATGTAAAAATGTTAACGAATTATATAAATTTATTCTTTTTTTTATTTTGAGCCTGCGCTTGATTATAACTTTTATGAAAATAAGCCACTAAATAATGAACAGAATGACAAGCCCTTATTATTTTGGTAATTAAACTAAAGCGTTTAAATTGTAGCAGAAAAAATGTTGCAGCGAATATGCAATCCACATCTATTTAAATAGAAAATTTAAGGTCTTTTTATGAAGCGTGTTAGAGCCATAGTAATTGATGACGATAAACTGGTTTTGTTTATTCATCAAATTATGATTGAAGATTGCCAACCAGTTTGGGATACAGATTATTTCCCTGATGCGAGTTCGGCTTTAGAATTTTTAAAATTAAGAGCTTCATTAAAGATAAGCTTTCTCGTTTTTTTAGATATAAATATGCCTGGGATGAGTGGTTGGGATATGCTCGATGAAATCGAAAAAAATCCTTTTAAAGAACAGATTTTTGTGATTTTATTAACTTCATCTGATAATCAGAGCGATAAAATTAAAGCAGGCTCGTATAAAAACGTTAAAGCCTATTTAACAAAACCGTTTAAAACAAAAGACTTTGCCGAACTTAAAGCAAACGAAGCACTTTCCGTTTTCTTTAATAATAGTTTAATTAAACAACCAGCTTCGAAAAGTTAAGTTTTTAATAGATGTTATTTGTATTTATCGTCGTATTATTATAGTTTTGAAATTAGGATATAATAAACAGTTGATGTTTCGTTAACTGCTCCATTAGATGCGCCTGTTTGCTTTGAATAGAACTTACCTTTATTAAGGCTCGATTTTATTCATCTAAGGCCAATTGTCGTGTTTATTGTATAAATGGCGAAGATGACATAATCTTTTACCTTTTTTTTTATAACTTTAGGTAGATTTTTACTGCTTCTTTGCAAAAACTTAAGCCCATTTTAATTAATGGGCTTTTTTGTTTTAAGGGTCTTTTTGCTTCAACAAATGGAATAAAAAAAACGGGCAAAAAACAAAACTGTTTTAATGCCCGTTATCTAAATTAACGCTCTCGAATCGAAAATAAAGTTATTACATGATGTTTCCAAATTTTGGCTATAAATTTATTTTTCTTTACTAAATCTTAACAAAATGTATTTGCTAAGGTTTTTTAAGGTAATTTTCTATAACTATTTCGAGCTCAGGTAATAGTGGTCTTTCGCTAAAATTTGTAAGCTTGTGTTGTGCCGAATTATACTTTTCTATATAGGTTGCATCTAAAGAATTAAATTTAAGATAACCTTGCTCAAAGTAACGTTCTTGTATTTCGGTAGAAGTATCCATAGAACGAAACCATAACTTTACCAGAGAATCGGAAAGTTTATCTAAAAATAACCAATGGTATAGTTCAGAAGCATCAGCATGATCTGCTAAATCCATTCTTTGAATTTCCATTATAATTATATCAGTATTTTCAAAAAAGTATAGGGTTTTGAATTTTGGTAACATAGCCGCAAAAATATCAACTGCTTTTGATTTTGAGCGTTTTATTTTTGAACATTTTTTTATTTGTATTCAATTTAATTTAATAAAATGATATCATTTGCAAATCTATTTTAATGCTATAAAATAATAATGTGTGTTTGCTTAGAAATAATTTTAACTAGTAGCAGTTTACTAGATGCTTAATAAAAAAGCCTTAAATAGAATTTTCTATTTAAGGCTTTTTGGTTTTCTTTACTGAAGATTATAATGTTTTAATCTTAATATTTCTCCACTGGCTCGAACCAGGATGTTCTTGTAGCGCAATTTTACCTTTTGCTACTTTAGCGAAGTTTGAAAACGAAGCTTCTTTAAACTTGCTGTTTTGAACCAATTTATTCCATTCTTCACTACCAATTTGTCCATCAAATGTTTTTGTTCCGTTAAGATAGAAAGTTAGGTGGCCTTTATTTTGTATTAATCTTACCTGGTTCCATTCGCCTACGGGTTTAGGTCTAGATACAGAAGCATTACCCGACATGTCGTACAAACAACCAGCAAGGTGATTTTCTTTTTTATTATCTTGCGCATCAACATTATCAAGTACCTGCATTTCAGGGCCTGTTAGATAGGTTGCGTAAAATTTTGGATCTTCCTGAATGTCGAAAATAATACCGCTATTACCACCTTTAGATATTTTCCACTCCAGATTTAATTCGTAATTTTCGTACTCTTCATTAGTAACAATATCGCCACCGCCGTTTTTCGGTTTCGACGGGTCGAAAACAATTGCACCATTTTGTACAGTCCATTTTGAACCTACAGTATCACGAAGGTAAGTATGCCAACCTTTTGTGGTATTACCATCGAACAATAACTTCCAGCCGTTTTTAACCTCTTTTTTGGTTAAGGTATTCGGTGTTTGAGCCATGCTGGCGCCATATAATAGCACAAATGCGGCAAAAAATAACAATGTTTTTTTCATCAGTATTCGTTTTTTATTTCGAATGTAATATAATTTATATTTTTCTGATAAAGTGCGTTTAAACTGTTACAAATCGTTTTAGTACAGTTGCGTTTTACTTATAAGATCTTAGAATATTAAAGGTATGATCAAAGTCTTCGTTATTGATATTTGTAAAACTGGGCATCGATAATTTATGCAGCACTAGATAATTTAACAAGCTTTTAATGGCTTGATTAACTTTCTCGATTTCATTATTGCTTTTCAAAGCATCTATTTCCATTAATCTAAAGCTTATTTCTAATGTGTTAAACTTATGATCTTGTGCTAAAGTTATTCCTCTGGTTATTTCGAGTAAAGCGTTTGGATAGTTACCTGTGTGATTTAAAAAGTTAGCTTTAGCTAGAATATATACACCCTCAATATACGAGCTATAGTAAATTTTTTCGTTGTCGATAGCCTTTTCGAGGTACTGAATAATTCTTTGCGCTTTTTTATTCTGATTAAGCTTGATATAGGTTTGCGCTAACATTACCAGCAAAAAAGGAGGGAAAATTGATGATCGTAAATAAAATAGACCTGGATATTTTTTTAATATTGCAGTTAAAAATTTTAAGCAACCTTTATAATTTTTATCGGCAAACAAAACAATTAAAACTAATCTGTAACAGATAATTTCTGCACTAGTTATTTCAATATTTCTGTAAACTCCACTATTGTTAACTTGTTCGCAAAGATTATCAATTTTCTCATTAAGTATTTTGCTGTTGCTTGGTTTGTTTTGTAAAAGGTTAGAGAAGAATAAAATGAAGTCGTAAGGATTGATGGGAAATAATTCTGCCAGTTTTTTGCCGTTTCTTTTAAGAAGTTGCATACTTTCCGTTAATCCAGCTTTATCTATATCGATAACGTTTATGCTACTTTCAATAACGTTAAGCATAATTTGGATATCCTCATCAAATACCTTTTCAGAGATCTTTTTAATACATTCTTTGTAGTTTTTACTCATTAACCTACTCATAACCATTAAATCGATAAAATTCATATCGATGGTTTGTGCGTTAAAGTTGGAGCTTGCTTTACTTAATTCGAATAAGGCTACATCGCAAATAAAATCGAAAGCCTTGTTTTTTTCTGTATTAGAAAATGGTAATTGAAAAATATAACTTAGGGTCTTTATCTCATTTCTGTTTACGCAAAACCTAATGCTCCAATTTAGCATGTAGTTTCTTAAGTCAGGCTGATTAGTATAGGAAGTTAAAATTTCTTCAAAAAAGGCTTTATTAGGTTTAAATTGGAATTTTTCGGTTAATTGAAGGAATAAAAAATAAGTGTAAATATCATTGTTTAAAAACCTTATAATTTCGGTTGGAATAGAAGTTGTTAACCTTTTTTCTTCAATTAAAATACCACTGTAAATAAGTTCCTGATAAGATTCCTGATAGTTTTTAATATAACTAAGGATATTTTCTTTGGCAACGCGATGACAAATGTTTCCTTTGGATATACTTGCGCTTACTTCCTTTAAAATAAAAGTTTTCTCGGTACTGTTTTTCGATAGAAAGATTTTATTTTCTAAAAGATAGTTGATCAGTTCGTAACATAAAATAGGATTAATAAGCTTATGCGATGAATTTTCTTGCTTGAGTTTATAATAGATTTGCAGCCAAAATGGTGTTCTAAACTGTTCGAGTAAACTGTGATGAACTTCATCTTCTTTTACTACTTTTCCTTCAATGCAGCTTAAAGTAAATAAAATCTCCTCTTTATTTAACGGCGGAACATTTGTGTTTTTGTCGTCATCAAAAAATAAACCTTTATACCATACCTTTGTTAAAAATGCCGAGCCAGTTATTGCAGGTTGCAGATTTACCCAGTTATTTACCCGTAATCCTAATACAATTTTAACAAAATCGCTTTCTTCGATACTGAATAAAAAATGGGTAAATGTTTTAAAAAATTTAATGTTTGATAAAAACTGATCAATACCATCAATTATTAATATAAATCGGCCTTTTGCATTTTTTTGATCTTTTTTAAAATGAGCAATAAGTTCGCTAACACCCGCAAATTTAAGCTCCTTATAAAACCAATCTTTTAATGTTAAGCCATTCTGAATAATGTCGTTGATGGTTCCAGCATTAATAAGGAGAACAATATCCTTTTTATAAATCGCATCTTCGCCATAAAAAAAATGTTCTACCAGGTGCGCCAGAAGGATTGATTTTCCCTGACCAGGCTGGGCACTAATTGTTGTAAACTGGTAGTTGTTTTTTAAAAAATAATTAAAATCGGCGTATAAAAAACTTCGGTTAGCCGTAGCATCGAAAGGAACGCCAGAACTGTTCTTCTTTGCAATTAAAGAAATTTCGGTAATGGCCTGGCACTTTAACTTTAAATCCTGCCAAATGTCATTAACATCAGCGGTTTCATTCTCTTTGTCTTTGCAAAACGATTCCCAATCTACAAATCCAATATACTGCGACAGGCTATTTAATGTAAATAACGAAAATTTATGTACAGTTTGTGCGAAGCCAAAGAACCGTTTCACCGTGGTTTCGCTGACGTAATTTTTAGTTTCCTTAAAGATAAGCTCCGAAATTGTCTTACAATGGGCGGGATCAATATTTCTTAAACCCGATTTTATAAGAACGAACTTCCTTAGTTGAGAGAGCAATTCGTTTGTATTCATTAATAGAGGATGATAATACGAATGTCACTAAAATTATGCAATAGCGGAAATCATTTAGGTAACAAAATACCTATGAACAAAATGAATGAGCTTTTAAGATAATAAATGAACGGTAATGGATAAAACTGAGTGCATATTGCTGACGTAGATTTGAAATGACAAACAAAAGCACTCTTTAGGGGGATGTTTTTTTTGCTCACATAATCAACCCTAAAAACGCCTGACATGATGAAAAACTTTACCTACCCATCCCCATTGGGAAAACTGTGTATTGTTCAATTAATTACACTCCTTTTAATAACGCTGATTTATCAGAAATCGTATAGTCAAACAAAAGTTTATGCAAATGAAGTAAGTTCGGTAACTGGTAATGGTCAATCATCATTAACTGGTTGTGGTACACTTGGCCTTGGCGCTTGTTTTACACCTACTGTAGAAAATTCTGCAAACGCTATAACTTCAGATCCTTTAACATTTGCTACTGTAAAATCCTCGGGTGGTTTAGCACTTGGATTGGGTGCTTATGCAGGGGAAATAGAACTTAAGTTTCCGAATACAATTCCTGCTGGAACCACATCTTATGTTCGAATAAGTACTGATACAACTTTGTTAAACCAATTATTGGGTGGAAATTTAGGTGGATTGTTGGCTGGTGTAGTTGGTGGTGTAGCTTTAGGTAATCATTCTATAGAAGTTGGGGCAAGAAATACTGCTGGAACAACTGTTTTAAGTGGTTCTAGCACAGGTGTTTTTACGAGTTCGAACTTAAGGTTGTTAAGGGGTGCTGACGGATTTTTTTATGTAGCGCTACGGCCAACACAAGATTATGACAGGGTTTATGTTAGAGACGTAACCAGTGCATTATTATTAGGTACATTGAATAACACAAGGGTTTATAATGCTTTTTATACTAGTGGAGTTGATTCGTGCGCACCAGCTTTCGCCACAGGATTTGAAGGGAATGGCATAACGCTCGATGTTTTAGGCTTAGGCAAAGCAGGTGTAACTAATCCAAGTTATGCCATTGATGCCAACCAAAATAATTACTCAGAATTAAGTTTAGGTGCATTAGGAGTTGCAGGATCAATTAGTCAGAATTTTTATTTTGATACACCTTCCAATGTAGGAGACGATATAAATTTAAGATTTAGTGCTTCATCGGCACTCCTTAATGCGGGCGTATTAAGCCGCTTGTCGGTTATTGCATATAACGGGGGCGCCCAGGTTTTTTCTCAATCAGCATCTACTCTATTAAGTGTCGATTTACTGGCATTGCTTAATAACGGTCAGCCAGTAACCGTTCCATTTTCTCCGGGTGTAGCATTTGATCGGGTTGAGGTAAGATTGTCGTCCTTATTAAATGTTAACTTAACACAAACGATTTTAATTTACGGCTTAACAAGATCATCTGGCAGGCCAACTTTTGTTTTGCCAGCTAGTAATAACGTTGCCGCTTGCTATAACGGAACAGCTGCTTTAACTGCTACAACCTTAAATACTAATGAATTAATTTGGTACGCTGCCATACAAGGTGGCGCTGCTTTAGCGGTAACACCTTTTAATGGTACTTATACTACACCAGCTTTAACAGCAAATAAAACTTATTACGTAGCCACTAGAAGGATTAATTGTTTACAGGAATCGGGGCGGGTACCAATTACCGTTACGGTAAATCCAGCAATTGTTTTTAATGCGAGTACTTTAGCAAACGGCACTAATGGATTTCAATATACCAAACAAATTGATGCTGCGACAGGTGGAACTCCAGGTTTTACATATACTATTACAAGTGGAAGTGCTTTACCATCAGGATTAGCTTTATCGTCTAGCGGATTAATTTCTGGAACACCAACCGTTACAGGAACTTTCCCTTTTTCTATAACGGCAACCGACAGTAAAGGGTGTGCAACGACAGCTAACTTTACAATTGTAGTTACTGCTGCATTAGTGCTTACACCAGGTAATTTGCCAAATGGAGTTACTGGCACTACTTATTCGCCACAAATTATTCCTGCAGCTACGGGCGGAACAGAACCTTATGTTTATTCGGCAATAAATTTGCCTCCAGGTTTAACTTTCGATCCATCGACCAGACAAGTAAGCGGAACACCAACTCAAGTTGCTACATATACTATTCCCATAACAGTAACCGACGCCAATGGAAATAGTGTAACTTCCGGATTTAACGTTAAAATTACCAATCCATTGGTATTGCCAGCAGCGGTTTTGGCCAATGGTACAACAGGCAACCCTTATCCTGCGCAGGTTATTCCGTCGGCAACAGGTGGAACAGGACCTTATGTGTATGCCGCTACTAATCTGCCTCCAGGTTTGGTGTTTAATGCAGCAACTCAAGAGATTACGGGTACACCTTCTGCGGCTGGTACCTATACTTTTCCTGTTACGGTTACTGATGCAGATGGTAAAACTATAACCACAAATTATACAATTGTTGTAACCGATCCACTTGTTTTGCCATCAGCTGTACTTGCTGATGGAAGTGAAGGAGTTGTTTATGTCAGTCAAACTCTTCCATCTGCAACTGGCGGTGTAAGTCCATATATTTATTCAGCCACAGGCTTACCTCCAGGATTAACATTCAACCCCACATCACGTGAGATTACGGGAACTCCGAGTCAAAGTGGTAATTATACAATTTCTTTAAGGGTGGTAGATGCTCAGAATAATACTGCATCTAATACTTATCCGCTAAAAGTTATTGGTTTACTATCGTTACCAACGGCAACGCTTCCAAGTGGCATTGTCGGTAATGTTTATCCTACGCAAACATTACCAGCTGTAACGGGTGGCACGGGGCCTTATAGTTATTTGGCCACCAATTTGCCTCCAGGTTTAAATTTTAATACAAGCACAAGGGAAATAACGGGTACGCCTACTTTAGGAGGGACATTTGTAATTTCATTAACTGCATCAGATGCAAACAACAATAGAGTTAATACCGATTATACAATCGTTGTTAATGTTAATCAGCCTGCAATTGCTAGTGTAGCAATTTGTGTTGGCAAAACAGCTACCTTAAGTGTTAGCAACCTTCAAAGTGGTGTTACTTATAATTGGTACGCATCAACTGGTAATACGCCTTTGGCTACAAATAATAATGGGGTTTTTGTAACATCCGTTTTAAATGCACCCACAACTTTTTATGCAGAAGCTATTTCAGGTACTGCTGTAAGTGCGAGAACGGCTGTGGCAGTTTCTATTAATCCAGCGGCAAATCCCGCGGTTGTAACAACAAATAATCAGACCATCAACTCAGGGCAAATCACCACATTAGTTGCAACAGCTGATGCTGGGGATACAATAAAATGGTATGATGCTCCAAGCGGTGGAACTGAATTAGCAACAGGTTCAAATTACACAACACCGTCATTATTAACTACAACTACTTTTTATGTTGAAACAACAAATGCTAGTGGTTGTGTAAGCAGTAATAGAGTGGCTGTTACAGTTACTGTTATTACTGGCGGTGGAAATGCAAATTGTAATTTTGCAAATGCACAAAATACAGGTATTGTTGGGATATGTGTTTTATGTGGCATTACTGGAGCGGGAAACTCAACGGATACGGATCCTAATAATTTCACAAGAATTTCATTAGCTGTAGGTGCTTTAGCTACAGGATATCAACAATTGATATTTCCTTCTTTAGGAGCAGCTACCGATAGCGTTCGTTTAGATTTAGGTTTACCAACAGGATTACTGGATCTATCCGTTTTGAGCAATATTACCGTAAATGTACTAAATGGTACAACACTGGTTAGCAGCTACAGGTTAAATTCGTCAACATTAAGGCTAGCATTATTAGGTGGCACAAGGTTTAAAGCTACTCTACCTGCAGGAGGCGTTTTTGATCGAGTGGAACTTCGATTTGGCGGATTAGTATCAGCTATTAGCAGTTTAGATATCTATGGTGCAACAATTGTTTATCCAGCGCCAACCATTATCAGCGGTTCACAAACAATTTGCTCGGGGGCAATCGCGAACTTATCCGCAACAGCCAATGGCGGTACAAATTTGAAATGGTATGATGCAGCTACTGGAGGGAATCTTCTGGCAACAGGTGAGAACTTTAACACCCCAGCTCTAACTTCTACAACTATTTATTATATCGAAATAGCCAAAGGAACTTGTCCAAATTCGGATAGAATTCCTGTTGTGGTTACCGTAATTCCTGCAATTACAACACCTGTTTTAGCACCAATAGCAAATGTTTGTTCAGGTTCTGTTGCAACGCTTTCTGTTAGCAATCCAGATCCAGCCTTAACTTATAACTGGTATACGACTTTAGCAGGTGTAACACCAGTTTTTACAGGTAGTGTTTTTGTAACTCCAGGTTTAAATAGCAATATAACTTATTATTTAGAGGCAGCAAATGGAAGCTGCGCTAGTGCAAACAGAGTTGCTGCAAATGTTAATGTTAACCCGTTACCTGTAACACCGACGGTAACGGTTTCATCTTCAACTGTAAACGCTGGTCAAACATCAACTTTAAATGCCAGTTCTTCTGAAAGTGGAGTAACCTTTAATTGGTATGATTCTGCTAGTGCTACCAATCCGATTTATAGTGGAGCAACATTTGTTACACCACCATTAACGACTACTACAAGTTATTTTGTGGAGGCTGTTTCCGCTGCGGGCTGTCCTTCATCAAGTCGTGTAGGTGTTACAATAACTGTTAATGGAACTGGTACTCCCATAGGGATACCTTGTGAAGTTGCCTCAACTCAAATAAATGGCGTAACAGGAGTGGCATTGCTTTCTGGAGTATTTAATGCTGGACTTGCCATAGATAACGATGCACAAACAGCTTCCTCTTTAGTTATGCCTATAGGCGCACTTGGAGCCTCCGTACATCAAACTTTATATTTTAGTAGCTTATCCAGCGTGGGCGATACTTTAAGTGTCTTAGTTTCATTTCCTCAAAGTATTTTATCAGTCGGAGTTTTAAATAATATATCTATAACAACATACAATGGAGCAACATCAAATAACGATGCCACTTTGTTAAGCAGCAATTTACTAAACGTTCAGTTGTTAAATGGAAATACACAGGCATTAATAACTTTAATCCCATCTGCTGCTTTTAATGGCGCAGAACTTCGTTTAAATTCGGGAGTTGCCAGCGCATTAACCTCAGTTAACCTGAATTATATGCAACGTAGTTTGCTTGCACCAACAGTTGTATCTTCGAATGTTAGCGGTTGTATTGGTGTAGCGGCATCGCTTCAGGTTTTAAATCCAATTCCTGGAGTTACCTATAGATGGTTTGATGCAGCTCAGAATGCAGTTTTCGATGGACCGATTTATTCGACCCCACCTTTAACCGCCGATGCAAAATTTTATGTCGCAATTGTTTCTGCTTCAGGTTGTGTTAGTGCAAAAACCGAAGTTGATGTAATTGCACAGCCTGCGCCAGCTACACCAGAATTATTATCTCCTATAGTAAATGCATGTGTTGGGAGTACTATTATTTTACAGGTTAAAAATCCTGTTAATGGCATTATCTACAAATGGTACGATGCTAATAATAATTCTGCAGGGCCAGATGGCACAACGTTAACTGTATCTCCACTAGTAAATACAGTTTACCAACTTGAAGCTGTAAATAGTTGTGGATTAGCATCGGCAAAAGTGCCAGCAACTGTAAACATCGGCGCTACTCCTAATGCACCAGTAATAACCCCAACTTCAGCAACAATTGTTTCAGGTACAACAGCAGTACTAACGGCAACCACTTCGATAGTTGGTGCTACGGTGAACTGGTATAGTGATGCTTCATTAACTACATCAGTATACACTGGAAATGTATTTGTTACACCAGTTTTAACGGCAAATACAACCTATTATGTAACTACAACTGTTGCTGGATGTGGAACTTCAGTACCAGTCCTGGCAACTGTAACCGTTACTCCAGCTACGCCAGGCACAACCAATTGCGGAATTGCCAACACTACTTTAGAAACTAATGTTGTTGGTGTAAATGCAGGGGCTGGGGTATTTAACCCAGGCGCTGCGATTGATAATGATATTAATACAGGTTCGATATTATTTATACCAGCGGGAGTATTAAATACTTCAGTTTACCATCGATTAGGTTTTGCAGGTGGTTTATCAAATGTTGGAGATACTTTGAGAATTAAAATTTCATCTCCAGGTAATTTATTATCAACTGCGGTATTACCTAATATAACTTTAACAACTTACAGCGGTTCTACATCGAACTTAGATGCCGTTTCTTTGAACAGCCAGCTAATTGATTTAGATCTTGCTGCTAACGGAAGTGAAGCAACAATTGTCTTTATACCTTCAAAACAGTTTGATGGTGTTCAACTTAGCCTAAATTCTGGCCTTGTAGGAGTTTTAACATCAATCAATTTTAATTATGCGCAACGTTCTATTACTGCGCCAGAGGTGAGTTCGGCAACTGCTAGTAGTTGCGTAGGCTCATCTGCTGTTTTAAGTGTTAATAATCCGAAACCCAATACAGTTTATAAATGGTATCAGGGTAATGTTTATCAAGCAGGAAAAGATGGAGCAACTTTTTTAACTGATGCAACGTTAACCGCAGGAAGTTATGATTTCTTTGTAACTGCTACTGGAAACAATGGTTGCGAAACTGCAAAAGTAAAAGTTGTTGTAACCATTACACCACCGCCTGCGGCTCCATTACCATCAACAACAAACCCTGTGGCAACCTGTATAAATGCCCCTGTAACTTTAAGCGTTCAACCTGTTGCTGGTATAACCTACAATTGGTATAGTGCAGCTGCGGGAGGTAGTTTATTGGTTAGTAACAGCAGTAGTTTTACTACAAATGCAAATTTATTACCTGGGACGTACACGTACTATGTTGAAGCGCAAACAGGCTCAGGTTGTACTAATTCATTAAGAACACCAGTTACAATTACTGTAAATCAAAATGCGTTGGCATCAGATATTCAGGTTGCTGGAAATACAAATTTATGTAATGCCAGTACCACTGTGCTTACTGCCAGTAGTTTAACGGTTGCTAATCCAATATTTACCTGGTATAGCGATGCATCATTAATCAATGTGGTTAATGTCGGTGCTACATTTACTACTCCTCAAATAACTTCAAATGCAACATATTATGTAACCGTAAGTGGCGACGATCGTTGTGCTAATCGTGTAGGAAACGCTGCAGTTATAAATATTGGTATTAATCCTGTTGCGGTTGCAACAGATATTAATGTATCGAGTACAACAATTCAATGTGCTGGCTCATCAGCTACGCTGGTTGCAAGTTCTTCAGTGCCAAATGCAGTATTTACCTGGTATATCGATGCAGCTTTAACCAATGTAGCTTTCTCTGGAGCATCGTTTACCACACCGATTTTAACTACAGGAACAACTTATTATGTTACAGTTAAAGGTGATGGGAAATGCGAAAATACAGCAGCTACAGCAAAAGCGGTAACAGTAGCTGTTAATCCTTTATCAAATGCAAACGATATTAATATTAGTGGTACACTAACCGTTTGTAAAAACTCTACTGTAGCATTATCGGCTTCATCAACAACGGTTACTAATCCAGTATTTACCTGGTATAGCGATGCAGCTTTAACTACAGTAGTTTATTCAGGAGCATCATTTACAACACCAGTGTCAACTACAACAACTACTTATTATGTTACCGTAAAAGGGGATAATAGTTGTGCAAACAGCGCAGCAAATGCCAAAGTTGTTACTGTTACAGTAAGAGATTATGCAACTGCTGCCGATATTACGTTGAATAGTGCCAAAATATGTTCAGGTTCGTCCGTAACTTTAATGGCTTCTAGTTTAACCGTAACACAGCCAGTATTTACCTGGTTTAGCGATGCATCTTTAACCGTTCCAGTATTCACTGGGCCATCTTACAATGTTTCGGTTGCCACAACTACTAATTTTTATGTAACCGTTAAAGGCTCAAACAAGTGCGAAAACGGTGTAGCCGATGCGAAACTTGTAACCGTTACCGTTAATCCTTTAGCAACAACTACAGATATAATCGTATCGGGAAATACGGCAATATGTACCAGCTCAGCAGCGGTTTTATCATCCTCATCCACAACAGTAACCAATCCAGTATTTACCTGGTATAGTGATGCGGCACTTACTAATATATCTTTTGTAGGTCCAGTCTTCACAACATCTATTTTAAATGCTGGAACCACTTATTATGTAACCGTAAAAGGCGATAATAAATGCGAAAATGCTCCAGGTAACGCAAGGGCAATTCCAGTAACCGTTTTACCAATTCCTGTTGTCCCAACTTTAATAAGTGCAGCAAACGGAATAATTTGTGTAGGGAGCACAACAGTTTTGAATGTTACCTCGCCAGATCCAACCTTAACTTATAGATGGTATGCAACGAGTTCGGGTGGCACTTCATTAGGTCAGGGAAGTACTTTTGTAACACCAGCATTGGCCGCAACAACTATTTTTTATGTAGAAAGTGTTAATTCTTCAGGCTGTGCAAGTGCTTCGCGAACGCCAGTTACCATTACCGTATTACCTATTATAGCTGTACCAATTGTAAGAGTAGAAACTACAACTCCAAATAGCGTAAGTTTTGCTTGGAATGCTGTTAGCGGGGCTTTAGGTTACGAAGTATCAACAAATAACGGAGCAACCTGGCAGGTATCTAATGGTGCAACAAGTCATTTAATAACGGGCTTAAAACCAAATGAAAGCGTTACGTTAGTTGTTCGGGCATTAGGCCAGATTGGGTGTCAAACAAGTGCTAATTCAATACCTGTACCAGGGAAAGCAGCCAATCCACTTGGGAATCAAATTTATATTCCAAATGTATTTACCCCTAATAATGATGGTAAAAATGACGTATTTCTAGTTTACGGAACAACTATAGCTTCTGTTAAAATGAATATTTATACCCAGTGGGGACAACTAATTTTCCAAGTTAACTCAACCACTTCGGGATGGGATGGTACTTTTAAAGGAGTTGCGCAACCAAGTGGTGTATATGTTTATATGATCGAAGCAGAATCATCAGACGGAACAAAAGTGATTAAAAAAGGTACAGTAACTCTAATCAGATAATTAACAGCTTTAAACTACATCTTATGAAAATTCTATTAAAATTCAAAATATATCTAGGGGCACTGATCTTAAGTATCGTATCGATAAATTCAAACGCACAAACGGATCCTCACTTTTCGCAATACTATGCGTATCCATTATGGTTAAACCCTGCATTAACAGGCGTAATAGATGGCGACTATAGAGCTTCAGTTAATTTTAAACAACAGTGGGGGGCACTTTCTAATTCTTTCTTAACAGGAGGAGCATCGTTTGATGTAGCACCAACAAAGAATTTTGCATTTGGAGCTACAATTCTAAATCAACGAGCTGGGGAATTAGATTTTAACTATTTAACGGCCCTGGTTTCTGGTTCTTATCGGTTAAGATTTGGTATTGAGGGACTTCAAATGATAAGTTTTGGCTTACAGGCTGGCTTTGTAAATAGAAGTTTCGATTTATCGCAAAGTCGTTTTGGAAATCAATTTAATCCCATAACTGGTTACGATGGTGGAATGATCAGCGGTGAAAGTTTTTCGTCAACTTCATCTTTCGTACCTGATGTTAACGCAGGTATAATGTACTTTGATGGTAATCCAAATCAAAATGTAAATGTGTTTGTAGGTGCAAGTGCGGCTCATTTAAACAGGCCAGTAGAAAGATTTTCTGACAACAGTTCGCGTACACCAATTCGTTTTACAGGGCATGGTGGGGCTAGAATAAGAGCCTCTGAAATTTTAGATGTTGTACCTAACGCTTTGGTTATGTACCAGGGTAATACAAGAGAGATTTCGGTTGGAGCTTATGCGCAGTTAATGGTAAATAATCAATCTAATGTTCTGTTTGGAGGTAATTATCGAGTTAAAGATGCAGCCATAGCTTTTGTTGGTTTACAGTTTAAGAATATGGTTTTTGGTTTAAGTTATGATGTAAACACATCTACATTTCAGCGAGCATCAAATAGCAATGGCGGTTTAGAATTATCTATTTCTTTAATTGGTCGTAACGGTATAATTGGTCCTAACTTTTTCTGTCCTCGTTTATAATTAATGTTATGAAAAAATTAATCATCTTGTTTATTCTAGCTTCAGTTACAACACTTAAAGCACAATACGTAGTCAATTATAAAAAAGTAGCCGATACCTATTTCCAAAGTAAAGATTATTATGCTGCAGCTACATTTTATAAAAAAGCCTTAAAAATTTCTTCTGATAGCACTCAGATTATTTTGCCTTATGGAAAAGAGAAGAAGTTAAATAGCGATGACAAGCTAATCGAAGATTATGAAGGTTCTCTTTACAATTTGGCCGAATCTAGCCGAATGTACAGAGAATATGCTGAAGCAGAAAAATATTATGCTGTTGCAAGTACCTTTAGCAATCCAAAATATAAAAGAGCTTCGTTTTACTATGGCGAAAGTTTAAGGGCAAATAAAAAGTTTACGGAAGCCATTACTGCTTTTGAGCAATTTATTCAAAAAAATAAAACTGATGAGCTGGTTAAAATGGCCAACCTCGAGATTTTGTCCTGCAAGTTCGCAATCAAAGAAATGCGATATCCTCGACTTGTTCAATTAAAAAAAATACCCAGTAATGTTAATGGTTTAGGGTCTAATTATGCACCAGTTGTAAGCGGCAATAATTTCTATTTTACGTCATCAAGACCCGTTTCTGTTTCGGGCAAGCCCGATGTTATTACAACTGTAAAGGGCGAAACTCAAATATCTACAAAGGCAAACCCTTATATTAATAACATTTATTTGGCTAAAAATGGCTTACAAGAGCAAGAAGTTGCCGTAAAATTAATTGATTTGGATTTGCCAAAAGATATGGAATATGCTGCGTTAAGCTTTAATAACGAAGGTACAACCGCTTATTTTACTGCGTGGAAGGATAAAAGCAAATATGAGATTTATTCCGTTTCGAAAGTTGATGATAAATGGACAAAGCCACAATCTTTAGGCCTTCAAATTAACAGCAAGGATTTTAATTCTGCGCAGCCGTTTGTTACCGCAGATGGTAAATTTCTGATTTTTTCATCAGATAGGGCTGGTGGTTACGGTAATTATGATTTATGGTATACTGCAATAAGGGCTGATGGCTCTTTTGGTCAACCAGTTAATCTCGGTGCCGAAATTAATACCGATGCAGACGAGAAAGCACCTTATTACAATATTCAAACTAAAAAATTAATATTTAGCACAGATGGAAGGGTAGGTTTTGGTGGATTAGATTTTTTTGAATCGGAAGGGGATTTGGTAAACTGGTCTACACCTAAAAATATGGGTTATCCTTTCAACTCATCAAAAGATGATATTTATTTTACAGCAATAAATGCCGATGGAAGTAAAGGCTACATCAGTTCTGATCGAGAATCTTCTTGTTGTTTAGAAGTTTTTGAAGTAAAGCGGGAGTATATCTCAATAGCTGGAATAGTTGCCGATTGTAAAACGAAAAAACCTTTAAATAATGCCTCGGTTACAATGTTTGATCAGGAAATTGAAAGACATGTTTTAACAGACGAAACTGGAAAATATGAGTTTAAAATGGACAGCAGGAGGCCTGTTAAGCTTAATATGACCAAAGAAAACTATTTCGCGTTAAGTAAAAGCTACACTTATGAGGAAATAGCAAAGGCAGATACATTAATGTATGTAGATTACTGCATAAATTCCTTTAAAATAAACGTTCCAATTGTCCTCGATAATATTTATTACGAGTTTAATAGCGCTGAGTTAACCGAATCTTCGAAGAAAGTTTTAGATGCTTTGGTGATAATTATGGATGATAACCCCGAAATGGAAATAGAATTGGGTGCCCATACAGACGATATAGGTACTGATGCTTATAACCTGGATTTATCAGATAGGAGAGCGAAATCTTGTGTAGATTATCTGATAAGTAAAAATATTTCAGTGGGCAGGTTAACATCCAAAGGTTATGGCGAAACAATGCCTATTGCTCCAAACAAATTTAAAAAAGGAAAAGATAATCCAGAAGGAAGGGCGAAAAATCGTAGAACAGAATTTAAAGTAACAAAAAAATAAGTTTGTTTTAGTGTTTGGTTTAGTATGGCAGGGGGTTAAAACTCCTGCCTTTTTTTTATTCAGATAAGTTGTAAATTGTATTTTAAATTATACGAATTAATTAGACAATTTTTTATATAATTGCCTAATTTTAAATTTTGATATCTACAATTTATTAATCAAATGTTAAGAAAAGGCAAAATAACTTTAATTGACGACAACGGTTTTGGTGTAATTACAGATGAAAATGAGCAGGAAATTCCCTTTAGTCTCGATCATTCTTTTTTCTATAATCTAAAAGGAGCAGATGTTAATTTCGATATAGAATTGAGATCCGATGGACTAGTCGCGGTTGATATTTCTTTGATTGCTAGTTAAACTAAACTTATATAATTTAGCTATCTTTTGTAGAGTTAAAGAAGCTAAATCTGTTATTTTACGAGAATTTAATTTATAAACCTAAACGTTTTCCTTTTGGAGCAACGCAGGAATTGTTTTAAGTATTAGTTTAATATCGTTAACAAAACTCTGGTTTTTAGCGTAAGTGTTATCAAGCATTAATCTCTCGTCTTCACTCATATCGCCTTTTCCACGCTTTTCTACCTGCCACAAACCTGTAATACCAGCTGGCGCAGCGAAACGTAAAACATATTTGTCAGTGGTTAACTTCTCTGCCTCATAAAGCGGCAAAGGCCTGTTTCCAACAATACTCATATCGCCAATAATTACATTCCAAAGTTGAGGAAGCTCATCTATACTGGTATTTCTGATGAAATTACCAACCTTGGTAATTCGTGGGTCGTTTTTAATTTTAAAGAAAGCAGAGCCCGAATTCATTTTCGAATACTTAAAATCCTTTTCACACCATTGAATGTTATCGGCGTAAAGCGGGTATTGGCATTTGCCTTCTACAGCGCATTGGCTACACAAACTTTCTCGTATGGTATTGTCTTCTTCTTTGGCAGAATCAATGTCGTATTGATTAAGATGTTTTAAATCTTTAACACTTTGATCAGCGTTAACAAACATCGAACGGAATTTGTAAAATTTAAAAACCTTAAAGCCTGTTCCTGCACGCAAAGAATAATAAAAAACTGGTCCTTTCGATTCTATTTTTATAAGAATATAAATAATTAAGAATAATGGCGATAACATAAAAAGAGCAAGCCCAGCAAAGAAAACATCAAAAACTCTTTTTGCAAAGCCTATGTTTTTTATCGGAGGTATATTGGGGATAATGTTATCTCTTAATTGATTCCAATTTTCGATTAAAAAATTAATACGTTTCTCTATTCTATTAACTTTAATCGGGATTTTGAACACATCAGAAATTCCAGCAGAAAGCGCTAGTTTTCTTAAATTAGGGTTAAAATAATTTACAACTAAAAAAAATGGTACTAAAGGAAGTTCTTTCTTTTTTAGTGTTTCAACTAAGGCTAAGCCAGCAGGAGCCATAATTTCGCTGTACGAAATTATAGCGACAATATTCAGGTTATGTTCAATCCAGGCCGAAGCCATTTTCATTCCATTTTCGAAATGAACCAGCTCTTTATCTTCAAAATCACACTCTGCAAATACATTCGCAAATGCATCTTCAAAGCCTATAAGGGCAATAATTGGATTGCCTGGAGAAGCGTAGATTTCTTCACTCATATTAAGCATTCAATTTTCCCATTCGTCTTAAAACAACTCTAATTCTAGCTTCTAGTTCTGCTGGATTAAAAGGTTTTACTATAAAATCATCAGCACCCGAATCTAGGCATTTAATTCTCTTTTCAGAGCTTTCTTCTCCCGATAGAATTATAATTGGAACGGAATTAAAAAAATCACTTGCTTTAACTTGCTCGATCAACTGCAATCCATTTAGTTTAGGTGTATTTAAATCAGCAATAATCAAATCAGGAATGTTTCCATTTTGTAAAAAAGATAAAGCATCTAAACCGTTCGATCTCATTTCTACGTTGTAAGTCGAGCTTAAAATTTCTTCAAGTATTGCCTGCATAAATATGTCGTCTTCAACAATCAAAATTTTGATAGAACGTGTACTTGATAAATTCATCTTTGGGATTATAGGTTTAAAATGCAGCTTCTATTAACGTAAAAACGGCTTAAAAGGTTTTGTAAAACTTGTAAAAATTTTTATTTTGGATTATTGAAAGGCCTAATAATTTCAACTTAACATTTATTGCAGCGTAATTATGATCAATAGACAACAATTTTCGACTATTTAGTATGGGGCAAAATTGTAATGACTTAAAAGCCATTTTGCGAATTAGAGCAATAATTATTTTCATTTATTTGTTGGGATTTAACAAAAAAAAGCAAATTATCTTATCAAATAATCGGTGTTTTATTGTAGGTTCTATTATTACTACAAGTTTTTCTAATTACCTTATTTATAAAAGACTAAAAAAATCAATTAAGATATTTGTGCAATGATATAAAAAAGGTATCTAATTACAAATTCATTTCAGGTAATAATAATTTAAAAAAATAATTATTTGACGAAAATGTATGGTGTAAGGCTTTTGGTTAAATAAACAAGCTGTTTTTTTGTAATTTATTAGATGAAATCCAAATAACCCAGTTAATTGGGTAGCAAAGCGTGCAGAAAAATATTAAGGACTATATAGATTTAAGATTTAAACCCATATCTTTAATTTCTTTTAACTCCCTATTTAACATTTTTTTTTCAAAAACTGGAGGAAAGAAATATACAATGTCGTTAAAGGCATAATTTAACTAAACTCTCTCTCAAAGTATAAAAAACTTTGAACATTAAATTATCGTTGAAAAATATGAGTGCATCTTTATTTTCATTCAGCCAGAACCAATTAAATAGATTATTTCCTTTTTTTATTATTATTAATAAAGATTTAATTGTGGAATCTTGTGGCACTGGTTTCGAAAAAATAAGTCAAAATATTGCTAATACACCTTTCTCTGAGAATTTTGCAATTGTTGATATAAGCGATCAACAAGTAGATTTTTTAAGCTTAAAATCAATTAACGAACAATCGGTTAGCCTTATAGTTAAAAACGATTTAAGTAAATTAATATCTGGAAATTTCGAGTTTATAGAAAACGATAGCTATTTTCTGTTTGCAGGTACTTCGGTTAATAATTTGGAAATAATCGAACCAAATTTAAAGCAAACTACCAGAGAACAAAAAGAGCAATTATTAATCTTATCGCAAATTGCAGAAGTAAATACCAATTCTGTTATTATAACTGATAGTAAGGATATTATTACTTGGGTTAATCAAAGTTTTACCACCATGACTGGTTATTCTTTTGATGAGGCGATTGGCAGAAAACCAGAACATTTATTGCATGGACCAAGTACTAGTCAAACTACTTTAGATTATTTAAATGCTCAGGTATCTAAAGGCGGTTCTTTTAATGCCGATATCTATAATTATTCAAAATCTGGAGTACCTTATTGGGCTAGAATAAAAGGACAACCCATTCATAACCAAAACGGAGAATTAACAGGTTTTTTTGCGCTAATAGAGGATATTACAAAAGAAAAGGAATCGCAGGAAAGGTTAAAAGAATCGGAAAACCGATTTAGAGTAGCATTAGAAAAAATAGGTAATGTTTGGGAACACGATTTTATCACAGGGAAAACCTTTTTCTCGAAAACGAATAACGAATTTTGGAGCTATTCGAACGAAGAATTAGAGCAAGGCGATACAAATTGGTGGGATAATGTGCATAAAGATGATTTTCATTTACTGCTTTCCAATTTTAAAAAATATAGAAGAGGTCAAATAGAATCTCACAATGAAGAATATCGTATTATTCACAAAAATGGCGATATAAGATGGGTTTTAGATCGAGGTGTTGTAATCGAAAAAGATGAGCATGGCCGCCCACTTAGGGTTGTTGGCACACATACCGATATAACACCAATTAAAAAAACGGAACAAGAGCTTGAGCAGCGCGTAAAACAGTTTAAATCTTTATCAGAAAATATTCCTGGCGTAATTTACGAATACGAATACAGAGAAGATGGTACCGATGGGCTAAGATATATCAGTCCAGCAATAAAGCGTGTTTTTGGTATTACTGCTGATGAATTTTGGAATCAAAAATACATTGCTCCAGCCGATCAGGAAAGAATTAATGAGAAGCAACAATATAGTCGAAAAACACTTCAACCTTTTTATGATGAATCTGAAATAACGATACCAGGTTTAAGTACCAGATGGTACGCCGTTCATTCATCATACTCTTATACCGATCAAAATAATGCTAAGGTTTTTACAGGCTTCATGTCTGATATTACCGAAAGAAAAAGTATTGAAGAATCGCTTCGAATTAACGAAGAGAAATACAGAAGTATTTTAGCCAACATGAAAATTGGTTTACTCGAAGTTGATCAAGAAGGCAAAATAACTTATGCCAATAATAGTTTTTGCTATATGAGCGGTTATACAATGCCCGAGTTAATTGGTCAGAAATCGGCGGAATTATTTCTGTTTAACGACAGCTCTGATTTAGAGAAAGAGATGTGGAAAAACAGAGAAATGGGCCTTGCAGACGCTTATGAGGTAGAAACCAAAGATAAAAATGGCGATAGAAAATGGTGGTTAGTTAGTGGTGCACCACGCTTTAATGATAAGGCAGAACTGGTTGGTTCTATTGGTATTCACCTCGATGTAACTGATCAAAAAGTTCAGGAGCTGGAATTGGTAGAATCGAGAATTGAGGCTGAACAATCAGCACATTCAAAAGAAATTTTCTTGGCAAATATGAGCCATGAAATTAGAACACCAATGAATGCGATTATGAGCATGGCTAATCAGCTTGCTAAAACTAATTTAGAACCTCAACAAGAGTTTTACTTAGAAACTATTCATACTGCTTCTAAAAGCTTACTGGTTATTATTAACGATGTACTTGATTTATCTAAAATTGATGCGGGTAAACTTAGTTTAGAAAATATTGGTTTTAATCTGATCGATGTACTTCAAAATGCGATGCAGGTTATTACCCACAAAGGGGAAGAAAAAGGATTAGACCTTAATAATTTCTATTTTGATGGAAACATTGCAAAGGTATTAATGGGCGATCCTTACCGCTTAAATCAAGTATTACTAAACTTAATGACAAACGCAGTTAAGTTTACAGAAAGAGGGTCTGTTGATTTAAATTGCCGAGTTATTGCAGATAAACCCGATTCTCAGGTTATCCATATCTCTGTTAAAGATACAGGAATTGGTATGGACGCATCCTTTGTGAAACACCTTTTTGAGAAATTTAGCCAGGAGTATGAATCCGTTAGCCGTAAATACGGTGGGACAGGTTTGGGTATGAGTATTTGTAAAGAACTGGTAGAGCAAATGGGGGGCGAGATTTCTGTAGAGAGTGTAAAAGGCGTAGGCTCGACTATTTCATTTGTTGTCGAGTTTCCGAAAGGCATTAGCACAGATATGCCAGAGAAAATAGAAACGCAATTTAGCGAAGAATTTTTGGTAGGCAAAAAAGTTCTGGTTACTGATGATAATGATTTAAATCGTTTAGTTGCATCTATATTACTGTTAGATTTCGGAGCGACCGTAATGGTGGCCGAAAATGGAGAAATCGCTTTAGAGATGATTTCGAGAGAAACATTTGATGTTGTTTTAATGGATATTCAAATGCCAGTTATGAATGGTTATGAAGCAACAAAGTTGATTAGAAAAAGCGGAAATGATATTCCAATTATTGCGTTAACAGCCTCTGCAATTAAAGGCGAACGAGAAAAGTGTATTGCTTGTGGGATGAATGATTATATAACCAAGCCCATAAACGAAGAACAATTTTTGAAAACAATAGATAAATGGATTACAAAAGATTCCGAAAGTGAAATGAATATTGAGATGGAAAACTTGCTAGAAAATGAAGGTGTTGAAGGCTTGTATGATTTAGCTGGATTAAGGGCCATAAGCAAAGGCCGCGAAGCTTTTGTAAAGAAAATGGTGGATATGTTTTGTGAGCAAACACCAATTACTGTAAAAGAAATGATTGATGCTTACCATGCAAATGACTTGGAACAAATGGGATTAATTGCACATAAGTTAAAATCGAATATTGATAACCTAAGCATATTTCCATTACTAAGAACAATAAGGGATATAGAAGCTATTGGAAGAGAAAATTTAGATGGTTCTTCGTTACCAACTTTATTAAAAGATACAGAAACTGTAATTACAAAAGTGGTTGAGCAACTTAGAGAAGAGTTTAAAGAAGAAGATTTCGCTTAAAAGGACAATAGTCATCAATAGCCATAAACTGCAAGCTAACTTTTGTAGCTAAAATTGTAGTAAACTTAAGCTTGAATGGCTATTTTGCTACTACTATCTAAGTAATTTCTTACACTTTTAACGGTTGTGCTTTTACAAGCTCTAATTGCCGATTTTAAAGTTTCAATACTTACACCTAATGTTGCAGCCCAGTAATTTCTGTTTTGCTCATCGGCAACCATTATAAATTCTTCTTTCGAATCAAATGTCGATTGTTGGCTCATAATAAATCCTTTTTTGTCCTTGTAATAACAAGTTCCATTTAGGTTTGGTTTTAAAAATTTTAATTTTTTTGTAAAAAAAAAGCCTCCAACATTAATCATAATATTGGAGGCCCTGCATATCAAAATCTTTAAGCTAAAATATCATCTATTTTTTGGAGTTCTTCTTTACTAAATACTTTATTATCTAAAGCTTTTAACGAATCGGTAACTTGTTCTGGCTTACTTGCCCCAATTAATACAGATGTTACACGTTCATCTTTAAGCAACCAAGCAATTGCCATATGGGCTAATTTTTGATCTCTAGATTTTGCAACCTCGTTTAATTTAGAAATTTTAGAAAGTGTTTCTGGTGTAAGATTACTTTCATTTAAAAAAACACCGCTTGTAGCCACTCTCGAGTCGGCAGGAATTCCGTGCAGATATTTATCCGTTAGTAAACCTTGCGCTAAAGGCGAGAAAGGGATACAACCAACACCATTTTCTTTAAGAACGTCCATTAAGCCATCTTCCACCCAACGCTCAAACATCGAGTATTTTGGTTGATGAATTAAACAAGGCGTACCCATTTCTTTTAATAGATTAAAAGCTTTTGCAGCCTCATCAGCCTGATAATTTGAAATACCAACATATAAGGCCTTTCCTTGCTGAACAATTAAGTTTAATGCGGCCATTGTTTCTTCCAATGGTGTTTCTGGATCTGGGCGATGGTGATAGAAAATATCTACATAATCTAACTTCATTCGCTTTAAACTTTGATCTAAACTAGAAACTAAGTATTTCTTCGACCCCCAATCTCCATAAGGGCCGTCCCACATGGTGTAACCTGCTTTTGATGAAATAATCATTTCATCGCGATAGCTCTTAAAGTTTTCTTTTAATATTTTACCAAATGTTTCTTCGGCAGAACCTGGAGGCGGGCCGTAATTGTTAGCTAAATCGAAATGCGTTATGCCTTTACTAAAAGCTGTTGCGATAAGGTTTTTACTGTTTTCGTAAACATTTACATGTCCGAAATTATGCCACAAGCCAAGTGATAATTCTGGTAGTTTTAAGCCGCTCTTTCCGCAACGACGATAATTCATTGTTGCGTAGCGGTCTGTTAAATCTATATTACTCATTTTAAGTATTTTGTTTTATTAGATGGGATTGATTAGTTTTTTCAAAGAAAAGGAAAAATAGATCAACATTATACTGCTTACTTTACGTATTCTTTAATAAACGTTTGAGGATTGTAATAACGCTCATTTAGTTGGATTTTATTCATCGTTAACCAGCTTGCACAGCCATAATCATCGAACTTTTTCCTAATTTCTAAATGAAGATGATGGTAATCACCGCCGTATTTTTTACTTTCTTCTTTTGTAAATAAGCGTGCTATTTTGGTATTTGTATTAACCTGTTGACCTGTGTTTACATACACATCTTTTAGATGTTTATAAGTTGTAAATACGATTTGATTATTTTTTAATTTGTGTTTAACCACAATTGTTCTTTGGTTTTCGCCAAGATGAATAGAACAAATTACTCCATTGGCCATTGGGTAAACATTTATTAGTTTACCTTTTGGTTTAGCAGGGTTTATATCAATAGCTGTATGAATATGTCCTTTAAAAAAGCTGTCGCGATGATCGCCGAAAATACTTATTATTTTAATGCTGTTGATGCTTTTTCTGTTTTCGGCTTCGAATGGTATAAGCCAGTTTTCGGCCACTTGCGATGGATTTGCATCAATATAATAAGGTTTCCATCTATCTTTATCGGTTTCGATTGTTGGATTTTGAAAAAATAGCAATGCGAAAAAAATAAAAGATATAGCGTTCATTATTATCTGATTTAAGCAACAAGATAAAAATTCTGGTTAACTAATTCACTTTTCTTTTCAATTCAATTACGCTAATTTCTGGCCAAATTCCAATACGGCCAGAAAAACCAATAAATCCAAAACCTCGGTTTATATTCAAATACCTTCCATTTTCTGATTTTAACCCTGCCCAATGTTTATATCTATATTTTACAGGGCTCCATTTTATACCAAATGCTTCAATTCCGAATTGCATACCATGTGTATGACCAGCCAAGGTGAGTTGAATTTTCGATGGAAATTGTTTTACCTGAGCATCCCAATGCGTAGGGTCGTGAGATAGGAGAATTTTAAAATCACTCGTAGACGTGTTTTGCATTGCTTTTTGCAAATCACCACGCTCACCAAAACCAATTCCCCAGTTTTCTACTCCAGCAAGAATAATTTTTTGTTCGTTTTTGTGTAGTTCAACGTGTTCATCAAGTAATAACTTAAAGCCTAAATCGGCGTGATGGGCTTTTAACTGTTGAAGGTTTTTGATTTTATCAGCTTCGGTAGGCCATTTTACATAGTCGCCATAATCATGATTTCCCAAAACTGAAAATTGTCCGAACGGTGCTTTTATTTGAGAAAAATGACCAATGTAAGGCACAATTTCAGATGCTGCATTATTAACCAAATCACCAGTAAAAACAAAAAGATCACTTTTCTGCTCGTTTATTAAATCAATACCTTTTTGCACTGCTTTAGGGTTTGTAAAACTGCCCGCATGTACGTCTGATATTTGTGTCAAAGTAAAACCATCAAAAGCTTCTGGCAAATCATCAAAATATAAAGTATGCTTTATAATGCGATACGCATATTTTCCGTGAGTTATTCCATAAATAAATAAAACAATGGTAAAGGCAAACATAACCAATGTAAAATCTATCCAATATGAGCTTCTAGCCAGCCAATGGAATCCTTCTGGTTGAAAATTAGATATTATACCTAAAACTAGGCGATAAATATCGCCTAGAAACAAGAAAATTGCGAAGATCAGTTCAGCAACAAATAGAATTAAAAATGCATGGGCGGTAAAGAGGAAAAATTTATCCACTCCCTTTGCTCGCATTCTTTGTATCGCAAAAAGTGTGGCGCAGGTTAAGCTTACAATAACAATCCAAAAAATTGGAGCTAAAATTTTAGAACTTATTATAGTGGTTAATCCCGATAGGATATAGGCGTTTAAAAAAATAAATAATGCGGCAAATATTGCGAAGGGTAATAGATTGATCTTTCTTTTCATCAATTAATTTTCTGGTAATATTGTAAATGTAAACCTAATGACGATTAAAACGTAGCTAAGTTACGGTATGGATATTTTTTGACTAAAATTTGATTATTAATTTAATCCTTCTTCAGTTTTAGTCCATTTTATCATAATAGTCCTCAAGTCGTTGAGTGAGAAAGGTTTTGTTAGGAAATCCTTCATGCCTGCATCTAAGCATGATCTTTTATCCTCTTCCATAGCGTTGGCGCTACAACCTATAATTATTGGGGCTGTGTGTTTTTTACTTTCGTAATATTTTAAAATCTCGATGGTAGCTGTTATTCCGTCCATTTCGGGCATTTGCATATCCATCAATATAATATTATGGTGTTCTTTTTCAACTTGTGTTACGGCTTCTATTCCATTATTGGCAACCGAAAATTGATAACCAGATTTTTGAAGCATTTTTGAAGTAATAATCTGATTAAAAACGTTGTCTTCGGCAATTAAGATTTTTATCCCAGCAACTGGGATATGGTTTTTAACTTTAATCTCACTAGTAGAGGCTAACTCTTTATTTGGCTGGTTTAATTCAATTGGTATTTTAAAAGTGAAATCAGAACCTTTGCCTTTAATGCTAAATGCAGTAATATTGCCGCCCATCATTTCGGCCAGCTTTCTGCAAATTGCCAAACCTAAACCAGCGCCTCCGTATTTTCTGGTTATAGATGGGTTAACTTGAGAAAAAGGCAGAAATAATTTTCGCATATCTTCCTCATTAATACCAATTCCAGTATCCTTAATTACCGATATTAATGTGCCAATTCCATTTCTGTATTCATATTTAATAGATAAATTAACTTCACCAATAAGGGTGAATTTTATCGCGTTACTTAATAAGTTAATTAATATTTGCTTGTATTTAATTTCGTCGGAAACAATAATTTGAGGTAAATTTTCATCGATATTGATGTTAAGCTTAAGGTTTTTGTTTTTAAGCATGGGTTTAATAATACTTTCAGTATCTATTATAGAAGCTCTAATATTAAACGAATGCTTATGTATTTCCATTTTATTTGCCTCTATTTTGGAAATATCAAGTAAGTCGTTAACAATATCAATCATTATATTATTACTTGCCTGTAAAGTATTTAGAAGTTGTAATTGTTCATCATTAAGCGGCGTAAGTTTAAGTAATTCTGAGGCCCCAATAATACCATTTAAAGGTGTTCTTATTTCATGGCTCATGTTGGTTAAAAAGTTCGATTTTGCATTTGTTGCAGCTTCAGCTTTTTCTTTAGCTAGTATAAGCTCTTGTTGCGAAACCTCTAATCGTTGCTTGCTTTTTAAAAGTAAAAAACGCTCGTACTCTGTTACATTTCTATATGCAGCTAACATGAAAATCATCATAAAGCACATATTTAGTAGAGCAAAAAGTAAATCTAATTTTTGTTCATAATCACTTGGGTAAGGGGTTACTAAACTGGGGAACTTATTCTCTAAAACAATACAAGAAACTGCAATAACGAAAAAGATAGATATAAAAATAACCCTTAGTTTTTTAGAAAGAGAAAGCATGGCGATGCTCAAATAAAAAATTAAGAATATAGGCGTAGAGCCTAACGCGCCTCCATTTAAAAACCATGCAGGGAACATGGTAGCGCAATTAAAGATGAAGTACCAAAAACGACCAGTTTCTGAAACCTTGCCTTTTATAGCATAATAATAAAATGTTAAGTGAACTAAGATGCCAAGAAATACAGTTAAATTGATTGTCCATGTTAGCTGTAGAATGAAATTTGTAATTATTGCAATAACAGAAATTATTGTAACACACAAACATAAAACCGCAAAGAGCTTGGATTCTACATTTATTTTACGATTTCGGATGTTTAATAATTTAAAATTCTTTAACACATCAAATCAATTTTAATTTTTAAAGATAAATAATTTAATAGATCTTTAAAATGGCTGGTTATATTGCATTCAATATTACTAATTTTAAAATTATACTTAATTTACTAGCTTTGTACGATATATGCTATCTAAAAAGACTAAATATGCCATTAAAGCACTCGTTGCACTTGGTAAAAATGTAGAAAAACCACCCATGCAAATCTCAAAGATTGCCGAGGAGGAGCATATTCCTAAAAAATTTTTAGAACAAATCCTTTTAGATTTACGTAATGCAGGCTTTTTGTACAGTAAAAAAGGTGCTGGAGGCGGTTATAGTTTGAATAAAAAGCCCGAAGAAATTCTATTGGTTCAGGTTATGCGTGTTACTGATGGGCCGATTGCTATGGTGCCGTGTGCAAGCTTAAACTTTTATCATAAATGTGATGAATGTGTAGATGAAAAAACATGTGGCATTAGAAGTGCATTTATCGATGTTAGAGATGCAACACTTAAGGTTTTAAGCGAAACCAGCATAGCTGATGTTATTGGTAGAGAAGATAACCTAAAGTTAGGTTTAAACAATATTTAAAGTTTTATTTGCTTATTCCTCAAGGAATAAGCAAATTTTTTAATAAAAATTACTACTATTCCTATATACTTTATATATTTGGCAGATGAACATTAATTTTATACATAGCCAAATTAATACCCAAATGATGCACTATTGTTGTAAAACAAAGTAGGAGAGGGTATTAAGATAATTTATAGGTATAAAATATTGGATGCTTCTCAGTTAAAGAGAGGCATTTTTTGAATAAAAGCTAACAACACATATGCAAAGTTTCAGAACAGAACTCGAAAACAATATTGTCGAGCAGGACATTATCGATTTAGAGAATAAGATTAAAGCTTTTCGCGATGGAACCATTCACGATGAGAAATTTAGAAGTTTACGCTTAGCCCGCGGTGTTTACGGACAAAGACAGCCTGGCGTACAAATGATTCGCATTAAACTGCCATTTGGAAAGGTAACTTTTAAGCAATTATTGCGTATCGCCGATATTGCTGATGAATATGGAAGTGGCAATTTACACTTAACAACCCGTCAGGATATTCAATTGCATTATGTGAGTTTAGATAGAACGCCAGAACTTTGGGCGAAACTGGAGCAAGACGATATTACCTTGCGTGAGGCTTGTGGAAATACCGTTCGGAATGTAACGGCATCGCCAAATTCAGGCATTGATAAGGATGAACCTTTTGATGTTTCGCCTTATGCCCACGCAGTTTTTAAATACTTTTTACGTAATCCAATTTGCCAGGAAATGGGCAGAAAGATTAAAATTTCTTTCTCTTCAAGCGATAAGGATACGGCTTTTAGTTATATCCACGATTTAGGTTTCATTCCGAAGATTAACGAGAATGGCGAACGTGGTTTTAAAGTTTTATTTGCGGGTGGGTTAGGTGCTCAGCCATTTTTAGCGAGTGCAGTTCATGAGTTTTTACCTGAACACCAATTGATTCCTTTTACGGAATCAGTTCTACGTGTTTTCGATCGTTACGGCGAACGTAGTAATAGAAATAAGGCACGTCTAAAATATTTGGTTCAGAAGCTTGGCTTGGAAGAAGTATTACGTTTAGTTGCTGAAGAGCGAATTGCGAACAAAGTGAAAACTTTTGCAATCGACAGAGATACCGTTCCTCAACCAGCTTTGCCTTTAGAACAAAAGTATTCAGCTGTCGAAATCCTGAATGAAACGCATTATAAACATTGGTTTGCAACAAACGTTGTACCGCAAAAGCAAGATGGTTTTTATTCGGTTTATGTTAAAGTTCAGGTTGGCGATATTAAAACAGATAAAGCTCGGGCTTTCGTTGATGCGATTAAACCTTACGTTGCAGATGAAATCAGAGTGACTCAAAATCAGGGCTTGCTTTTAAAATTTGTTCGTGAAGAAGCTTTGCCATCATTATACAACGCTTTAAATAAAATTGGTTATACAACAGCTGGTTTCGATAGTCTGGCGGATATTACCACTTGTCCAGGAACAGATACTTGCAATTTGGGGATTTCGAATTCCATGACTTTAGCAGAAGTGTTGGAAGATGTGATTTATACAGATTTTCCTGAGTTTATCTATGAGAAAAATATCAAGATAAAAATCAGCGGCTGTATGAATTCTTGCGGTCAGCATGGTTTAGCAGAAATTGGTTTCCATGGAAGTTCGGTAAAAGCAGAGGGGAAAGTTGTTCCAGCGGTTCAGGTTATGCTTGGCGGTGGAACAGTTGGAAACGGCGTTGGCCGTGTGGCAGAACGTGTAATTAAAGTGCCATCGAAAAGAGCAACCAGCGTTTTGCATTTCATTTTAAATGATTTTAAAACCAATAACGAAGAGAACGAAAACTTCCACCAATATTATGATCGAAAAGGTAAAGATCATTTTTATCAACTATTAAAGCCATTGGCCGATTTAACCAATCTTCAGCAAGAAGAGTTTGTTGATTGGGGCCATGTAGAGCAATTTGTTACCGCGATTGGTGTTGGAGAATGTGCGGGCGTTGTAATTGATTTGGTAGCAACTTTGCTTCTAGAAGCTGATGAAAAATTCGGTTGGGCAAAGCAAAATTTAGATAAGGGGGCGCACGCTGATGCGATTTATCATACCTACAGCACTTTCGTTAGCGCTGCAAAATCATTGCTTTTAGATAAAGGCGTAAACAGTAGCACACAGGTTGGCGTAATCAGAGAGTTTGATAACCACTATGTGGAAACAGGCGAATTTAATTTATCGACTAATTTTTCAGATTTGGTTTTACAAATCAATAAAAACGAGCCAACAGCAGAATTTGCAGCAAAATATTTTAGCGAAGCTGAAGCATTTTTAAATCAGATTAAAGAAAAAAGATCAGTAGTAAAAGCTTAATCATGAGTAGTCAAAAAAAATATAAAGAATCAAAAATAACCCTTTTAGGCGCAGGTCCTGGCGACCCAGATTTATTAACCTTAAAGGGCGTAAAAGCATTGCAGGCTGCTGATGTAGTTTTATATGATGCATTAACAAATGAGGCATTATTAGAACATGCACCAGCCGATGCCATCAAAGTTTACGTAGGCAAACGTTCTGGAGAACATTCTTACCCACAAGAAACGATTAATAAATTAATGATTGATTACGCCTTAAATTATGGTCATGTGGTACGCTTAAAAGGCGGCGATCCATTTGTTTTTGGCAGGGGATATGAGGAATTGGATTACGCAGCATCTTACAGTATTCCTGTTGATGTAATTCCAGGTATTTCGAGTTCAATTGGCGTTCCGGGATTACAGCAAATTCCAGTAACACACCGTGGATTGAGCGAAAGCTTTTGGGTAATTACAGGCACTACAACCTCTGGCGAAGTTTCGAATGATATTTATCAGGCAGCAGAATCTAATGCTACTGTTTTGGTTTTGATGGGCTTGAAAAAACTTTCTAAAATCGTCGAAATTTTCAAAGCAGCGGGCCGACACAACTTACCAGCGGCTGTAGTCCAAAACGGATCATCAGCAGATGAAAAACTAGTTGTTGGTGTGGTAGAAACCATCGAAAGCTTGGTTAAGCAGCAAAATGTTAAAGCACCTGCGCTCTTGATTTTCGGCGAAGTGGTTTCGCTACATCCATCGTTTAAAAACTTAGTAAAACAATATGCAAGTATTGCCTAACCAATCCGATAATGCAGCGTCTTTCTCTGAAGAAGAGAAAGGAAATCAACTATTTCCAGTTTTTATAAAGCTGAATAAGTTGCGTACATTATTAATTGGAGCAGGAAATATTGGTCTTGAAAAGTTAACGGCAATTGTAAATAATAGTCATCAGGCTAAAATTACCATTGTTGCAGAGATTGTTTCGTCAGATGTTTATGCGCTTATTGCAAATTATCCACTAATTAAAGTGAAACAAAAGAGTTTCGATGTTTCTGATTTAGAAAATATCGATATCGTTTTCGCAGCAACAAACAACAATATTTTAAACGAAGAAATCAGGGCAGTTACCCATGAAAGAGGTTTACTCATTAATGTGGCCGATAAACCTGATTTGTGCGATTTCTATTTGGGTTCCATTGTTCAGAAAGGGGATTTAAAAATTGCCATTTCTACAAACGGTAAATCGCCAACTATCGCAAAGCGATTAAAACAGATATTAAACGAGGGAATTCCGGCAGAGCTGGATGAAACCTTACAAAATATGAGTGCCTTACGCCAAACTTTGAACGGCGATTTTTCAGCAAAAGTTAAAAAGCTGAATAAGGTTACGCAGAGTTTGATTAATCCACGCAAAAGCTTTGCCGAGCGTAATATCAAATGGTTAATCTGGTTGGCTGCGATATTATTAATTGGCGCCATTGGTTTTTCTTTATGGAATACCGAACCAGAATTTCAGGCTTTTCTAATCAACATCGATCCATTATTTTACTGGTTTTTAGGTGCTGGATTTTTATTCGCATTAATTGATGGTGCAATTGGTATGTCTTACGGCGTAACTACTGCATCTTTTTCTTTGGCGATGGGGTTACCACCTGCATCAGCCAGTATGGCTATTCACATTTCTGAAGTAATGAGTAATGGAATTGCAGGTTGGATGCATTACAGAATGGGCAACGTGAATTGGAAGTTGTTTAAAATTCTAATTATTCCAGCCGTTATTGGCGCCGTTTTAGGTGCTTATATTTTATCATCATTAGAACATTATAGCGCATATGTTAAGCCAGTTGTTGCTGTTTATACACTGTTTTTAGGCGGCATAATTTTAATGAAAGCATTTAATATCAAGAGAAAAAAAGGAAATGAAAAAATAAAGAAAATTGGGTTTTTAGGCTTTGTTGGAGGTTTTATAGACGCCGCTTTTGGTGGAGGTTGGGGCTCTATCGTATTATCGAGTTTAATTGCAGGTGGTCGACACCCACTATTTTCATTAGGAACGGTAAAAATCAGCAGATTTTTCATTGCAACCTTGAGTTCCTTAACATTTTTTACGATGTTAGGAGGCAAACATTGGGAGGCTGTTTTAGGCCTTATTATTGGTAGTGCTATTGCATCGCCAATTGCAGCTCGGGTCTCGAATAAAATTTCAGCAAAAACCATTATGGTAGCCGTTGGAATTATAGTAATGATTGTAAGTTTGCGCAGTGTGGTTATGTTTATTTTAAAACTAATTTAGTGATGGGAATTGAGGAGCTAAAGGCAGAACTTTCGGGTTTAAATGCCATAGATAAATTAAAATATCTGGCAGATAAATATGCCAATAAAATAATTTTTTCTACAAGTTTCGGTTGGGAAGACCAGGCCATAACACATTTAATTTTTGAAAATAATATTCCTATAAAAGTATTTACTCTAGAAACAGGTCGACTTTTTCCAGAAACGTATTATGTTTGGAATCGAACTTTAGAGGTTTACAATAAACCGATTCACGCTTATTATCCTAAAAACGAATTATTGCAGGATATGGTAAACACAAAGGGCCCAAATAGCTTTTACGAATCGGTAGAGAATAGAAAAGAGTGCTGTTACATCCGTAAAATTGAACCTTTAAAACGAGCATTAAAAGGCAACGAAATTTGGGTAACTGGAATTAGGGCTGAGCAGAGCGCTAACCGAGAAGATATGCACGATTTAGAATGGGATGAGGGAAATCAACTGATAAAATTCCATCCAATTTTTGATTGGACTTTGGAAGATGTGAAAACCTATATTAAAGAAAATAATATCGTTTACAATACTTTACACGATAAAGGTTTTCCAAGTATAGGCTGTGCACCTTGTACACGAGCTGTACAACCAGGAGAAGATTTTAGAGCAGGAAGATGGTGGTGGGAAGATCAAAGCAAAAAAGAATGTGGCTTGCATGCTACTGAAGCAGAGGCTAAAAGCTAAGCTAAAAGATTAAAGCGAAAAGACTAAAGCGAAAGTATTACAGTGAATTGCAAAACCAAATCGTCATTACGAGGAACGAAGCAATCTTAATGCGAATAACAACAACAAACAACAAATGAATATAACATTTGAAGACGATAATGATAGATTATAGAAAGTCACAATCACTCATTCTCTCATTCAAAATTCAAATATCAATAAATGAGTACATATAATTTTGATTACTTAGATGAACTAGAGGCCGAGGCCATTCACATTTTACGTGAAGTAGCAGGGCAATTTGAAAAACCCGCCTTATTATTTTCTGGTGGAAAAGACTCCATCACTTTGGTTCGTTTAGCAGAAAAAGCTTTTCGCCCAGGGAAATTTCCTTTTCCTCTGGTGCATATCGATACGGGCCATAATTTTGAAGAAACCATTACTTACCGTGATAAAATGATTGAAAGAATTGGCGAACGATTAATCGTTGGTTCGGTTCAGGAGTCTATAGATAAGGGTAAAGTTGTAGAGCAAAAAGGTAAAAATGCCAGCAGAAATGCTTTGCAAACGGTAACCCTTTTAGATACCATTGCTAAATACGAGTTCGATGCTTGTATTGGTGGAGCCCGCAGAGATGAAGAAAAAGCCAGAGCAAAAGAACGTATTTTTTCTGTTCGCGATGAATTTGGTCAGTGGGACCCAAAACGCCAACGGCCAGAACTTTGGAACATTTATAACGGAAAAATCCATAAAGGCGAAAATGTGCGTGTTTTCCCAATCAGCAACTGGACAGAACTTGATGTTTGGAATTATATCCGCAGAGAAAAAATAGAATTACCAAGCATTTATTTCTCTCACGAACGCGAGGTAATTACCAGAAATGGTCAATTAATGGCCGCGTCGCCATTTTTAAATATGGATGAAGAGGATTTTATTTTCCGCAAACAAGTGCGTTTCCGTACAGTTGGCGATATGTCTTGTACCGCTGCAGTAGAATCAGAAGCAACTTTAATTGATGATATTATTTCCGAAATCAGCGAATCTAAAATCTCAGAGCGTGGTGCACGTTTGGATGATAAAGTTTCGGAAGCAGCAATGGAGGATAGAAAAAAAGGCGGATATTTTTAAATTAGTTGGTTAGTTGTTTCGGTTTTTAGTTTGTTAGATTTAGTAAGTCTTCCAAAAAACCAAACAACCACAATCTAAAAACCAAAAACATGAACATATTAAAATTTTTCACAGCAGGCAGCGTAGATGATGGTAAAAGTACCTTAATCGGCCGTTTGTTATACGATACGGATTCCATTTTAGCAGACCAGCTGGAGGCTTTACAAAGCTCGAACCGCAAAAACGATGATGGAACGATAGATTTAGCCATTTTAACCGATGGTTTGAGAGCGGAGCGTGAGCAGGGAATTACCATCGATGTTGCGTACAAATATTTCCAAACGGATAAGCGCAAGTTTATTATTGCCGATACGCCAGGACATATTCAGTACACCAGAAACATGGTTACTGGTGCATCTACAGCAAATTTGGCAATCATTTTAATTGATGCCAGAAACGGTGTAGTAGAGCAAACAATTCGCCATTCGTATTTGGTTTCTTTGTTGGGCATCAAACACATTGTGGTTTGTATCAATAAAATGGATATGGTAGATTACAGCGAAGATGTCTACAATTCAATTATAGATAAATACAAAGTTTTAGCGCAACAACTTAAGCTTGTTGATGTAAATTATATTCCTGTTAGTGCTTTAAAAGGCGATAACATCGTTCAAAATTCTGAGCGCATGGATTGGTATAAAGGCGAAAGTTTATTACACTTTTTAGAGAAAGTTGATACCGATAATCTCGATAAATCGCAATTGGCCCGTATGCCGGTGCAGTGGGTTATTCGTCCGCAAACAGAAGAATTGCATGATTATCGTGGTTATGCTGGTCGTGTGCTGAGCGGAACTTTTAATGTGAACGATAAGGTTACGGTTTTACCTTCGGGAGCGAGTTCTACCATCGAGAAAATTGAATTTTTTGATCAGGTGCCAGTTGCTGCTCACGCAGGTCAGTCGGTTACCATCCACTTAAAAGATGATGTAGATATTAGTCGTGGCGATACCATAGTAAATGCAACGGCTTTGCCACAGGAATCTAAATTAATTGAGGCCGATTTGTGCTGGATGGATGGACGTGCTTTAGATACCTCAATTATGTACCTGATTCAGCATAACAGCAAGGTTACGAAATGTAAAATCAGCGAAATTTTGCATAAGGTTGATATCAATACATTGGAAAAACATCATGCAGATGAATTCAAATTAAACGATATTGGCCGCGTCATTATTAAAACTGCCGATGCTTTAGCTTTCGATTTATACGACGATAACCGTGCAAACGGTTCGGCAATTTTGGTGGATAGCCGTACAAATTTAACCGTTGGCGCATTAATGTTCAGAGCGGCAGTAGAATAAAGATTAGTGATGGAGATTTTTATAATCAAGCAGAACCATAACCAAATATTATATGAGAAACTCTAGATTTTTAATTTAGAGGAAAGCAATTTCAGCGGGGCATCGGTTACGATAGCCCCGTTTTTCGTTACAATCTTTCTGTAAACTTTTGTCATGCTGATGCACGAAGCATCTGTTTCATCGGTTGTAATGACAGCTTTATTTAAGGTCACTGCAACAAAAAGTATTTCCACTTCAACCAGGTTTATTTTACGCAGTAAATTGTGCTATTAAAGTTTGTCCAACAATCCTCAATCAATTTTCTCTATCTTCGCTCATCCCACAAATAACATCCCAAACTAAAACTGCTTTTTTATGCATGCTGGAAAGAAATATTCTTTAAAAGAGTTTATCCTGTGGACTCGTCGCGATATTTATCGTTTAACAATACTCGCTGTAATTCCCACCATACTTTATCATTTTTGCGGCTTTACTTTTCTGTCTATATCCTGGGTTCCTGTGGCGCTTTTAGGTACTGCAATTTCCTTTATAATCGGCTTTAAAAATAATGCAAGTTATGGCCGTTTGTGGGAGGCACGTCAAATTTACGGTGGTATTATAAATGTAAGCCGTTCTTTCGGCGTGATGATCCGAGATTTTTTATCTTCAAAAAATAAATCGCAAGATGTGCAGATTATTTTCTACCGTCATTTCGCATGGTTAACGGCATTGCGTTTTCAATTGAGAGAACCTCGCACCTGGGAAAATATGAATGATTGGAGGAATGTTGAGTACGCCCGTAATTATCATATTGCAGAGAAAACAGATAAAATAGAAAATGTTTTGGCTAAATATTTATCAACTGATGAATTGGCTTATATTCTGACGAAGAAAAATAAAGCAACGCAAATAATGGCTTTACAATCGGCTCATATAAATAAGTTGGCTGCTGAGAGTAATTTATCTGATTTACAATTGCAGTCACTTCAGACAGGAATTTCTAATTTTTATGATAATCAGGGCAAGGCCGAGCGAATCAAAAACTTTCCTTATCCACGTCATTTCTCGTCTATCGCTAGTATTATGCTTAACCTTTTTGTTTTTCTGGTTCCGTATGGCTTGTTAAACGACTTTAATAAATTAGGGAATGGAACTTTAATAGAGGGCTATTCTATTTGGCTAAATATTCCATTTGCTTTATTGTTAACCTGGGTTTTCAATACTTTGGATGTGGTGGGGGAGAGCTCAACAAATCCATTTGAGGGCAGTGCAAACGATGTCCCGATTACTAACATCTCCAGAACAATAGAAATTGATATGAGAGATATGTTGGATGAAACTGACTTGCCAGCTGCAATTACGCCAGAGAATAATATTTTATTGTAAGTTTTCTTTATGGAAATGATGAAAACATTTCATCATATTTTTATATTTAAATAAGTATTAATCCCAAAAAATTAAAGCATGAAGAATAAAATTATTTACCTCGTTTTTGCTGCCTTTCCATTTGTTTACGCCTGCAATTCATCCGATAAAAAGGCTGAGACTGCAAAGGTAGATTCGCTGATTAGTGAAACCTGTTACGCCTCTTCGTTTGAAAAAGATAGCGCTGCAATGATATTAAAAACAATGGCATCTGGTAAAGTCACAGGCTCAATGTTAATTAAATATGGAGATAAACCTCAAAACAATGGTAAAATAGATGGTAAGTTTCATGGCGATACGCTTTTGGTTGATTATCGATTTAATACAGGAACAGACAGCACGAAAGCTTTTACCAATCCCTTGGCTTTTTTAAAGAAAGATGGTAAGTTAATTATGGGTGTTGCTCAAATTGAAACAACTTTAGGTAAGTCTTACTTTGTAAAAGGCAAGCCCATTAACTACGAGGCAGGGAAGTTTACTTTTGTAGAAGTGCCTTGTAAGTAGTTAATATAGATCGTATGTATTCTAGTCTTAGCATCTCGCTAAGACTTTTTTGTTTAATCAATTTAAGGAAAACATTGATTTCTATTGATAATAGAACTTTGAAATTTCTAGCTGTTTCTGTCATTCTGAATAAAGTGAAGAATCCGCAAGCGATAGAGAACTTTCGTTGATAATCCACAAAACTGTAGTGGAACAAATCAAGTTTGTGATCTTAGGTTGCAGATGCTTCATTACACTCAGAATAACACAAAGTCAAGTGGAGTCGTCATTGCGAGGCACGAAGCAATCTTACAACTGTGGGTTAAATATTAGAGATCTCCTTAAGATTCCCCGTTGCGCTCAGAATGACACAAAGTCAAGTGGAGTCGTCATTGGGAGGCACGAAGCAATCTTACAACTGTGGGTTAAATATTAGCGATCTCCTTAAGATTGCTTCGTTTCACTCAGAATGACACAAAGTCAAGTAGAGTCGTCATTGCGAGTCACGAAGCAATCTTACAACAGTGGGTTAAATATTAGCGATCGCCTTAAGATTGCTTCGTGGCACTCAGAATGACACAAAGTCAAGTGGAGACGTCATTGCGAGGCACCAAGCAATCTTACAACTGTGGGTTAAATATTAACGATCGCCTTAGGATTTTCGTTGCACTCATAATGAAAAGTCAAGTAGAGTCGTCATTGCGAGGCACAAAACAATCTTAAAACTGTGGGTTAAATATTAGCGATCTCCTTAAGATTACTTTGTAGTTCGCAATGACGGTAAGCGATAATAACAAAATATTTTAAAATAAATTACTACAATTTCTATAGACTTTGTATATTTGAATAATTAATAAGAACAAAAACGAGCTAATATTTTCTGTCATGATTTTAAATAAAGTAGAAAAAGCGAACATTGAACCAAAAATTACACTAATAGGTGCTGGTCCTGGCGACCCTGATTTATTTAGTTTAAAAGGTGTTAAAGCATTAAAAACAGCTGATGTTGTTTTGTATGATGCAAATGTGAACGAAGCTTTACTATGTCATGCTCCAGATGGTATTCCGAAAGTTTACGTAGGTAAACGTACTGATGATGAAGATTTCTCGCAAGATGCAGTGAATAAATTAATCATTGACTATGCTTTAAACTACGGTCATGTAGTTCGTTTGAAAAGCGGCGACCCTTTCTTTTTTGCCAAAGGTTACGAAGAAATAGATGCTGCAGAATCTTACAGCATTCCAACTGAAATTATTCCTGGTATATCTAGTGCAACTGGTGCGCCAAGTTTGCAAAAAATACCAATGATTTATAAAGATTTAAGCGAAAGCTTTTGGGCCGTAACTGGTACAAATTCTAAAGGCGAAATTTCTGAAGATCTATACGTCGCGGCTAAGACAAAAGCAACAATCGTAGTTTTAAACGGTATTGAAAAGGTAAAAGAAATCGCAGCTATTTTTCAGGCTGAAAGTAAAGGTTTATTACCAGTTGCTATTATCCAAAATGGATCTACGCCTGAAGAAAAAATTGTTATCGGCATTGTAGATACTATTGCAGAGTTGGTTGAAGATAAAAAAATAACAGCTCCAGCTTTATTAGTTTTTGGAGATGTTGTTTCCTTACATCCACAGTTCCAACCGATCAGAGATTTCTATGAAATTATTGCTGCAGAGTATTAATAATTAACCTAAACCACATTTATTTGTTTTGTTGTTAAAAACCGCTAGCGAAAGCTTAGCGGTTTTTGTTTTAATGATCTCCCGCAGATTACGTTGATTTTCGTAGAAGTTAAATTTGAAAAGGTTAGGCAATTTGTTTGGAACAGACTTTTGTTCGATAAGCCTGATTGAAGTGGAAATACTTTTTTTGCAGCAACCTTGAATATCCCGTCCTTCTGAGGAACGAAGAATCTGCAACCGATGAAACAGATTCCTCGTGCCTCTGAATGACAGAAGTTAAAAAGATTTGAACGGAAAGCAGGACTGCAATCTCCGAAAAGCATTGGGCTTTAACTTTCAAAAAATCATGATTCAATTAACAACCTGAGTGACTTTAATTTGCGATAATCTTCTAAATCTGCGGGAAAATCTATTCCCAAAAATAAATTTTGAATTATTTCCAAATCAGAAAACAATTACTAACTTAACGAAGTTATCTACACCAAATATTTGATGGAAATTATACATATAAGCGCCGAATGTTACCCTGCTGCAAAAGTTGGCGGGTTAGCTGATGTGGTTGGGGCTTTACCTAAATATCAAAATAAAATAGGGCACATTGCCAAAGTGGTTGTGCCTGCGTACGATACAAAATTTATCCGCGAAAGTGAGTTTGAAGTTGCCTATGATGCGTGGTCGAACTATGGAAATCATCATTTTCAATATAGAGTATTAAGAGAAAAGACTAATAAACTTGGATTTGATTTATACTTAGTTCACATTCAAGGACTAACGGATAGGCCTAATGTTTACGGCTATGCCGATGATACCGAGCGTTTTGTAGCTTTTCAAATTGCAACATTAGATTGGATTGCGCAATGGGAGCATCGCCCAGATGTAATTCATTGTCACGACCATCATACTGGTTTAGTTCCTTTCATGGTTGCTAACTGTTTAAAATATCAAAATATAAGTAAAGTTCCTACGGTTTTAACGATTCACAATGCCCAATACCAAGGCCAGTTTGGCTGGGATAAATTATATTACCTACCCGCATTCGATTTATGGAAAGGTGGTTTGTTGGGTTGGGAAGATGCAATTAATCCTTTAGCTGCTGCAATTAAATGTGCATGGCGAGTAACAACTGTATCGCCAAGTTATTTAGAAGAAATGATGAATAATGCCCGTGGCTTAGAAAGCTTGCTAAGACAGGAGCGTTGGAAATCTTCGGGTATTTTAAATGGAATTGATAGTGAAGTTTGGAACCCCGAAACAGATCCAATGCTTGGTAAAAGTTACAATTTAAAAACAGTTGAAGCAGGAAAAGCCGCAAACAAAAAGGCACTTTGTGATGTTTTTCAATTAGATTCTTCGAAACCACTCTTCACTTTTATAGGCAGATTGGTTGATGAAAAAGGAGCTGATTTGCTTCCTGATATTTTTTACACCGCTTTACAACAACATGGTAATAACATAAACATATTGGTTTTAGGGTCTGGCGATAGTTGGGTTGAGGGAAGGTTGAATCAGTTAAAAGGCGTTTTTGAAGGGAAATATAATACTTACATTGGTTATAATGAGCAGGTTTCGCACGAGATTTATGCCAGTGCAGATTTCCTTTTAATGCCATCGAGGGTAGAGCCTTGTGGTTTAAACCAACTTTATGCTTTACGTTATGGAACAGTTCCAATTGTACGTAGGGTTGGCGGTTTAAAGGATACAGTAATTGATATTGGTGATGGGGGTTTTGGTATTTGCCACGACCAAACCAGCATTTGGGATGTTACCCATGCCATAAATCGAGCTGTAGAATTATATAATGATAAAAAAGCTTTTAAAGCTGTTAGAAAAACAATGATGAAAATTGACCATTCTTGGGATAAAGCAGCAACGAATTACATAGAATTATACCAAATATTAAAATAAGCTTAAACATGACTGACAAAGTTTTAGGCGTTATCCTTGGCGGTGGCCAGGGCTCTAGATTATCGCCACTTACACAAACACGCTCAAAACCAGCCGTTCCAATAGCTGGTAAGTATCGGTTGGTAGACATCCCAATTTCAAATTGCCTCAATTCTGGCATCCACCGTATGTTTGTGCTAACACAGTTTAATTCAGCATCCCTAAATAAACACATTAAAAATACGTATCACTTTAGCCATTTTAGTACGGCTTTTGTTGATATTCTTGCAGCAGAGCAAACGGTTCAAAACGCTGGCTGGTTTCAAGGAACTGCAGATGCGGTGCGTCAATGTATGCATCACATTGTTTCGCACGAGTTCGATTACATCTTAATTCTTTCTGGTGATCAATTGTACCAGATGGATTTCAAAGATATGATTGAGAAGCATATCGAGGCAAACGCAGAAATTACCATTGCCACAATCCCAGTTACGGCAAAAGATGCTACCGATTTTGGTATTTTGAAAGCCGATGATGAAAATATGATTACTTCATTCATCGAGAAACCTAAAACAGGTTTAGAAGATTGGGTTTCAGATACTGGTGCAGAAATGCAGGGTGAAGGGCGTAATTTCTTAGCCTCAATGGGTATCTACGTTTTTAACAGAGAATATTTAATCAATATTCTAAACGATAACGAGGAGGAGAAAGATTTTGGTAAAGAAATTTTACCCAGAGCAATTGAACAAAGCAGGGTATTGAGTTATCAATACGAAGGCTATTGGACTGACATTGGTAATATTTCATCATTCTTTGAGGCGAACTTAGGTTTAACAGATGAAATTCCAAAGTTTAATATGTTTGATAGCAACCATACTATTTTTACTAGAGCAAGGATGTTGCCACCATCGAAAATTTCGGGTACAACTTTAGAAAAAGCAATTATTGCTGAAGGCTGTATTGTACAAGCAAGTAGGGTAGAACACGCTGTTTTAGGTATTCGTGCCCGCATCGGTAAACATACTGTGGTAACCAACGCTTATATTATGGGTAGCGATCGTTATCAAACTTTAGAGGAAATCCAATCCGAAACCAATAAAGGAAATTCCCTAATAGGTATTGGCGATCGTTGTTACATAAACAACGCAATTATAGATAAAAACTGTCGTATCGGTAACGATGTAAAAATTAACGGCGGTCCGCATTTAGAAGACGGCGACCATGAACTTTACGCTGTTAAAGATGGTATCGTAGTTGTTAAAAAAGGCGCTATTTTACCAAGCGGAACAGTAATTTAAGATAATCATTATCATTAACTAGGCCAGTTTGGATTCTTTCAAACTGGCTTTTTTTTTGATTTGGTAAAAAGTACAACTCATTTTTTTTGTATATTCAAGGATAGAGATTACGATAATTATCCAAATTACCCGCCTTAAAAAAGGTTTTTTTTGAAAGTGGGCGTTTAGCTTTTCATTGCCGATGGCAGCCCTGCTTTTTGTTGCAATCCCCGATGAAAAATCGGGATATTTCCACTTCAATCAGGCTTATTTAACAACAGTTTGTTTCATATACGAGGTTTAATTCTCCTTAAAATCCTTATTCGCTCCAACATTTTGGGCATTCTCTTGTTAGTACATAAACACAAAAATGAGCTTATGGCTGAACAACACCTTTATCAAACAGGAATAATAGGAAATTGTGCGTTTTTAGCACATGTAAATAAAAATACAGATATTTCATGGCTTTGCTGGCCACGTTTCGATAGTCCTTTCGTTTTTGGAAGCTTATTAGACAAGAAAAAAGGAGGAGAATTTTCAATTTTACCGCAAGGCGAATACACGTCTACACAATATTATATCGAAAACACCAACGTTTTAAGAACAGAAATTGCTGCTGCTGATGGCAAATATCGGATAACTGATTTTGCTCCTCGCTTTCATTTATACGAAAGGTATTTTAAACCACTGATGTTCATCAGAAAGATTGAACCTTTGGAGGGAAATCCAAGAATTACCATTAAATGTGAACCAGTTTGTGATTATGGAAAAAATAAAATGCGGGCTAGTAGAGGTAGTAATCACATCGATTATCATGGTTGTGATGAAAATATTCGGTTGAGCACAAACGTTTCGCTAACCTATATTCTCGATGAAAAAGCTTTTGTTTTAAACGAAGCGAAATATCTCATTATGACATATGGCGAAAATTTAGAAGCACCAATAGTAAGTACAGCTGAGAATTTTCTTCGTGAAACGATTGCTTATTGGAGATTGTGGATTAAACATTCCTCAATCGCTGGTTTCTATCAACCTTTCGTAATTCGTTCGGCCTTGGTGTTAAAAATCCATCAATATGAAGATACAGGTGCATTTATCGCTGCCAGTACAACCAGTTTACCAGAATTTCCAGGAAGTACGCGAAACTGGGATTACCGATATTGTTGGTTAAGAGATTCGCATTATGTGCTTACCTCGTTAAACCATATCGGTCATTTTGAAGAAATGGAAAAGTACTTTAATTACTTATCCGATATTTCTTATGCTGAAGATGAACGATATCAACCTTTATACGGCATTGCTGGTGAAAGACAAATTGTTGAGACAACATTAGACCATTTAGAAGGTTACAAAGGCGAACAGCCCATTAGAATTGGAAACCAGGCTTTCGAGCATATCCAAAATGATATTTATGGACAGGTTTTAATTTCGATGTTGCCACTCTATACCGACCATCGTTTTGTGTTTTCAGAGCGTAGCGATTCGGTAAAATGGATTGAAAGTGTGCTTTCTAAAATCGAACGAACGATTGACGAAAAAGATGCAGGCATTTGGGAATTCAGAAATATTGCAAATGTGCACTGTTATAGTAATTTGTTTCAATGGGCAGGAGCACATGCCGCATTAAAAATGGCTAAAACCATTGGAAACAAGGATTTTGAAGAGCGGGCACAGGTTTTAATTGATAAAGCTGCAGCGCATATCGAGGCTTGTTACGACCCAGAGAGAAAAGTTTATACTAATGCAGTGGGAAGCAAGCATTTAGATGCGAGTACTTTGCAGTTAATTATGATGGGGTATTTAGACCCTGCATCAGACCGGGCAAAAGACCACTTAATTGCCTTAGAAAACGAACTTAAAACAGAGCATGGATTGTTTTACCGCTATTTACATGCCGATGATTTTGGTAAGCCGAAAACCACATTTTTGATTTGCGCTTTTTGGTATGTTGAGGCCTTGGCTTGTGTTGGGAGAGTTGATGAAGCAATTAAAGAGTTTGAAAATATCATCAAATATTGCAATCACTTGTTACTTTTTAGCGAAGATGTTGATGCTGAAACTGGTAGTCAGTGGGGTAATTTTCCGCAGGCGTATAGCCATGTTGGTTTAATGAATGCCGCTTATCGCATCGCAATTAAATTGGATAGACCGATCTTTTTGTAATTAAAATTTATAATAAGTTGTCACATGTTATAATCCAAGGTTCGTGTCCTCACGAACCATTATTTAATTCTTGTTTCGATTTGTAAGGGCACGAACCGAGGATGCAATAGTTGTCACATTAAGCTTGTAGAAATGACGATGGGTTAAAAATTAATTTCTTAATCTATGCCATGGTTCGTGTCCTCACGAACCATTATTTTAATTCTTTTTTCGATTTGTGAGGACACGAACCGATGATGCAATAATTGCCACATTGAGCTTGTCGAAATGACGGTGGGTTAAAAATTAATTTCCTCTACGCCATGGTTCGTGTCCCCACGAAACATTATTTTAATTCTCATTTCGATTCGTAAACGAACGAACCGAGGATGCAATAGTTGTCACATTGAGTTTGTCGAAATGACGATGGGTTAAAAATTAATTTCCTCTATGCCATGGTTTGTGTCCTAACGAACCATTTTAATTCTTGTTTCGATTTGTGAGGGCACGAATCGAGGATGCAATAGTTATGTCACATTGAGCTTGTCGAAATGACGATGGGTTTAAAATTAATTTCCTCATGCCATGGTTTCGTTTCCTCACGAACCATTATTTAATTCTTATTTCGATTTGTGAGTACAAGAACCGATGATGCAATAGTTATGTCACATTGAACTTGTCGAAATGACTGTAGGTAAAAATTAATTTCTTAATCCATGCCATGGTTCGTGTCCTCACGACCATTATTTTAATTCTCATTTCGATTCGTAAAGAAACGAACCGAGGATACAATAGTTATGTCACATTGAGCTTGTCGAAATGACGGTGGGTTAAAAATTAATTTCTTCTACGCCATGGTTCGTGTCCCCACGAAACATTATTTTAGACACGAAACGAGATAATATTTTAATCTCTTCCTGCAAAATCTTCCTTAACCAAACTCCAAAGCAATTTCCTTACTTCATTATAGTCATTAAGGTAATATTTGGCTTCTGAAATATTATTTCCAACTTTAATAGTAAAAGCATCATCTGGTAAGGCTTTAAAAATATCTTCGTCGGTGTGGTCATCGCCTAAAGCCAAAATAAAATCAGGGCGTTTACCGTAGAGCCAGTTTAAAGCTGCTTTTCCCTTATTCACTTCCATGTTTTTAAATTCGATGACTTTGTTTCCTGGCATAAGCTGCAAACCCTTGTCAGCAGCTAAAATCTTTAAATGACTCACGATCTCGTTAGCTCGTAAATCGCCTAAACCTTCTTCCGCTTTGCGGTAGTGCCAAACTAATGAGAAACTTTTCTCTTCGATAAAAGAGCCAGGCGTTCTATCTGTGTAAGTTTCTAAAATAGCTTTCATTTCCTGCTTCCATTGGTCGGTTAAAAGCGGTAAACAATTCCATTTATCGCCATGCGCTTTTTGCCATGCACCATGTTCTGCAATTAAATCAACTTTTAAATGCCCGAACCAGTTTTCTAAAGTTTCGTTTCTTCTTCCACTGATGATAACCACACTATTTGATGCATCGGCCGTAAGTTTTTCAATTAAGCTGTAAAGCTCTTCGTCTGGAGATGCATCATCGATATTGCCAGCGAAATCAACTAATGTCCCATCGTAATCTAAAAATAAAACCCTTTTATCGGTTTCATGGTATCGCTTTGTTATATTTTCGTTAATTAAATTAACGGCATGTTTGGTAAGTAATGAATGTTGTGAATCTTTCACTTCGTTTAGTCTTAAAATAAAATTATTAACCCAATGTTTAACATTGAATTTTTCTACAATATCCCGCATGGCTTTCATGCGGATTTGTTGTTCTTCTAAAGGCATTTTTAGCGCCATAACAATAGCCTCCATAATGTCGCCCATATTATTTGGGTTTACAATTATGGCATCGGTTAATTCTTTCGAAGCACCTGCCATTTCGCTTAAAATAAGCACTCCATCGTTGTTATTCCGACTGGCAACATATTCCTTGCTCACCAAATTCATTCCGTCACGCATTGGCGTAACTAAGCATATATCCGAAGTCGAATATAGGGCCGATAAAACTTCAATTGGAAAGGAACGATAAAAATAATTAACTGGAATCCAGTTAATGGAGCGATATCTGGCATTTAAATTTCCAACAAACTGGTCAATTTGTTCTTTTAAATCGCGGTATTGCGGAACCGTATCTCTCGATGGAACCACAATCATATATAGCTCAATTTTATTGATATATTCTGGATGGGTTTGCAGAAGCAATTCCAGTGCTTTCAAACGTTCTAAAATTCCTTTACTATAATCCAATCTATCGATAGAAAGAATTACTTTCATATCCTCTTTTCCAGCTCTGAAATATTCTACCTCCCGCTGTACATCGTTGAAGGCTGTTAAGTTCGAGAATTTGTCAAAATCTATTCCCATTGGAAAAGCCTCGACAACAATTTGCCTTTCGTTACTATTTAAAATATTGGCCGATGAATTTACAGGAAGTAACCTGGTTGCCGTACTTAAGAAATGGCGTACATCATCATAAGTATGAAAACCAATTAAATCTGCGCCAAGCATTCCGTTCAGCAGTTCAACTCGCCATGGAATTAACCTGAAGATTTCGTATGATGGGAAAGGAATATGTTGGAAAAAACCGATCGTTGATTCTGGTAGTTTATCGCGTAAAATACCTGATAAAAGTAATAATTGGTAATCCTGTATCCATATTTTATCTTTTTTAGAAAGAACTTTCAAAGCTGCCGCCGCAAACTTTTCGTTTACTGATTTATAACAATCCCAATAACTCTGTTCGTAATGGGCGTAAGTAACTAAATAATGAAATACGGGCCATAAAACTTCGTTTGAAAAGCCCTCGTAGTAAAGATTGATCTCGTCTTGAGTTAGAAATACAGGGTAGAGATTGAGGTCGCTAAGTTTGTCTATTACTTCTTGTTGTCGTTTTTCTGGGACTTCGATGCCTGGCCAGCCAATCCATATAGAGTTGCCAGTTTTGTAAACATCTCCAAGTCCTGTTGCGAGGCCACCCTCGCTCGGAGTAAAAATGTACTCGTTGTCTTTTTCAATGATTTTAACGGGTAGTCTGTTCGATATTATAACTGTTTTCATGCTTGTATTTGATGTATCCACATAAATAAAAGCGCTTAAAATAGTTTTTGTTTGAATTATTTGGTTAATAAAACATTCAAATGATTTAGAGTAAATTGATAAACTGCTTATGTGTCGAAATTTGCAGCACTAACAAAATAAATTTTTCGCATAAATTTTGATTGATTTTTATTAGACGTAATTAAACATCAACGAAAAAGTTGTTTGTTCATGAGGTTCGGAAACAACTTCAATACTACCGCGATGCATTTTCATAATGTTGCGACTAATCGTTAAACCAATACCCGAGCCATTTTTACGTGTAGTGTAAAACGGAACGAAAATTTTTTCTAAATCTGCGGCATCGATACCTTTTCCATTGTCGGTTACATCTATATAAAGTTTGGTGTTTTCTAATCGATAACTTACAGAAATATGAGGACTTTCATTTTCTTCGACAGCGTAAATACCGTTCGTAATTAGGTTAATCAGTACTTGCTCTATCAGTTTTAAATCTAATTGAACCGTAATTTTTGATGAAGTTTGTTCAACATCCAAAACTACATTTTTAACTTTTGCAAAAGGCTGCATTAGCACTTTAATGTGTTTTAATATTTCGCCTATGGTATGCGATTCGAGGCTTGGTGTTGGTAATTCTGCAATTAAACGATAATCTTTAACAAAATCTAAAAGGCCAGATGAGCGACGTTTAATGGTTTGAAGGGCTGTTTTTAAGTCTTCCATTTCATCCAAATCCAGATTTTCTTTGTCGGTTACCATGCTGTTAATTGTATCAGACAAAGAACTGATTGGGGTAATTGAATTTAAAATTTCATGAGAAATAACACCAATTAACCTATTCCATGCCTCTGTTTCCTTCTGTTCAATTTCATCCTTAATATTTTGGAAACTAATAATGGTGTAATTCTTTCCGTAAAGATTTAGCGGAATAACCTCCGTAGAAAGTTGAATCAGTTTATCCTGAATTTTGAGTTCTAAAAATCTTTTGCCTCCATTAGCGATTTGTTCAATTTCATTTGCGAAAATTGGCAAATGTTGCTTTAATCGATGCCAATATTTATAGGCTGGAACACTCAAAAGATTAGATGCCGCCTGATTAAAAAAAGCGATTTCTTCATTTTCGCTTTCAGGAGTAGTATTATTAACTACAATTACGCCAACAGGAACTTGTTCTAAAATGGTTTTAATGAGCTGAAACATCGCCTCTTGCTCCAAACGAATTTGTTTGTGCACCTGGAGAATATCGCCAAATGATTCATACAATTCTGGGAAGCTGCCTTTAGTGGTTTTATTTTTGAAATTTAAAGTATGATCGCGGGTTTTAACGGCTAAAATAAAACGTTTTATATCCGAACGGATTTCGTTAATGTAGTAATAAAGCGAAATAATGGTGCCCAATAAAACCAAGGTTACACCGATAATGGTAAACCAAAGTTGCGTATTTTGGATAAGGTAAAATAGGAGATAGGCAAGCAAGTTAATAACGAGCAACCTTGATATTAAACGAAAAGTAAAGCGTTTGTAAAACATGTTTTTAAAGGTGTTGGGCAAAAGGTTTAGGGCTTAGGGCAGGGCTTAATGCGTTTTAACCTTACGCCTTAAACCATTTACCGCTTACCTTAATTAAATTCCGAATTTTTCTATCCTCCTATATAAAGCTGCTCTGGTTAAGCCCAATTCTGCGGCTGCTTTCGATATATTTCCTTTGTGTTTATCTATAGCTTTTTGCACCATCATCTTCTCCATATCGCCAAGCGCCATTTCATCGGGCATGGTGTTATTTTGTGCAAATCGCTGCGGACTAAGCTGCAAATCTTCTTCAGTGATTTCGTTACCATCGCTCATAATTACTGCCCGCTCTAAAACGTGCTGTAGTTCTCTAACATTTCCAGGCCATTTATAACTTAAAAGCATATCCTTTGCTTTATTGCTTAAACTTCGGTTTTCTTTATGATATTTCGAACTAAAAACCTGCATAAAATGATTAGCAAGCAATAAAATATCTGTCCCTCGCTTGCGTAAAGGTGGTAGTAAAAGCTCAACGGTGTTAATACGGAAAAGTAAATCCTGTCTGAATGTATTTTTAGTCACCATTTCATTTAGTGGCATATTCGTTGCCGTAATTAAACGAACATTAACTTTTCTTTCTTTGCTTTCGCCTAAACGTGTTACTGTTCTATTTTGCAAAACACTTAAAAGCTTGGCTTGCAGAGGTAGGGTTAAATTTCCAATCTCATCTAAAAATATTGTTCCGCCATCAGCAAGTTCAAACCTACCAGGTTTATCTTCTTTCGCATCGGTAAAAGCACCTTTTGCATAGCCAAAAAGCTCGCTTTCGAATAAATTTTCATTTAATGAGCCTAAATCTACATGCATGAAAACCTGATTTTTTCGTTGCGAATTTCCATGAATTTCATAAGCAAAAACCTGCTTTCCTGTACCATTTTCGCCTAAGATAAGAACATTGGCATCTGTTGGAGCAACTTTTAAAAGAGTAGTTTGAAGCTGTTTAATTCCTTCTGCCTGCCCAACAATATTTTCAAAACCCCGAGTTAAGTCTTTTTGTAATGAAGAATGAATTTTCTCTAATTTCTTCACTTTTCTATTCGATTCTCTCAGTTTTGAAGCTGCAGAAATAGTTGCGAAAAGCTTTTCATTTTCCCAGGGTTTAAGAATAAAATCAGTTGCACCTTTCTTAATCGCTTTAACGGCGAGCTCAACATTTCCAAAGGCTGTCATTAAAATTACAACATAATCTTTATCGATTGATAAGATGTGTTCTAACCAGTACAAACCCTCTCGTCCATCGCTTGCACCTTTCTGGTAATTCATATCCAAAAGAATAATATCAACCTCGTTTTTACTTAGCAGAACGTTAATTTCTTTCGGCGATTTGCAAGTAATAACTTGTTTTACCTGCTGTTTAAGGAACAAACGAGCACTCAACAGAATGTCGTCGTCATCATCAATAATTAAAACTGTGGCGTCTAACATGAATTTAAATTTTAAAAACCTCACCCTGTTAAAGGTAGTGGTAGTTGTTTTTTTGTGCTGTCCCTCTCCTTGAAGAGAGGGAAACGGTGGTTAGATGGTTTGAATTAAATTTTCTATCCACCTTGCTTTTCTCTGCTCTTCGCCCCCTCTCTTCTAGGAGAGGGAAACGGTGGTTAGATGGTTTGAATTAAATTTTCTATCCACCTTGCTTTTCTCTGCTCTTCGCCCCCTCTCTTCTAGGAGAGGGAAACGGTGGTTAGGTGGTTTGAATTAAATTTTCTATCCACCTTGCTTTTCTCTGCTCTTCGCCCCCTCTCTTCTAGGAGAGGGGATAAAGGGGTGAGGTTTTTTTATTTCTGCAAATTTCCTCTAATCACATCCATAACCATCCCCAAACTTTCGTTTACCTCTTCATTTGTAAATCTTAATACTTTTATTCCAAGTTCCTCTAATTCATAACTTCTGTTTTTATCATATTCTATGTTATCTACTTGATTATGAATTCCACCATCAATTTCAATAATTAATTTAGCCTCATGAGAATAGAAATCTGCAATATATTTATCCAAAGGATGCTGTCTTCGAAATTTAAAACCTAAAATATTTCTGTTCCTCAAACTTCGCCAAACTATTGCTTCTGCATCAGTTTGAGTTTTCCTCAATACCTTAGAAAACTCAAAGAGTTTATGGTTTGCTCCCTTGAAAAGTTCATCTCCGTAGTTTTCCATTTTTTTTCTAAAATGCCTCACCCTATTAAAGGTAAAAGTATTTGTTCTTTTGTGCTCTCCCTCTACTTGAAGAGAGGGAAATTTCGATTAGGTGGTTTGAACCAATTCGACAACTTATACTTTGCTTTTTTCTGCTCTTCGCTCCCTCTCTTCAAGGAGAGGGGATAATTGGGGTGAGGTTCTTTCTCCAAAAATAACTAAACTGTCCGCTCTCGCACATAAACTGTTCGATAATGAACATTAAAAAATTATGAAAACTTTTAAGTATCTGATAGTTAGTATCTTAATTGTGTTTTGGGCTTTTGGCACAAGCTTGGATATTAAGCAAACCAAACAGTACAACCGAACAATGGATAAGAAAATAGACAAGAAAAGATTTAGCACTAAAACCTTGATTATAATAGGTGGAGCAATTGCTTTCGTAGCAGTTGTAATTTATGGCTATACTCTATCATTAAAGAAAACATATAGTGCTGATGCCGATAAATTAACCATTAGTAAAGTAGAGTATGGCGATTTCGAAGATGTTGTTTTGTTAAATGCCAGTGTTGTTCCTTTAACATCTGTTATCGTAAGTTCATCGGAAGGTGGCACAGTTGCAGAAATTTTTACCGAAAATGGCGCCTCAGTGGTTAAAGGAACTCCTTTACTTAGAATTGCAAATTCGAATGCAATGCTGGGCTACACTTCACAGCAAACTGCTGCTACAGAGCAAATTAATCAGTTACGCAAATCAAGATTAGATTTAGAGCAAAATCAAAGAATTTTAAATCAAGATGTTTTGGATGTGGAAAATAACTTACGTACCGCAACCCGTCAATATCGATTAGATAGTAGCTTGTATCTTAAAAAAGTAATAACGCTACAGGAATTTAATAAGTCCAGTCAGGATTACGAATATTATCAGGGTAAGCTGAAAATCGTTCGTCAGGCAATAAATCAAGAAAATCAGAGTAGAAAAATGCAGCTGGCGCAAATCGATCAATCGATGGGGCAAATGAACGAAAGTTTAGAAATGATCCGTAAAAACATCGAAAATATGACGATAAAAGCGCCTGTTTCTGGAAAGCTTTCTTCTTACGATCCTGTAACTGGTAAATCATACAATTCAAACGAAATGATAGGAAAAATTGATGTTTTGCAAGGTTATAAGTTGCAGGCCGGTGTTGATGAATATTATATAAATAGAGTTAAAGAAGGACAGACTGCTACTTGCGAATTCAATGGTAAAACCTACGATTTAACAGTTAGCAAAGTAATTCCCGAGGTTACAGCTGGTCAATTTCAGGTAGAAATGGTTTTCAAAATACCAGCACCAGAAGGTTTGCGTCGTGGCCTATCGTTACAAACAAAGTTAACTTTATCTGATAACAGCAAATCGTTGCTCCTTGCACAAGGTCAGTTTTTCCAAAGTACAGGTGGTTCGTGGGTGTTTGTGGTAAACAATGGTAAAGCAATTAAGAAAAACGTTAAAATCGGAAGAAAAAATTACTTGTATTACGAAATATTAGAAGGTTTGGCCAAAGGCGATGAAGTTATCACCTCATCTTACGATCAGTTTAATCAGTTTGACCAGGTACAGATAAATAAATAAAATGAAAAAAACCTTCTGTACAATTTCTCTTATTTGTTTGATATTCTTTGCAAATGGGCAAGGAATCTTCAAGAGAGAAGCAAACTGGAAAGACAGTAAAAACGGAATAGCCTACGAAATGAATATTTGGTGCAAATCGGCAAAAGACGCCAAGCAAACTAAAGCATTAGCGATATTTAAAATGCAGGGTAATACAGATCTATTAGATAATATTGATCTGGTGCAGGGAGAAGAATTGAAATTTAATATTTCATTAAAATCAACAAATACAGAAATACAGCTTGAACCAGGTGTATATACTTTTAAACTTTACCATAAAACACTCGGTGAAAAAGAGTTTGAAATCAAATTGGAAAAGGGACAAAAAGTAAATATGCAGCTGACCGTAAAATAACTTCAACAATGATAAAGATCGAAAAATTAGAAAAAGTTTACAAAACTGAAGAAGTAGAAACTACTGCACTTAATGGAATTAACTTTCATGTAAAAGAAGGTGAATTTGTTTCCATAATGGGGCCATCTGGTTGTGGAAAATCAACTTTGTTAAACGTAATGGGTTTGTTAGATAAACCTGAAAGCGGTAGCTATAAGTTTATTGATACCGAATTGTTAACCTTAAACGACAGAGAACGTTCTAATTTCCGTAAAAGAAATATGGGTTTCGTTTTTCAGAATTTCAACTTAATTGATGAGTTAACTGTATTCGAAAACATCGAATTGCCATTGATTTATAATAAGGTTCCAGCTGGAGAACGCAAAAAACTGGTTAATGAAATCATCGAAAGGATGAACATCGTAAACCGTAGCGGTCACTTTCCACAGCAGCTTTCTGGCGGTCAGCAGCAACGTGTGGCCGTGGCAAGGGCTTTGGTTACCAAACCAAAGTTGGTTTTAGCCGATGAACCTACAGGTAACTTGGATAGTTCTCATGGTAACGAAGTTATGGAATTGCTTTGCGAGTTAAACGAAACTGGAACTACAATCGTAATGGTAACACACTCAAGTCACGACGCAAGTTTTTCAAACAGAATCATCAACCTCAAAGATGGTCATGTGATTTCTGAAAAGATAAATAAAAGCAGAAACGAGGAATTGATATAAAAGATTTAGAGCTGAAAGCTCAAAGACCAAAGTTCAAAAACTTTGATCGAGTAAAATTTAGTTTTAGTTTAATGATAGCCAATCGAATCTTCCTGGATAGGGAGATTCGGATAAGGCGCTTTTTAAAGGTAAAAGCTTAGAGGTTTAAGGCGTAAGGCCGACGCTCTAAACCTTATACCTTAAACCCTACACCCTATGTTCAAATTAAATTTAAAAATCGCATTGCGAAACCTTTGGAAAAATAAAGGATTTTCTCTTATCAATATAGGAGGACTTGCCATTGGTTTGGCTAGTTGCATGATTTTGCTTTTATATGTAGCCTACGAATGGAGCTATGATAAGCAATTTAAAAACAATGAAAAAACTTATGTAGTTTATCAAAGCGTTGTTGCTAATGGCAAAACATTTAGCTGGTCGTGGACACCCAATGTGATGGCTCGTGATTTACAAGAGAAATTTCCAGGTGTTAAATATGCTTCGCATTCAACCTATCCAAGGCTAAATTTAATCACTGTCGGAGAAAATAAAATCGGGAGTAAAATTGTGTTTGCCGATCAAAATTTTCTTAAAATATTAGATTATAAATTTATCAAAGGAAACCCCTCAAAGGTTTTAAAAGATATTAATACCGTTATCCTCACTAAATCTTTCGCAGAAAAATTATTTGGTAATGAAGATCCAATTAATAAAACCATAAAGTTAGAAAATCAAGATGTTTTAATAGTGGAAGCCGTAATGGATGATGCGCCAGCCAATAGCAGTATCCAGTTCGATTGTATAATGCCATGGGAATTATTTGTTAAAAGAGAAAACTGGGCAAAGGAAGACAATTGGGGAAATAACATGTGTCTTACCCTGGTGCAATTAAAAGATAATAGCGATTTTACTAAGGCAAACAACGATATAAAAGGAATTTATAAAAGGCATAATAAAGAAATTACAGCAGATGCTATGCTTCATCCTTTAACTAAATGGCATTTGTACGGCGATTTCGAAAATGGAAAGTCGATCGGTGGTAAAATAGACCAGCTTAAAATATTTTTATTGCTAGCCTTTTGCATACTACTAATCGCTTGTGTAAACTTCATGAATTTATCAACCGCACGTTCTGAGCGTAGGGCTAAAGAAGTTGGTGTGCGTAAAGCAATTGGTTCAACACGTAAATCTTTAGTGAGCCAATTTTTCCTAGAGTCGATGCTGATTACATTTATTGCTACTGTCTTAGCCTTTATCTTGGTTGAAGTGAGTTTGCCATATTTCAATAATCTGCTAAATATTAAGCTCATTATCAATTATAATAACAGTGCTTTTTGGCTCCTTCTTTTCGGCCTGATGATTTTTACGGGTTTCGTTGCTGGAAGTTATCCTGCATTATATCTTTCATCTTTTGAGCCAATTAAAGTATTAAAAGGCTTCAAGATTAAAACAGATTCGTCGGTTTCGGTAAGGAAGATTTTGGTAGTAGGGCAATTCGTTTTTGCTGCTTGTTTAATTATTTGCACGGTAGTTATCTATCAGCAACTTAATTATATCAAAAACAAACCTATTGGATATAACCAATCAAATTTACTTCAAATTGCAGTTGATGGAAAATTACGAGATCAGAACAAATTAGAACTTCTTAAAACTCAGTTATTAAAATCGGGCGCTGTAACTAATGTAACTTTTTTTAGTTCAGATTTTACCGAGGGTGGAAATAATACTACAAATATCGAATGGGAAGGCAAAAATCCAAATGAGCTAGTTTCCTTTAATCACAGAGGAATTGGTTATGATTTTGCCGAAACTATCGGTACAGAAATAATCAGTGGGAGAGAGTTTTCTCCTAAATTTTTAAACGATACGAATAGTGTAATGCTAAATGAATCGGCAGTAAAAATGATGGGTTTGAAAAATCCAATAGGTGCCGTAATTGATTTTTGGGGTAATAAATTAACGAATGTTGGCGTGGTTAAAGATTTTGTTGTAGAAAGTGCTTATCAAAAAGTAGCACCTATGATTTTTTATCTAAATACTAAAGATAATGCAAGTATGATTATCGCTCGCTTAAGTCCAAATCAAAATATCAGTTCATCATTAGCCAAAATAGATGAGCTGGTAAATCAAATGGAGCCCAACTATCCTGTTAACAGAAAGTTTGTAAATGAATCTTTCGAAGTGAAATTTCAAGATGAAAAACTTTTAGGAACGCTGTCAAACTGGTTTGGTGGTTTTGCTATTTTCATTTCTTGTTTAGGTTTATTAGGTTTAGCTCTTTTCATGGCCGAGCAACGCAAAAAAGAAATCAGTATCCGTAAAGTTTTAGGGGCCAGCACAGCAAATATCCTTACGCTTTTAAATAAAGATTTTATAAAACTGGTGGCTATAGCAAATATTATTGCCTTTCCATTGGCTTATGTCATCATTAATAAATGGCTTTCTGCATTCGAGTATCGCGTTTCAATTTCGGCCTGGCCATTTGTTGTCGCGGCTGGCATTTCTGTAATTATTGCCGTGCTAACTGTAAGCATACAATCGGTAAAAGTTGCGAAGGCTAACCCTGTTGATGCACTTAAATATGAATAAAGAATGGTTGTAAGTTTTACGTTTTAAGTTTAAAACGTACGACTTAAAACTTACTACTTAATACTCGAAATATGTTCAAACTTAACTTAAAAATCGCTTTGCGAAACCTTTGGAGAAATAAAGGATTTACCCTGATTAATTTGGGTGGATTGGCTATTGGTTTAGCCAGCTGCATGGTTTTACTTTTATATGTTGCTTATGAATATGGTTACGATAAGCAATTTACTGATTACGATAAAACGTACGTAATGTACAATAACCAGAAAACAGCAAAAGAAACATTTAGTTTTATGGCTTTTCCCGGAAAGTTACAGGATGATATAAAAGCGAAAGTTCCTGGTGTTGCTAAAGTTAGTCGACTATCTTATCCAGAATTGCAGTTGCTTACCTACAATCAGAATAATTTTAAGGCAAGTGCGAGCTTTGCCGATCCCGATTTCCTGAAAATGTTTGATTACAAGGTTTTGAAAGGAAATCCTTCTACGTTTCTTAAAAATCCTGATGGTGTAATCTTATCTGAAACCCTTGCTAAAAATCTTTTTGGCAGCGAAGATCCAATAAATAAAGTGGTTAAGTTAGATAATAATCAAAGCTTAAAAGTAGAAGGTGTTATTGAAGACAGACCAAAAAACAGCACCTTAGAAATAGATTATCTCCTTTCGTGGAATTTATATGAAAAATTAAATCCATGGATAAAAGATAGTGGCTGGGGAAACAATTTTTGTATGATATTTCTTCAACTTCAGGATAATTCATTTTTTGATAAGGTTAATAATCAGCTTCATGGGATGATTAAAGCCCATGATAAAGACGCTAATGGCGAACCGTTTATACATCCACTTTCTAAATGGCATCTGTACGAAAAATTCGAAAACGGAAAAAATGTTGGCGGTAGAATAGATCAGTTAAGAATATTTTTCTTGCTTGCATTTTGCATACTTCTAATTGCTTGTGTAAACTTTATGAATCTTTCTACTGCAAAATCAGAGAAAAGATCGAGAGAAGTAGGCGTGCGTAAGGCGATAGGTTCTTCAAGAAAAAATCTTATAGGCCAATTTATGTTCGAATCTATTTTGCTTACTACATTAAGTATGTTAGTTGCTTTTGTTTTAATTGAGGTGAGTTTGCCTTATTTTAATAATTTGTTGGGCATAACGCTTCAAATAGATTACAAAGAATGGCAGTTTTGGTCTGTTTTTTTAGGACTTACCTTACTAACGGGTATTGTTGCAGGCAGTTATCCCGCATTTTATCTTTCGTCATTTGATCCGGTAAAAGTATTAAAGGGTTTTAAATTGGGTGGTGGTTCTTCGCTTTCAATTCGTAAATTTTTAGTTGTGTTCCAGTTTGTATTTGCAGCTTGTTTAATCGTTTGTACTGCAGTTATTTATCAGCAACTTAATTTTATTAAAAACAAACCTATTGGTTACGATAGAGCAAATTTAATTCAAATCCCGATTACTGGAGAACTAGCTGCAAAAGGAAAGAGAGAAGTGCTCAAAAATGAACTATTGAAATCGGGTGCAGTTACAAGCGTAACCGAATATAGTAACTCTTTAACCGCTGGAGGTAATAATACTTATGGAGTTAACTGGCCTGGTAAAGATCCAGCAGATAAAATTCTGGTAAACTTTAGGTTCACAGATCTTGATTTAGCAAAAACTACTGGAATGGAGATTTTGGATGGGCGTGATTTTTCAAAAGATTTTGTTGATACAAGCAATGTATTGGTAAACGAGGCGCTGGTTAAAGTTATGGGAATGAAAAATCCAGTAGGTAAGTTAATTGATTGGGATCAGCCACTTCGCATTATCGGGGTAATGAAAGATTATGTAATGGAGTCGGCTTATCAAAAACCTCAGCCGCTTCTAATTGCTCAAAATCCGAGTAGAGCAACCTTTTTAATTTTAAGATTAAACGATAAGCAAAATATTAGCTCATCGGTAAATATGATAACAAGTGAAGTTAAAAAGTTGAATCCAGCTTACCCTGCAGATATAAGGTTTGTTAGTGATAATTTTGAGAAAAAATTTAAAAGTGAAAAACTTTTAGGAACACTTTCAAACTGGTTTGGCGGCTTTGCAATCTTCATTTCTTGTTTAGGATTATTAGGCTTAGCGCTTTTTATGGCCGAACAACGTAAAAAAGAAATCAGTATTCGTAAAGTTTTAGGAGCCAGTACAGGTAATATCCTCACCCTATTGAATAAAGATTTTATCAAACTAGTAGCTATTGCAAATTTAATAGCATTTCCTGTAGCCTATATTATTATTAATAAGTGGCTTTCTGGTTACGAATATCGGATATCAATTTCGGCCATTCCATTTTTAGTAGCCATTACCTTATCTGTTTTAATAGCCGTGTTAACGGTCAGCATACAATCGATAAAAGTGGCAAAAGCTAACCCTGTTGATGCTTTGAAATATGAATAGAATCGAGTTAGCAGTTGCGGGTTACCAGTTGAAAGTCTGGGCTCGTAACAGGTAACACATAACCAATAACCCAAATATGTTCAGACTTAACTTAAAAATCGCGTTGCGAAATCTGTGGAGAAACAGAGGTATAACATCAATCAATGTTGGTGGTTTAGCCATTGCTTTGGCTGCTTTTATTTTAGTTGTAATGTATTTTACTTACGAAACCAGTTTCGATAAATCCAATCCGAATTACAATAGTATTTATGTAGTAGGGAGAATATATCCTGATTTTAAAACGAATTATACGTCTCCACCTTTTGCAAAAGCCATTAAGCAAAACTTTCCTGAGGTTGTGCGGGCTGGCATTACCAAAAATGGAACTTTTGAGTTGGCTTTAAAAAACAAGGGTAAAACAACGTTTATTAAAAACTTTATGTATTCGGATTACGAGGCGGCTGCAATGCTCAATCTTAATCCGAGTACAGGTTTGCAAAAACCAAATGGAGAAAGTGAGTTCTTTTTTTATATAAATAAAGAAGGTATGACAGTGCTTTTTCCAAATAAAAAAGATGAAAAACCAGAAATGGTAAGCATGGGAAGTAGTACTTCTGGTCAAACAGGAATGATAACTGGCTCGATTGTAAATGATTCGCATTCAAATATAACTTTTGATGCCTTATCTGTAGCAAGCGAATTGGGTAAAGGTGAAAATTATGGTTATAATAACTATAACACATACATTCAGGTTAAACCAGGAACTGATGTTGTAAATCTGGAGCAAAAAATAACAGACCTTTACAGAAAAGAGTTATTAAAAGGCGAAACCGACCAGAAAACAATTGAAGAAATAAAAAGTATTTCCACATTTCTAGATCCGCTTTCAAACTTACATTTAAGACCTAAAGCTGGTAATGATGCACCATATAAAATTTTATTAGCCCTTTCCGTATTAGGAATTTTGATTCTGGTTATAGCATGTATCAATTTTACAAATCTGAGCATTGCACAAGCGACAAAAAGAGCAAAAGAAGTTGGCGTTAAAAAAGTGATGGGTGCATATCGTTTTCAGCTGACTACACAATTTCTTGCAGAGATATTTATACAATGCTTTGTAGCTACGATTCTTGCCCTAATTTTGGCTGAACTGGCTTTGCCGTATTTCAATAATCTTTTCCAGATCAATCTATCCATCTGGACAATTGAAAATAATCTGTTTTGGCAGTTGCCACTCGTTTTATGTTTGATAACCATAATCGCTGGTACCTATCCATCTTTGGTTTTATCGGGATTTAAGCCCGCTTTGGTGCTTAAAGGTAATTTCTCTACCAGCAAACAAAGTTCATGGTTAAGAAACGGATTATTGGTTTTTCAGTTTAGCATTGCCGTAATTTTTATTATTGGTTTGCTGATAATCAATTCTCAATTGAAATATATGCGCACTCAAGATTTGGGCTTTACAGCAAATCAGGTGGTTTACATTAAAAATATTACCTACTTCAATAAACCTGATAAATTTGCTCCAATTAGGGATAAGATTTTAAAAATCGATGGAATAAAAGCTGCAACTGTGGCAACCGATGTTCCAGATGGTGCAGAAAATGGTTCAAATGGTTACACTTTTGAGGGGGTGCAAGCCAGTATTGATTTTGTTGATGTAGATTTTGATTACTTCGAAACGCTGGATATTAAGCTGAAACAAGGTCGCTTTTTCTCATCATCATTCAGTACCGATACCGTAAATTCTGCAGTAATTAATGAAAGTGCAGTGGCCAAATATGGAATGAAAAATCCAGTTGGGAAAACAATTAAAGGCTGTAATACCGATTACAAAATTGTAGGTGTAATTAAAGATTTTAAGGCACAGGGATTTGAAAGCCTTGTTCAGCCGACTATTTATTCAATCAAAAATCCTTGTGGAAATCCGAAACTACAGATCATGCTGAAGATTGAGGAAAACAAAATGGCTTCGGCTTTGGCCGCTTTAAAATCCCAATGGCCTCAAATAAATCCTAAAGATGGAGAAGATTTCAGGTACGAATTTTTAGATGAGCTTTACGGAAAACTCTTCAAAAAACAAGAACAACTACAATCGGTATTTTTTGCCGCCGCATTGCTTACCATTTTCATCGCCATATTAGGTTTGTTTGCCTTTGCAAAATACATTACAAATGGTAGAATAAAAGAGATAGCCGTTCGTAAAATTTTAGGTGCAAGCGATGTTCAAATCTTCAAACTAATTAATCGTTCGTTCTTAATCATGGTTCTTTTAGCCAATGTTATATCCTGGCCAGTTGCCTACATCCTTACCAAAAAATGGCTTGAAACCTTTGCTTACCGAATCGATTTACCAGTGCTGCCATTTGTAATGAGCGCTACAATAACCATTTTATTAACCATCATTACCGTGAGCATTCAGGCTAAAAAAGCTGTTAAAGCTAATCCTGTTGATGCTTTGAAATACGAATAATAGTTGGTAATAAGTTATACGTTTTAAGTTATAGGTTTAAAACGTACAACTTAAAACTTACCACGTAAAACTCAAAATATGTTCAGATTAAATTTAAAAATCGCTTTGCGAAACCTTTGGAAGAATAAAACTTCTTCTTTCATTAATGTAATTGGTTTGGCTATTGGTCTTGCAGCTTGTTTAATGCTGTTGCTGTATGTTTCTTACGAATGGAATTTCGATAAACAGGCTAAAAATTCAGCAAATGTTTTTGTAGCGATGACCAACGTACCTGGCGAAGGAAATAAAATTGCTGCAACATTTAATGGCACTACAACAGCTCTCGCGCCACTATTGAAACAGAATTTGCCTGAGGTGAAATATGTCGCCCGAATGGATTATGGCAAAAAAAGCTTAATTGCCAACGGAGAAAACAGCTATAAAAAAGATTCGAAATTTGCAGAACCTGATATTCTTAAAATGTACGATTATAAGTTCATTTCGGGCAATGCAGAAACAGCGCTTCAAAATCCACTTTCCGTTATTTTAACAGAAAGTACAGCAAAAACGTTGTTCGGCACAACCGATGTTTTAAATAAATCTGTACGTTATCAGGATCAGGAAAACCTAACAATAACTGGCGTAATAAAAGATTTGCCAGAAAATAGTTCTAATCGTTTTGATTTTTTAATGCCATGGTCGTTTTACGAAATTGTTGATGGTAGTGCTAAAGATTTGAATTGGAATAATTATAGTTTCGTAACCATGGTATCTCTAAATCCAGATGCAAATATTGATTTGGTAAATCGTAAAATTGAGGCTTTAGTAAAAGCAAATACACCACAGAATTCACAATCACAGCCACATTTTTTATATCAAGCCAACAAACTGCATTTATTTGGGAAGTTTGAAAATGGTAAACCTGCTGGTGGCGATATTGAACAAATCTATCTTTTTGTAGGTTTAGCATTTGGGATTTTATTGATTGCCTGCATCAATTTTATGAATATGGCCACCGCCAAATCAGAGAAAAGAGCAAAGGAAGTTGGTATCAAAAAAACCATTGGTGCAAATCGTATTTCGCTAATTCTCCAGTTTTTAACCGAATCCATGGTGCTAACCTTAGTTGCCGTTATACTTGCAATTGCACTATTAGAACTTTCGTTGCCTGCATTTAATGCGCTCCTAAATATCAATTTAGGCATTTCCTACTTCAATGCGGCAAGTTGGGTTGGTATTTTAGGCATCGTGTTAGCCACAGGATTAATTGCGGGCAGTTATCCAGCTTTTTATTTATCAGCCTTTAATCCAATTCAAACTTTAAAAAGAAAAATTACTTCAAAAGGATTTTTAAATATCAGCTTAAGGCAAGTGTTAGTGATCGGGCAATTTTGCTTTGCCATCATCCTCATTATCTCAACTTTGGTTATCTATCGCCAAATTCAATACATAAAAAATAAACCCGTTGGTTTTGATGTAAATACTTTAGTCGAAATCCCTCAGGATGGGGAATTAAAAAACAAATTCGATTTATTTAAAACGCAAATACTAAAATCTGGCGCTGTTACTTCTATGTATCAATCGTCAGTTAGTCTTTCTCATCGTGGTCGAAATTTTATGGATATTAAGTGGGATGGAATGACTAAACCCGAAAATACAGTGATGTTTAATCAGGTTGCTACATCATATGATTTTATTAAAACCAATGGCATAAAATTACTGCAGGGAAGAGATTTTTCGAAGAGCTTCGCTTCAGATACCAGTGCTGTTATAGTAAGCGCATCGGCGGTTAAAGTATTTGGCTACAAAAATCCAATCGGTAAAAAAGTAACGCTTTTTGGTACAAACGCACATATTGTTGGTGTGTTTGATGATTACGTGTGGGATTCGCCTTATAAATCTAACAATCCACAAGTTGTTTTTATAAATTTAAGACAAACTGGCACCATTACCATGCGCCTCAATAGTGCAAATAGCTTACAAAGTAATATCGAAACAATCGGTAAAATTACCAAGGCAATTAATCCTGCATACCCCATCGAAGTTACTTTCGTAAACTCATTATATCAGGAGAAATATAAAGCTGAGAAAACCTTAGGTATTCTTTCTAATCTCTTCGGCGGACTGGCAATTTTCGTTTCGTGTTTGGGTTTATTTGGCTTGGTTGCTTACAGTGCCGAACAACGAACTAAAGAATTTGGCGTACGCAAAGTGCTTGGTGCCTCTGTTGTAAATTTGATGCAATTATTATCCCTTTCTTTTATAAAGATGATTATAGTGGCAATTGTAATCGCAGTTCCTATTAGTTATTTGGCTATGGGTAAATGGCTGAATAATTTTGAATATCATACCGAATTCAGCTGGTGGATTATGCCACTCGCTGCCCTCGGAACTTTAATCATCGCATTAATTACGGTAAGTTTTCAGGCTTACAAAACCGCAAAGGCAAACCCTGTTGATGCACTTAAATATGAATAGAATCGAGTTACCAGTTGCGAGTTACCAGTTGAAAGTATGGGCTCGTAACAGGTAACACATAACCAATAACCCAAATATGTTCAAATTAAACTTAAAAATCGCCTGGCGAAACCTTTGGAAAAACAAGGGCTATACATTCATCAATATCCTCGGCTTATCTATCGGGATGGCGAGCTGTATTTTGATTTTCATCTTTATTCGTTATCAAATGAGTTTTGATGAAGGATTTAAGAATGAAGATAGAATTTATCGATTAACAACCAATTGGACCACTTCCGATGGATTTGAGGAATCGCAAGGGGTACCGCAACCCGCGCCTGCAGCGTTAAGAAATGATTTCAAAAACCAAATAGAAAAAGTCGCCGCCATTCGTCAAGACGGTGGAATAATAAAGGTTAAAGATGCTGCTGGAAAAGACCGCATAAAAAGTTTGGAAGATGTTTTTTATGCTGAGCCAGAATTTTTTCAAATTATGAATTTCGAATGGTTACAAGGTAATCCTCTTCAATCATTAAGCCAGCCAAACACGGTTGTTTTATCAAAAGATATGGCCACTAAACTTTTTGGAAATTGGAACATTGCACTTGGTAAAACCATCAATTTTCAAAACAGAGAAGATTTTACCGTTACTGGTATTTTGCAGGACATACCCGAAAACACCTCTTTTCCCTTAAACATAATTGTTTCTTATCAAACCTTTAAAAATTACAACGGCCCTAATTTTAAAGAATGGGGATCTACATCATCAAACGATGAATGTTATTTCATGTTGAAAAAAGGTGTTTCAATTGAAGAAGTGGCTAGCATACTGCCTAAATTCTCTGAAAAATATTTCCATAAAGATTTAGCGTTTAAAGAACAAAATGGCTTTCAGGCTTTAAGCGATATTCATTACAACGAAAATCTTGGCAACTTTGCGAATAAGACAATGCCAAAAAAAGAACTTTATGGTTTGGCAATCATAGGCGCTTTCTTACTGCTAACGGCTTGTATCAACTTTATTAATTTGGCAACTGCGCAAGCGGTAAGTAGGAGTAAAGAAGTTGGCGTACGTAAAGTAATGGGCAGTTTAAGGAAACAATTAATTGTTCAATTTCTAACCGAAACATTAACCATAAGTGTATTTGCATTACTTTTTGCCTGTGTTTTAACCGAAGTTGCATTGCCTGGTATGAAAAGCCTGTTTCATGACGACATTTCTTTCAGCATCATCAGTAATCCAAGTATTCTTGTTTTTATGGTTGGTTTGGTGCTTGTGGTAAGTTTCTTAGCTGGGTTTTACCCTGCAATGGTTATGTCGGGATTTAGTCCTTCTTTAGCCATTAAAAATAAAATTACGGCAAATGCAGGCGGCTTAAGCTTGCGCAAAATTCTGGTTGTGGTTCAGTTTTCAATCACAGTAATTTTAATAATTGGTACGCTGGTGGTGTTAAAACAAATGAACTATATGCGAGAAAAACCATTAGGGTTTAATCCATCAGCAATAGCATTGGTAAGTGTTCGAAACGATAGTTTAAGCGTAATGAAATACCAGATTTTGCAAGAAAGAATTTCCAAAATTCCTGGGGTGTTATTTACAAGTTTTTGTCGAAATCCACCGTCATCATCTAATAATAATGAAAGCAATTTCAGATATAATGGAACAGAAAAGGCAAGTTTCCAGGCAAATACAAAACTTGCCGACGAAAATTATTTTAAAACATTTAGTTTAACTTTTGCAGCTGGCAAAGGATTTTCTAAAAGTGATACCCTTAAAGAAATAGTGGTAAATGAAACCCTGTTAAGAAAACTTAATGTGGTCGATTTTAATGAGGCGCTAGGTAAGAAAATGACCATTTGGGGTAAAACTGGGACAATAGTTGGTGTAGTGAAAGATTTTAATAATTTAAGTTTGCACGAACCAATTTCACCAATAGTGATTACTTCTATTAAAGAAAATTATAAAAACCTGGCAGTTAAAATGGACAGCAAACAAATACTGTCGATCATGCCGCAAATTGAGAAAATCTGGAACGAAACCTACCCGGAAAATTTTTACTCCTCATCATTTGTTGATGATGATATTAGCAAATACTACGAAACAGAACGTGTAATGGGCGTATTGTTTAAGGTTTTTGCAGGCGTAATTATTTTTATTTCCTTCATCGGATTATTTGGACTGATATCATTTGTAGCAACGCAAAGAACCCGAGAAGTAGCCATTAGAAAAGTATTAGGTGCAACTACTTTAGAGTTGGTTAAAATGCTAAATGGTTCATTTTTACTGATGGTTTTCATTGCGAATTTAGTAGCCTGGCCGCTAGCTTATTTATTCGTGTCAAAATGGTTATCAACTTTTACCTATCGGATAGATTTGAGTATTTGGCCATTCGCTTTAGCTATGGTAATCTCAATGCTGATTACTTTAATTACCGTAAGCTTCCGCTCTTTTAAAGCAGCAAAGGCAAATACAATTGATGCACTTAAATATGAATAAAAGCTGAAAAACTAAAGCTGAAAGCGAAAACCCGTCTTGATACTTGATACTAAATACTCGATACTAAAATGTTCAAATTAAACTTAAAAATCGCCTGGCGAAACCTTTGGAAAAACAAGGGTTATACGCTAATCAATATTATAGGTTTATCTATTGGTATGGCGAGCTGTATTCTGATTTTCATCTTTATCCGTTATCAAATGAGTTTTGATGAAGGTTTTAAAAATGAAGATAGAATTTTTAGAGTAGTAACAGACTGGAAATACAATGCATACGATGATTTTTCGGCGGGTGTTCCAATTCCTTTTACAGCTTCAGCTAGAAACGAAATTGCTGGTTTTGAAAAGGTAGGTAGTATTATAAAGCGTGGTGGAATATTGCATATTAAAGGGGCTAACGGCGCAGATAAGATTAAAACCCAAGAACCTGTTTATTATGCAGAACCAGATTTTTTTGAAGTTTTCAGCAATATTCAATGGCTTAGCGGTAAGCCCAAACAAGCACTTTCTGAACCAAATACAATCGTTCTTTCCAAAGCTTATGCTATTAGGTTTTTTGGAAATATAGAAAACGCCCTAGGTAAAATCATTATCCTGGGGACAAATACAAATTTAAAAGTAACTGGGGTTATTCAAGATATTCCTCAGAATAGCAGTTTTCCGTTACGACTTGTTATAAGTTATCAAACATATCCAGGGCGTTTTAACAATAATTGGGATTCGGTAAACTCAAGCTCATCAAGCTTTGTGCTTTTAAAAGAAGGGTTAAAAGCTTCAGACCTGGGCCAGTCGATGGATAATTTTAATAAAAAATACTATCCAATTGAAAAGATTGCAGGTAACCAAGTCAATCGATTACAAGCATTGAAAGACATTCATTTTAATGAGAAGTATGATAATTTTGCAAATGCATCAATTAACAAGAGCGAAATTTATGGACTGACTATTATCGGTTTGTTCTTAATTCTAACAGCCTGTATTAATTTCATCAATTTAAGTACAGCACAATCTATAACCCGATCAAAAGAAGTAGGTGTTCGAAAAGTGATGGGTGGAAAGCGCAAGCAATTATTGGCTCAGTTTTTAACCGAAACTTTTATCGTAAGTTTATTTGCACTTTTAATTGCTTGCATTATAACAGAATTGGCTATACCACTAATGCAAAATCTTTTTAAAGGTGCTATAGAGTTTAGCTTATTTGGCCATGGTATAATTTTCGTATTTATGGTTTTGTTGGTCCTGCTTGTGGGGCTTTTGGCGGGTTTTTATCCCGCATTAATTATATCTCGCTTCAATCCAGTTCTGGCTATAAAAAATAAAGTAGCCTTGAGTGGCAATGGTCTGAGTCTTCGCAAAATATTGGTGGTTTTTCAGTTTTCAATAACCGTAATTCTGATCATTGGTACTTTTGTAATCATCAGGCAAATGGAATATATCCAGCAGAAATCTTTAGGTTTCAAATATGAAGCGGTTACAATGCTGGGTATTCCGGGCGACAGTACCAGTAAAACAAAATATAATATCTTTAAAGAAAGAGTACTTCAAGTTGCTGGCGTTAAGGGATTTAGTTATTGTCAAACCGCTCCCTTATCAAGCGACATAAACTCAAGCGATTTTACCTACAATGGCGTGAAAAATAAAGATTTTGAATTGCGAAATATGCGTGCTGATGAAAACTACTTTAAGCTTTTTGATTTAAAATTTATAGCTGGAAAAGTGTTCCAAAAAAGTGATACGGCAAATGCTTGTGTAGTTAACGAAACTTTTTTGAAAAAAATAGGCGTGTCTAATCCACAAGATGCTATCGGGAAAATAATTATTGCGAGCGGAAATACAGTACCTATTGTTGGTGTTGTAGAAGATTTTAACGATCAGTCGCTAAAAGAAAGTATTTCAGGAATTGCAATTTTTCCTGGAAAAGCAGATTACTGGAGCGCAGCCGTAAAAATGGAAGGAAAGCAAATTAAATCGGCTATGCCTGAAATCGAAAAGATCTGGAATAGCACCTTTCCAAATGGCGTTTTCAGTTCGGGTTTTGTTAACGAAAGGATTAAGAATTATTATGAGAACGAGCAGATTATGGGCGTATTGTTTAAGGTTTTTGCAGGCGTAATTATTTTTATTTCCTTCATCGGATTATTTGGATTGATCTCATTTGTAGCAACGCAAAGAACCCGAGAAGTAGCCATTAGAAAAGTATTGGGCGCATCTACCTTCGAGTTGGTTAAAATGCTCAATGGCTCGTTTTTGTTAATGGTTTTTATAGCAAATTTAATAGCCTGGCCATTGGCTTACTTGTTCGTGTCTAAATGGTTAAACAGCTTTGCTTACCGAATAGATTTGGGCATTTGGCCATTCGCTTTAGCAATGGTAATCTCAATGCTGATTACTTTAATTACCGTAAGCTTCCGTTCTTTTAAAGCAGCAAAGGCAAATACAATTGATGCACTTAAATATGAATAAGTAATAAGTTATACGTTTTAAGTTGTACGTTTTTAATACATATAACTTAAAACTTACCACGTAAAAATCAAAAAATGATAGAACTAAAAAGCATAGAAAAATACTATTCGAGCAAAGGCATTAAACATTATGTTCTGCGTCATGTAACTACAACCATAAAACAAGGCGAATTTGTTTCTATAATGGGACCATCAGGAGCAGGAAAATCTACGCTTTTAAATATTTTAGGGATGCTCGAAGAGCCAACTTATGGCGATTATGAGTTTATGGGCGAAAATGTAACCAGTTTAAATGAACGTAAACGTATCGAGCTTTATCGTAATCATATTGGTTTCGTTTTCCAGGCTTATCACTTAATTGATGAGATGACGGTTTACGAAAACATTGAAGCGCCATTGCTTTATAAGAAGGTTGGTAGTTCCGAACGAGCAAGCAGAATTGCTAATTTGTTAGATCGGTTTAACATCGTTGCAAAAAAAGACTTATTCCCTAATCAACTTTCAGGCGGCCAACAACAATTAGTCGGTATTGCCAGAGCATTGGCGGCGCAACCATCAATTATTTTAGCCGATGAGCCAACTGGTAATCTTCAATCGGCACAGGCAGAAGAAATTATGCAGCTTTTTCAGAAATTAAATAAAGAAGATGGTATTACTATAATCCAGGTTACACATTCTGAGAAAAATGCAGAATATGGTAGCCGAATTTTAAATATTGCAGATGGCGTTGTTAAAGATGACATCAGAGTTGAAAATGTTTTAAAATAAATTAGACTAGCATTTAAAATCATTCAAAATGTTCAGGTTAAACTTAAAAATCGCAATAAGAAATCTCTATAAAAATAAGGTTTATACTTTTATTAATATTGGAGGATTAGCTATTGGTTTAGCGTCATGTTTATTACTGATACTATACGCTCAATACGAGTGGAACTACGATAAACAATATAAGAATTCCAAAAATCTATATCAGGCGATGATTAATTTTAAAGATGGGAACGGAAATATCACCAGAACAATTGATTTGACACAAAATGTTATGCTCGAATCGCTAAAAGGCGATTTCTCTGAAGTTTTGGACGGCTCGAGGGTAACTAATTTGTACAAAAGATTAATCTCAACAAAAGAAAATAGTTTAAAACTAAATAATCGATATGTTGATGCTGATTTTTTAAAGCTTTTCAATTTTAAATTCATCAGTGGAAATTCAATTAATGCGCTTAACGAGCCTAACTCTATCATTTTAACCGAAAGTTCGGCAAGGAAAATATTTGGCAAAACAGACGTTGTTAACCAAAACATCCGTTTCGAAAATCAAGCTGAATTAAAAGTGACAGGCGTAATAAAAGACCTGCCAACTAATATTACTTACGGCTTCGAAACTTTGACAACGTTTAAACTATATGAAAATTTAAACGTTTGGCCAAAAAAACCTAACTGGGGGAACCATGATTATTATACTTTACTTAAACTGGGAGATCATACAGATATTAATGCTTTTAATTTAAAATTAAAGGGCTATGTAGGTAAACATTATCCAAATGCTAAAGAAGAAGTATTTATTTATCCTTTAACAAAATTGCATTTATACGGAGAATTTGCTAACGGTAAAAGTAATGGTGGCAATATAAAACAAGTTCAATTGCTTGTTGGGTTATCTCTTGGAATTTTGCTGATAGCTTGCATTAATTTTATGAATTTAGCCACCGCAAGCACTCAGAGCAGGGGAAAAGAAATCGGTGTAAAGAAAACAATGGGTGCAACACGAACCGATTTAATTTTTCAGTTCATGATTGAATCTTTTATGCTAACATTTATTAGCATTTTGGTAAGCATTATTCTTTTAGAATTTGCCCTTCCAAAATTTAATCAATTATTGGATATTGAAATCGTATTTAACTATTTAAGTCCAGCGAACTGGATTTTAATTTGTGGTGTATTTATCGCAACGGGAATCATTTCTGGAAGTTATCCTTCTTTTTACCGTTCGGGTTTTAACGCAATTAAGGCGCTTAAAAAAACCTTAAATTTTACGAATGGTTATTCGCTAACATTTAGGCAGATTTTAGTAATTATTCAATTTAGCTTTTCGATTATACTTATTGTTGCAACAATTACGATCTACAAGCAGATTCAGTTTATAAATAATAAGCCAATCGGATACCAATCCAACGGTTTAATAGAAATTCCGCATGAAGGAATGCTTTATCAAAAATTCAATTTGTTAAAAAGTAAACTACTCTCCAGTAATGCAGCTATTTCGGTGGCACAATCATCAGGAAGTTTATCGAGCAAAAATAGTACAACAAGAGGCTTGATTTGGGATGGTATGAACGAAAGTGATAAGCTTATCGATTTCGATCAGATTTTTACAACATACGATTTTCTGAAAACTTCGAATATCAAACTACTTTATGGGAGAGATTTTAGCGAGAAATTCGCTTCTGATACTTCAGCCATATTACTAAGTAAAACTGCACTTAAGCTAATGAGATTAAATAATCCCGTTGGAAAAACCATTTCTTATCAAGGCGATAAGCGAAATGTTATTGGCATTTTCGAGGATATTATTTGGGATAATCCAAGTAAAATTGTGCCTCCAATGGTTATCGCATTTGCCGATATAAGTGATGTAATAACGATCCGCTTAAATCCAAAAGAAAGCTTAACTAAAAGCGTTCAAACGATTAGCGATGTTATAAAAGAAATTAATCCAAATTTCCCTGTAGAGATAAAATTTATTGATAGCCTGAATGAAGATAAATTGAAAAAAGAGAGAATTTTAAGTACACTGGCAAATCTTTTCGGCGGATTGGCAATTTTTATATCATGTTTGGGTTTATTTGGTTTATCATCATTTAGCACCACGCAAAGAATGAAAGAAGTTAGTATTCGGAAAATTTTAGGCGCATCTGTTAATGAATTAATGATTTTGCTTTCGAAAAGTTTTATTAAACTAATATTACTTGCCATAATTATTGCCTTACCAATAGCTTATTTTATCATGGATAAATGGCTGCAAAAATTTGAACTTAGAACAAGTGTAGATTATACAATATTTATATTATCTGCAATATTTATAATAGCCATCGCGGTTATAACCATAAGTTTACAAACATATCGTGTAGCAAAGATAAAGGCTGTTGATACTTTAAAGTACGAGTAAAACATTGTTTTTTAGTTTTTTGGATGTTTTGTTTTTTAGTTTTTTGGTAAAAAAAAATGCCACTTTGATTAAACCATTAAATAGAAAGATTTTCAAATCTAACCAACTAACCAACTAACCAACTAACCAACTAACCAACTAACCAACTAACCAACTAACCAACTAACCAACTAACCAACTATCTTTGTAAAATGCAAAAATCTTTTACAGATGGAATGGGGCAGGAGGTAACCGTTAACTTTCCGCCCAAAAGAATTGTTTCAATTGTACCTTCTCAAACAGAACTGCTTTTCGACTTAGGGCTGGATAAAGAAATTATCGGTTTAACAAAGTTTTGTATCCACCCGATAGAAAAATTTGCTGAGCGGACTAAGGTTGGAGGAACAAAAAAACTTAACATCGATTTAATTAAAGATTTAAAACCCGATTTAATTATCGGTAATAAAGAAGAAAATACGCAAAGCGATATAGAAGAATTGTCTCAGTTTTTTCCAGTTTGGATGAGCGATATTTTCACCTTGGATGATGCCATGAAGGCCATTAGCGACATAGGAGAGTTAGTCGATCGGTCGCCAGAAGCTGCTTACTTAAATCATCTAATTTCTGCTGGTTTTAACGATTTAAAAACACTTGCACTTCAAAATAGGATCGATAAAAAGGCAGCCTATCTAATTTGGCGAAAACCTTATATGGCTGCTGGTAAAAATACTTTTATTAACGATGTCTTAGTATCCAATGGAATAACGAATGTAATTGATGCAGAACGTTATCCAGAAATTACGCTAAAAAAGCTCGAAGCACTAAATCCTCACCTCATATTATTATCCTCAGAACCTTATCCTTTCAAAGAAAAACATATTGAAGAAATTCAGGAAGCTTTACCCGAAGCTAAAATTATGCTTGTAGATGGCGAAATGTTTAGTTGGTATGGAAGTCGATTGGTAAAAGCTGTTCAATATTTTTTCGAGTTTCAGAAAGAACTTTATTAGGCCTCATTCGTTTTGATTTTGTAAATTGTACATACATAAATCATTTCGTTCCCCACTACTATGAAAAAAATATTAATGTTAATGCTGGCCATTGTAGCCTTATCAAGCTGCGGTAGCATAATGAATGCAGCCGATAATGGTAAAACCATTACTTTAACGGGAAGAGTTGAAAAACTAGGTTTAACGCCCTTTAGATATGGCAGCCACAGCATTAAAATGCGGGGACAGGTATATTCTATAAAAAGCACAAGTATAAATTTAGATAATTATTTAGATAGGCAAGTTATTATCAAAGGGACTAAAGTACCAGGTTATCCATTAGAAGGTGGCCCTGAACTCATTGAAGTTACGAATATTAAGGGACAATAAATTTTGATCTTCAATTTACGCAATACTTTATTATTAAAATTGAGCTGTTTTTACTAAAATTGTAATACCCATAAATCACCTATTATGAAAAAAATATTAATATTATCTCTGTTTGTTGCAGTTATTTCAAGTTGTACATCAATGAAAGATTCAGATACAGCCACTCGGGTTACCGCAACTGGAACAATTCAAAAGCTGGGCATGTCAACTTTTCAATACGGAACCCATGTTTTAAAAACCGAAAATAAAACTTACGCATTGAAAAGTACTTTTAGTCTGGATCCATATTTGGATAAGAAGGTTACGATAAAAGGAAAAAAGGTTTCGGGCTATCCTTTAGAGGGCGGACCTGATCTTGTAGATGTATCAATGGTAAAGCTTTAAAAATTATTCTCGCTTAGGATTAGCGACTTAGCTTCGATTGAGTAAAATAATTCAGAAAATGTTTCAATTATTTTTTGAAAATTGATTCTGATTTCTATCTTTGCAGTCCTTAATACATCCTAACTGCGGAAGTGGCGTAATTGGTAGCCGCACCAGACTTAGGATCTGGCGCTTCACGGCGTGGGGGTTCGAGTCCCTTCTTCCGCACAATAAGATAAAGGCCGTTTCGATTTAAACATCGGAACGGTTTTGTTTTTTAAAACACTGATTCAAAAGAAAATGAATATTACACAGGAAAAAACCGGCAACTTAAATGCTGTTGTAAAAATCAAAATCGCACCTGCAGATTATACTGGTAAAGTGGATAAAGCCATTAAAGATCAAGCAAAAAAAGCACAATTGCCTGGTTTCCGTAAAGGAATGGTGCCTGCGGCCCACATTAAAAGAATGTATGGCAAAAGTATCTTGGTAGAAGAAGTTAATAATTTATTAAACGATACGCTATCTAATTACATCGCTGAGCAGAAATTAGAAATTTTGGGTCAACCGTTACCTGCAATTAATAACGAAAGAGAATTTAAATGGGATAACACAGATGAATTCGAATTTGATTACGAATTAGGTTTAGCGCCTGCTTTTGATGTTAATATTTCATCTAAAGATAAATTTACACAGTATGTTATTAAGGCTGATAAAGAAACTTTAGAAAATCGTATCAAAAATATCCGCCGTAGTTATGGCAAAATGACTAATCCAGAAGTTTCTACTGAGGAAGATGTTTTATATGCCGAATTAACTCAACTAGATGCTGATGGTTCTACTTTAGAAGGTGGTATTACCAACGCTGCAACATTACGTTTAGATCAGATTAAAGATAAAAAAATTCTTAAATCGTTAGTTGGTTTAAAGAAAGATGCTGAAGTAACTATCGATATTCAAAAAGCACTTGAAGATGCTGCGGCAATTGCTAAAGCTTTAAATATCTCAGAAGAAGCTGCTGCAGAATTGAAAGCTGATTTCAAACTGGTCGTTAAAAATGTTAACCGTTTAGAAGAATCAGACTTAAACCAGGAGTTTTTTGATAAGTTATTTGGCGAAGGTACAGTAACTGACGAAGCTGGTTTCAGAGAAAAAATTACAGAAGAAGTTGAAGGCATGTTTAAACAAGATGCTGAGCGTAAATTATCGAACGATATTTATGAGCAACTTTTAGAAAAACATAGTTTTGAATTACCTGATGAATTTTTACGTCGTTGGTTAAAAGCAACAAACGAAAAATTAACTGATGAAGAATTGGCAGAAGGTTATGATGATTTTGCTAAAAACCTTAAATGGACTTTAATCGAAAACAAAATCATAAAAGATAACAGCATCGAAATTAAATACGAAGATGTAGTTGCCGCTGCTAAAGCTAAATTAGATGCTCAATTCAGAATGTACAGCCCAAGTCCGCTTCCTGAAGATCAATTGGCACAATATGCTGTTCAGTTTTTGCAAGAAAAAGAAAATGCTAACCGCACTTTCGAAGAAGTAAAAGCGCTAAAAACTTTCGAGCAAATCAAATCGATTGTTACTTTAGATGATAAAGCAATTGATTACGATAAATTTATCGCTTTAGATAAAAAATAATCACAACGGCTGACCAAATGTCAGTCTTTTAGATATTCATATAATAAGAGCAACTCAATGGGTTGCTCTTATTATATACAGACTTTCTACGGAAAATTTAATTATTTTTTGGGTTAATTTGTTCATTTATTGAGTATTGCATATCTTACGGATATTGTTACTCTTAATTTGTTTTATCTTTAAAAAGCAAGATTTTAATTTCCGCAACAGAATTGCTTTACATTAAAGGATAAATAGATAAATTGGCATGAAAATTAACCACCTATAGAAAAAAATAGTTAAAATTTTAATCTTGTTTAGCCATGAGTTATTCGAAACTATAAGCTAAACTTCAAACGCAAGACACGACTATGAACATAGATTCACAAGAATTCAGGAAATTTGCCGTTAAACATCAGGGAATTGGTGGTTTACATGTAGATAAATTTATTGCACAGGCTAATATGAACCCTCAGAACATGACGCCTTATATTATAGAAGAACGCCAGTTGAACGTAGCCCAAATGGATGTTTTTTCGAGATTAATGATGGATCGTATCATCTTTTTAGGTGATGCAATTTATGATCAGAATGCCAATATTATTCAAGCTCAATTGTTGTTTTTACAATCAACAGATGCAGAAAGAGACATTCAGATTTACATTAACTCGCCAGGTGGTTCTGTTTATGCAGGTTTAGGTATTTACGATACCATGCAGTACATTCAGCCAGATGTGGCTACAATTTGTACAGGTATGGCAGCATCGATGGGCGCTGTTTTATTGGTTGCAGGTGCAGAAGGTAAACGCTCCGCTTTGCCACACTCAAGAGTAATGATTCACCAACCATCTGGAGGTGCACAAGGTGTTGCTTCTGATATGGAGATCAACTTGAGAGAAATGTTAAAATTGAAGAAAGAATTATACGATATTATTTCAGAGCATTCTGGTCAAACTTATGATTGGGTAGAAAAAGCTTCTGATCGTGATTACTGGATGAGTGCTGAAGAAGCCAAAGGATTTGGTATGATTGATGAAGTATTATCGAGAAACGCAAGAAAAAATGGCGAAACAAAATAAAGAATCCCGTTGTTCATTCTGCCATTCGGGCAAGCATGAAACTTTAATGTTAATTGAAGGCATGGATGCGTTTATCTGCGATAAATGCGTTACACAGGCGAATCAATTGCTTGCTCAGGAATTGGGTACAAAAAATAGCAAAGGTATTCAGTCAACATTAACACTTTTAAAGCCGCTTGAAATTAAGCAGCATCTTGATCAATACGTTATTGGTCAGGATGATGCCAAAAAGGTTTTATCAGTAGCAGTTTACAACCACTACAAACGTTTAAATCAAAAAATTGATAAAGACGAGATTGAGATTGAAAAATCGAATATTATGCTGGTTGGCGAAACTGGAACAGGTAAAACACTTTTAGCTAAAACAATTGCTAAAATTTTGCATGTACCTTTCTGTATTTGCGATGCAACCGTTTTAACTGAAGCTGGTTATGTTGGTGAAGATGTTGAAAGTATATTAACCCGCTTGTTGCAGGCTGCAGATTATGATGTTGCCGCTGCCGAACGTGGAATAGTATATATTGATGAGGTGGATAAAGTTGCTCGTAAAAGCGATAATCCGTCGATTACACGTGATGTATCAGGCGAAGGTGTTCAGCAGGCATTGTTGAAGATTTTAGAAGGTACAATTGTAAACGTTCCACCTCAGGGAGGCCGTAAGCATCCAGATCAGAAAATGATTCCAGTAAATACAAATAACATTTTATTTATTTGTGGTGGAGCATTTGATGGCATCGAACGTAAAATTGCAAACCGCTTACGTACACAGGCGGTAGGTTTTAAAACGAAGAAAGATGATACGGTACTAGATCTTAAAAACCTTTACAAGTACATTACACCTCAGGATTTAAAATCATTTGGGTTAATTCCTGAACTTATTGGTCGTATTCCTGTTCTTTCTCACTTAAATCCGTTGGATAAAGAAACGCTAAGAAATATTTTAACAGCGCCTAAAAATGCGTTAACTAAACAATATGAAAAGCTTTTCGATTATGAAGATGTTAAGTTGATTTTTGATGAAGATGTTTTAGATTTTATTGTAGATAAGGCAATGGAATATAAACTTGGGGCACGTGGTTTAAGATCGATTTGTGAAGCAATTATGCTTGATGCAATGTTCGATACACCAACCCAGAAAGATGTCAAGGAATTACACATCGACCTCGATTACGCGATGGAGAAATTTGAAAAGGCCGACTTTAAAAAGTTGCAGGTCGCATAAAACAAAATCAAATCCTTCCCGTAAATCGGGAGGGATTTTTTTTAACAATAAGATTTTTATTTTGAGAACAGGGATCGATTTAAAGCATTGTTAACGCTAAGCTTAAATGGAATTTGTTAATTTGAAAATAATGTCTTATATTATTAAAAGGAATAAAAATATATGAACGAAGAAAAAGACGTAAAAAAAGACGAAGCAGTTGTAGAGAAATCAAAAAAAATTAAAGAGGTAGAAACACCTGTTAAAGCAGGACTGAAGTCGAAAGATGAAATTGTTAAAAACTGGTTGCCTCGTTATACAGGAAGACCTCTGGATCAGTTTGGAGATTATATCTTGCTTACTAATTTCAGTAAATATGTATCCATGTTTTCTGAATGGAATGACAACGCACCAATTATGGGCCTGGATAAACCTATGCAGAGTGTTACAGCAAACGGTATAACCATTATCAATTTTGGTATGGGTAGTCCGCTTGCAGCAACCATGATGGATTTATTAACCGCTATAAAACCAAAAGCAGTATTGTTTCTGGGTAAATGTGGTGGTTTGAAAAAGAAGAACCAATTAGGTGATTTAATTTTGCCAATTGCCGCAATCAGAGGCGAAGGAACATCAAATGATTACTTACCTGCAGAAGTGCCAGCATTACCTGCTTTCGCTTTGCAGAAGGCAATATCTACAACAATCCGAGATCATGGCAGAGATTACTGGACAGGAACTTGTTACACAACAAACAGAAGGGTTTGGGAGCATGATAAAGATTTTAAGAAATACTTAAAAACTTTAAGAGCAATGGCTGTTGATATGGAAACTGCAACAATTTTCACTACTGCATTTGCAAATAAAATTCCTGCTGGTGCTTTACTTTTAGTTTCAGATCAGCCAATGATTCCTGAAGGTGTTAAAACAGCAGAAAGCGATAGCAGTGTTACAGAAAAGTATGTGGAAACACACTTAAGAATTGGGATTGATTCCTTAAAGCAATTAATTAATAACGGCTTAACAGTAAAACACCTATTGTTTTAATTTTTACGCACAGAGCCTAATGTTCTTATAAGAACCTTTTATGTGTTGTAGTAATATTTATTAGGTCAGATCAGCTATGCTGGTCTTTTTTTATGCTTAAAATTTTGAAATGATATAAGCCTTTTTTTCGCTAATTTTTGGTGTGTGGTAGGTAACCATGTAAAATTAAATCATCAACGCTTTCTATTTTGTAATTACACCCATTATGAAGAAGCACAATTCTGTCTGATACATCTATAATAGAGCGATGATAATGATCCGTAATAATAAAGCTTTTAAACTGTTTGGCGAAGTTAATATGTAGTTTTAGCTCTTCAATAAGTAATGGTGCTAATTGAGAAAATGGTTCATCTAATAATACAAATTTTGTATCGCTATAAATCATTAAAAGGCATTCTAAAAAACGACTTTCTCCGCCCGAAAATGTTCTGAATTTTCTTTGCAGGTGATCGGTTACAAATCTAATTTTTAGTAATTCTTCTTTATGCTGATTACAGAAGATGTCGATTGCTTGCATAAGCTTAACGTTGTTTGGTACAAAGTTATCTTGAGGTAGGTAGGAAATTTCTCCAGATCGATAGCCCTTGTCTATTATTTTTTCGTTTATTTTCAGAAATTTAAAGTCCGCTGCAGTGCTGCCGAATATTATTTTTAGTAAGGTCGATTTCCCACTTCCGTTTCTGCCCAATAAGCCTACAACTTCTCCGATTTTGCAATTGATAAAAACGCCGTTTAATATTGTTTGTTGATTAAATTTATGGGTAACACTGTCAATAAAAAGCTCCTGCATATAAAACATATTATAATGATCACAGTAAAAATAATCAGGTCATATAAAATGATGTTGGCTAATATCTTTAGAAAACCTAATCCCATATTTTTATAAAAATAAGATTGCTTTTTTAAGAACAGGCGATCGAATACAATAGAAAATCCCCAGCCAATGGGTTTCATAATTAGTGCCATTAAATAAGCGCCTGGTTTATCGAATCCGTTTATCACGAAAAAAAGGCCTGTAATTAAACTCACTAAAATATTCCATAGTATTATTGGTTTATAAACCAATACGGATTTTTTAAGGAGACTTATCGACATCAATTAAAGATATAGAATCAATTCTATAATTGGAATGCCGGTAAACAAAAAAAGGGTTGACAAAATGTCAACCCTTTCTAATTCTAAGTAATTTATTTTTAGCCTAAATAAGATTTTAGGATTTTACTTCTTGATGTATGACGTAAGCGTTGCAATGCTTTGTCTTTAATTTGTCTTACACGCTCACGGGTAAGGTTAAATTTTTCTCCAATTTCTTCAAGAGAAAGTGGATGGTTAGAACCTAGTCCGAAGAATAAAACGATGATTTCTCTTTCTCTTTCTGTTAAAGTAGATAAAGAACGTTTAATCTCTTCCGATAAAGATTCATTGATTAATGAACTATCTGTATTTGGCTCGTGGTTTTCCAATACATCTAGTAATGTATTTTCCTCACCCTGAACAAATGGAGCATCCATTGAAACATGACGGCCAGAGTTACTTAAAGTGTCAGAGATTTTGTCAACAGTAGTTTCTAAAATATCTGCCAATTCTTCAGGAGATGGCTCACGCTCATATTCTTGCTCTAGTTTAGAGAAAGCCTTACTGATTTTACTCAATGAACCTACCTGGTTTAAAGGTAAACGTACAATACGACTTTGCTCAGCAATTGCCTGCAAAATAGATTGACGAATCCACCAAACAGCATAAGAAATGAATTTGAAACCCTTAGTTTCATCAAAACGTTTTGCCGCTTTAATTAAACCTAAGTTACCCTCATTAATTAAGTCTCCTAATGTTAAACCTTGATTTTGGTATTGCTTTGCAACAGATACAACGAAACGTAAGTTTGTTTTAGTTAATCGCTCTAATGCAGCTTGATCGCCTTCACGAATCTTTCTTGCTAAAATTACCTCTTCCTCTGCTGTTATTAAATCTACTTTACCAATTTCATGTAAGTATTTATCTAACGATTGACTTTCACGGTTGGTAATGGATTGCGTTATCTTGAGTTGTCTCATTTATACGTTTTGTGTGCTCTTTAATTATTGAAGTGTGCAAAGTTACGAAATAGTATAGCAATCCGAAAGGATAAAATGCTGAAAATGTTAGTGTTTGCACAAGTTTTTTACAGTTTTACTTACAACAAAAATCATTCCAATTTAGTTTTAATGAATATTTGTCTATTTTGATTGTTAATAGCTGTTAATCGATTAATGTTTATTGTAAATCAATAAATACATTTTGATTTGTAATAATAATTTTTTTATGTTTGTTCAGTAAATAATTAATTTAATATGACGTTTCTTAAAGTTGTACTTTCAAATGTAAAAAACAAAAGCAGCAATTATTGGATAATTGCTGGCTTAAGAATTTTTGTCAGACTGCTTGGTACGTTAACGATGATCTATTGGTTAACAGTAATAGATAAACTATTTAATTATAGCTCAAAAAATCTATATGATTTTTTGAGCACAACATTCTACCTTTTATTTTTTGTGTTTCTGGATTGGTATATCAAAACTTCGTTAAATAACGATTTAAGAAACAACGCGTTAACATGGCTGAATATTTTGAAATGGATCCCGCTTGGTTTTGTTGTTATCCTTGTTTATCTGAGTTTTCAATTTAATTCATTTTCATGGAGCCAAAAAATTGTCGAGAATATTATTTATTCCTACACTAAGGTCTGGTCAATGGTTTTTATACCTAATCTCAGTTTTATCATTATAACAATTTTGATTTTTTACACGTCAGCTATTTTAAGTAGAAATAAAAGCTTAAGAGAAGAAAACGATTTAACGATATAACTTTATGACAACTCAAAACCAAATCAAATCAATTAAAACAGGCTACGTTATTACGCTTTTAGCTGTATTCTTGTTTTCACTTAAAGATGCTGTTCGTGGTTTTTATGACGGTTATAGTGATACAGGAAAAGGAACATCGTTTGAATTTTTACAAGGTTTAGTAATATTCGTTATCATGTTTCTAGGTTTAAGAGTGCTGGTTTATCTGTATAGATTTATAGATTCAGTACAAATTGGTAATGTTTTTAGTGAAGAGAATGTAAGCCGCCTTAAACGGATGGGCTGGTATTGTACAACAATACCGTTTTTGCTGTTTGTATTTAACGCCTCGATTTATATACAGCGAACCAGCGATAAAATGAACTTAATGTTAAAAATAATAGAAAACGTTGATTTCCAAATCTGGTTATTGATTTTTGGCTTAACACTATTAACAATTGCTTTTGTATTTAAAAAAGGAATAGAGTTAAAGCTAGAACAAGATTTAACAATCTAATTTATATTCAACCTATGCCAATCATAATAAATTTAGATGTAATGCTTGCCCGTCGTAAAATGTCGCTTACCGAGTTAAGTGAACGGGTAGGGATTACCATGTCTAATTTATCCATTTTAAAAACTGGTAAGGCGAAGGCAATCCGTTTAGAAACTTTAGAATCGATTTGTAAGGTTTTAGAATGCCAGCCAGGCGATATCCTGGAATTTCGTACAGAGTAATTTAACCTCGAAGCAATCTAAGCTGCAGGATGATGTTCTTAGCTCTTTAATGCATTCGATTGGTAATAAACAAAAAACCTTTCAATACTATTGAAAGGTTTTTTTAACCGCTATATTTATTAAGGATATTATTATTGTTTAGTTGTAAACAAAAGTTCCTTTATCACTATTAATCGTTACTTGTTTTTTATCGCTTTTTTCTACGCGGCCGATAATTTGCGCATCAATATTAAAGCTTTTTGAAATTGCAATAATATCTTCAGCAATTTCTGCTGGAACATATAATTCCATTCTGTGGCCCATATTAAATACCTTATACATTTCTTTCCAGTCGGTGCCCGATTCTTCCTGTATCAGTTTAAATAAAGGCGGCACAGGGAAAAGATTGTCTTTTATAACATGCACATCATCATTTACAAAATGCAATACTTTAGTTTGCGCCCCACCGCTACAGTGAACAATGCCATTAATTTGGCTACGGTAATTTTCTAATATTTTTTTAATTACGGGTGCATAAGTTCTCGTAGGCGATAAAACTAATTTACCAACTGTCGTTTTGCCAAAATCTTCAATTTCAATTTCATCTGTAAGTTTTTTATTTCCAGAGAAAACTAAGTCGAAAGGAACAGCAGGATCAAAGCTTTCAGGGTAGTTGTTTGCAACCGATTTATCAAAAACATCATGACGGGCAGACGTTAATCCATTCGAACCCATTCCGCCATTATATTCCGTTTCATAAGTTGCTTGTCCGTAAGATGCCAAACCAACTACAACATCGCCAGCTTTAATCTGATCATTGCTGATGATATCTTCACGCTTTAAACGACAAGTTACGGTAGAATCAACAATTATAGTTCTTACTAAATCGCCAACATCTGCCGTTTCTCCGCCAGTAGAATAAATTGAAATTCCTTGTTCGCGTAAGTCGGCCAAAATTTCTTCCGTTCCGTTAATAATTTCTGCAAGTACTTCTCCTGGAATTAAATTTTTATTACGGCCAATGGTTGAAGATAAAAGAATGTTATCCGTTGCACCTACGCAAATTAAATCGTCGATATTCATGATGATAGCATCTTGTGCGATGCCTTTCCAAACCGAAATATCGTTGGTTTCTTTCCAGTAAACGTAAGCTAGAGATGATTTTGTGCCAGCTCCGTCAGCATGCATGATGTTACAATACTCCTCATCAGCACCTAAAATATCTGGAATAATTTTGCAAAATGCTTTAGGGAAAATTCCTTTGTCAATATTCTTGATGGCATTATGCACATCTTCTTTTGAGGCTGAAACGCCACGCTGATTGTACCTGTTATCACTCATGTTGCCGCAAAGATAGCGTTTTAAGCTGAAAGACTAAAGCTGAAAGCTTAAAGGTTTTATTGAAGTTTTACGTCAGAATCGCCAAAAAGAATTTATTATTTGTATTGAAGTGGAAGGTAAAAGGTAAAAGATTTTAAACACGAATCTATTAATTCTCGGAAAAAGAAAAGGCGTAGAGTAAACTCTACGCCTTAAACCTTTTTGCTTATACCTTAAATATTATTTCATGAATAATAATTCTCTGAATTTAGGTAATGGCCACACGCTATCGTCAACAATTTGCTCTAACTTATCAGCATGGTAACGAATGGTATCGAAGTAAGATTTAACTTTCTCATCGTACGCAATAGCTTTTTCGCGGGTATCTTCGATCTTGTTGGTTAACTTACGTTCTTCCAACATGGCATCGATATTTGTTTTAACGATATCTAAATGCTCAGATAACTTCTTAACAATATCTAAAGATGACGTACTTGCTACACCAAGTTCTTTTAATCCTTTTACGTTTTCGATTAAAGAGTTTTGATAAGCAATTGCAGCAGGAATAATTGCAGTGTTAGCAACTTCGCCCATTACACGAGCTTCGATTTGAAGTTTTTTGTAGAAGTTCTCTAACATGATTTCATGGCGGGCATGAATTTCACGAGCACTGTAAATGCCAGTTGTAGCAAATAATTCAGCCGATTTCTCTGTTAAATAAGCATCTAAAGCTTTAGGCGTAGTTTTGATGTTTGATAAACCGCGAGTTGCAGCTTCATCTTCCCACTCCTGGCTATAACCATTCCCTTCGAAACGGATATTTTTAGATTCTTTAATGTATTTTTTGATTACTGTTAATAATGCGATATCTTTTTTATCACCTTTCTTGATTAACTTATCAACTTCAACCTTGAATTTAGTTAACTGCTCAGCCATGATCGCGTTTAAGATCGTCATTGGTGCAGAAGAGTTAGCAGAAGAACCAACTGCTCTTAATTCAAATTTATTACCTGTAAATGCGAAAGGAGAAGTACGGTTACGATCTGTATTATCCAATAAAATTTGTGGAATTTTAGGGATACCTAACCAAAGTGCATTATCTTCTTTAATTTTTTTGCTGATACGTGAGTGTTCAATCTCATCCAATACATCGTTCAATTGAGAACCCAGGAAGATAGAGATAATTGCTGGTGGAGCCTCATTAGCACCTAAACGGTGATCGTTGCTTACCGATGCAATACTTGCACGTAATAAATCTGCATGCTCGCTAACCGCTTTAATTGTATTAACAAAGAAAGTAAGGAACATCAGGTTGTTTTTAGGCGTTTTACCTGGAGCTAATAAGTTTTTGCCAGTATCCGTAATTAACGACCAGTTATTGTGCTTACCAGAACCGTTGATACCTGCGTATGGTTTTTCGTGTAATAATACACGGAAATGATGACGACGAGCCACTTTTTCCATCAAATCCATCAATAACTGATTGTGATCGATAGCTAAGTTGATTTCTTCGTAAATAGGTGCACACTCAAATTGAGATGGCGCAACCTCGTTGTGACGGGTTTTTAAAGGAATACCTAATTTTAAAGCCTCGTTTTCGAAATCTACCATGTAAGTGAAAACACGTTCTGGAATCGATCCGAAGTAATGATCTTCTAATTGCTGGCCTTTAGCCGACATATGTCCGAATAAAGCACGGCCAGTTAATAATAAATCTGGACGGGCATTAAATAACGACTCATCAACTAAGAAATATTCTTGTTCGATACCTAATGAAGCATTTACTTTTGTAATGCCTTTATCGAAATATTGACAAACATCAACGGCAGCTTTATCAAGCGCAGCTAATGCTTTTAATAATGGTGCTTTATAATCTAATGCTTCACCTGTATAGGATACAAAAACAGTTGGGATACAAAGCGTTTTACCTGCTTTACTTTCCATAATGAATGCTGGAGATGAAGGATCCCATGCTGTATAACCACGAGCTTCGAAAGTGTTACGAATACCACCGTTAGGGAAGCTTGATGCATCTGGCTCTTGTTGAACTAATGCACTACCTGCAAATTTCTCGATAGCACCATCGCCACTTGGTTCAAAAAATGAATCATGTTTTTCAGCTGTAGTACCTGTTAAAGGCTGGAACCAGTGCGTATAGTGTGTTGCGCCTGCGCTCATTGCCCAAGCTTTCATAGCTGTAGCAATTTGATTAGCGTCATCAGAGTTAATTAATTCACCTTGGTTGATAGATGAAATTAATTTTTCATATACGTCTTTAGATAAGAAATCTCTCATTTTTTTCTTATCAAATACATTCGAGCCAAAAAAATCAGAAATTTTCGATGATGGTGATTTAACTTCTGGTGAAATTCTGTTTTGAGCCTCTTTTAATGCGATGGTTCTTAAACTTTTCATTAATTCGTTGTGTTTTTTGTCAAAAATAGTATAAATTCTTAGTTTTTGTGAAATTATTCATCGAAATATTTAAAAATTATTGAAAATGAAATCTGAAAATGGTTTTCAGATGAAAAATTTCATTTTTGATAAATAATGTACTTTTTTTAAAGTTTTATGGAATTGATGAAATTCATACATCATGGTTTAAAACTTAGAAACTATGTTCAATTCGTCTATTAATGTTTACAAAACCGAGTGGCTCGATCTTGTATTCTCTGGCAGAAACAAAAAGTATGGTGCTTATGTGCTTAGGTCACAATCATCGTCTATCTTAACAAAATCGTTATTTATCGCGAGTGCCTTTTTTGTTCTGGTTTTTATCGCCCCTATGATTTATGGTAAATTATTTCCTGCAGCTGCCGATGTAACTGTAGTCGAGCATGATTTGCCAACTCTGGTCGATGCTATTCACCAGATGAAAAAACAGGAGGAACCTAAAAAAGCGGAACCTGAAAAAACAGAACCAGTTAAAGTTAAAACCGTTGCAATGCCATCAAAAATTGTTGTGGTTGATCAGGTCGATTTGCCCGAACCGCCAACAGTAAAAGATATCGAGAATGCAGTGATTAGTAATAAAACACAGGATGGTGAAATTAAGCCAAACCTGGCTATATCTACAAATACAAATAATGGAGATGGCGGCACAAAAGGTAGCGAAACTGGTGCGCCAACAGGAAATGAAATTACTGACTTACCTGGTGTTGATGAATACCCAGAATTTGAAGGTGGTATGAAAGGCTGGGCTAAATACATTCAACGTAATTTACGCTATCCATATATGGCTCAGGAGTCAAGCATTCAGGGAAAAGTTTTTATAAGCTTTGTAGTAGAAAAAGATGGTTCGATTACTAATGTAACGTTGGTTAAAGGAATTGGAGCAGGCTGCGATGAAGAAGCCATTCGTGTAATTAAAAAATCGCCACTATGGAAACCTGGTAAGAATAAGGGAAACGCCGTTCGCGTACGTTATAATTTGCCAATAAACTTTACAATAAGTAATTAATATAATTTACGCTACCTATGAAAAATATATTAATTATTCTATTGAGTTTGGTTTTTGCCAGTAAAGTAAAAGCCGCTGCTGTTGTAACGGACACAACAAAAATATACAGCATTAAACTGGCAAATGCAGATATTAAAAAAGGTCACGTTAAATTTTTTTTACAAGGTGGAATTGTTTCAACCTATAAAAAAGGACAGGAAGTTTTTGAAAAGAAATACAAACTCAAATACGCAGACCTGGGCTGCGTAATGCCAAATAATCTATCTATTGCTGATTATAATAAAACCGTAGCGTTATATATGGATAAGAAGTTTGGTTTCGGCTGGCGGGTAGATGTGAGAAAAGATGTAAGGGGAATTTAGTTAAAGTAGGATAGAAGGGGTAAAACGGAAAAGGTAAGGTGGTTAATGGTTTTTAATTCCATTTTCCACCTTACCTTTTCTATTATCTCTTATTTATTCTCGATCCATTTACGGGCATTTACAAATGCTTCCATCCATGGCGAAACTTCATCTTTACGGCCTTGAGGATAATTTGCCCAGTGCCATTGAAATAATGAACGCTCGATGTGAGGCATCATAACCAAATGACGGCCAGTTGTATCACACATCATTGCAGTATTGTAATCAGAGCCGTTGGGGCTTGCAGGATAGCTTTCGTAAGCATATTTAGCAACAATGCTATATTGATCTTCAGCGTATGGTAAGCTAAATCTGCCTTCGCCATGCGATACCCAAACACCTAAAGTGCTGCCTGCTAATGTAGAAAGCATCACCGAATTGTTTTCAGCTACCGTTAACGATGTGAAAATACTTTCGTGCTTATGACTCTCATTATGTAGCATTTTTGGTTTTTCTGCGTGGTCTTTATTAATCAAGCCAAGCTCTACAAATAACTGACAGCCGTTGCAAACACCAACTGAAAGCGTATCTGGGCGATTAAAGAAGTTTTCTAACGCAACTCTTGCTTTTTCATTGTACATAAATGCACCAGCCCAACCTTTTGCCGAACCTAAAACATCAGAGTTAGAGAAACCACCAACAGCACCAATGAACTGAATGTCTTCAAGTGTTTCTCTTCCCGAAATTAAATCGGTCATGTGTACATCCTTCACATCAAAACCAGCCAGGTACATTGCATTAGCCAGTTCACGTTCTGAGTTACTTCCCTTTTCGCGGATTACTGCCGCTTTTGGTCTTGGTTTGGTAAGATCAATAACAGGTTTCTTTCCATCAAACTGCGTTGGGAAAGTGTATTTTAAGGCCTGGTTTTTATAATTATCAAAACGTTCTTTAGCCTTAACTGGTCCGCTTTGTTTTTTATCTAATAAGTAAGAAGTTTTAAACCAGGTATCGCGTAAGCTATCAATATCAAAGCTAAAGTTGTCAGCAGCATTTTTAATTTCTAAAGTTGCTTTCGAACTTACTTTACCAATTTTATGATAGTTAATACTTGCCGCCGATAAAATGTGCTCTACACCTGCATCAGCCTGGAAAACTACCCCAATGTTTTCTGAGAAAAGGAGTTTAATACTGTCTGTCTCGCCTAAAGCCGATAAATCTAAAGATGCGCCTAAATCTCGGTCAGCGAAACACATTTCTAGTAAGGTTGTAATTAAACCACCGCTACCAATATCATGACCAGCTTGGATCTGCTCCGCTTTAATTAACTGTTGAATGGTATTAAATGTAGTTTTAAATTGATTAGCGTCTTTTACATCAGGTGTTTCGTCGCCAATTTTGTTTAAAATCTGTGCAAATGATGAACCACCTAACTTATAATTATCATTAGAAAGGTTGATGTAGTAAATAGAGCCACCATTTTTTTGAAGAACAGGTTCCACCACCTTAGTGATGTCGTCGCAATTTCCGCCAGCAGAAATGATCACCGTTCCAGGTGCAATTACATCGCCATCTTTATATTTTTGTTTCATTGATAAAGAATCTTTTCCCGTTGGGATGTTGATACCTAAATCAATAGCGAAATCTGAACAAGCTTTTACGGCTTCATACAGTCTTGCATCTTCACCTTCGTTTTTACAAGCCCACATCCAGTTGGCCGAAAGCGAAACACTTTTCAGTCCATCTTTTAACGGTGCCCAAACAATATTGGAAAGCGATTCTGCAATCGCAATTCTGCTTCCTGCAGCTGGATCGATTAGTGCCGAAACTGGTGCGTGCCCAACCGAAGTTGCAATGCCTTCCTTACCTACAAAATCTAAAGCCATTACCCCACAATTATTTAAAGGCAATTGTAGCGGGCCTGCCGTTTGTTGCTTGGCTACTCGGCCACCAACGCAACGATCTACCTTGTTGGTTAACCAGTCTTTAGAAGCAACAGCTTCTAATTGAAGTACCTGTTCTAAATAATCGTTTAATTTGGTCGAATCGTAACTTAAAGCTTCATACTGGCGGTTTAAGTTTTTATCTTCCATAACCACTTTTGGCGAACTACCGAACATGTCTTTAAGTTCAAAATCCATTGGCTTGGCGCCAGTCGTTGCCGATTGGAAGGTAAAACGATGGTCGCCTGTTACTTTACCAACGGTGTACATTGGCGAGCGTTCGCGATCTGCAATTTTTTGTAAAGTCTCGATATGTTCATTTCCGATAACCAATCCCATACGTTCCTGAGATTCGTTTCCGATAATTTCTTTTGCCGAAAGGGTAGGGTCGCCAACAGGTAGTTTATCCAGATCGATTTTACCACCAGTTTCTTCAACTAATTCTGAAAGACAGTTTAAGTGGCCGCCTGCACCGTGATCGTGAATCGAAACAATTGTGTTGTGTTCGCTTTCTACCATGCCACGAACCGCGTTTGCAGCTCTTTTTTGCATTTCTGGGTTTGAACGTTGAATTGCATTCAACTCAATTCCCGAACCATGTTCGCCAGTATCAGCAGATGAAACCGCTGCACCGCCCATCCCGATTCTATAATTTTCGCCACCAAGCACAACAATATTGTCGCCCTCCTGTGGTTTTTGTTTTTTAGCCTGACTTGCTTTGCCGTAACCAACACCGCCAGCTAGCATAATAACTTTATCGTATCCTAACTTTCTGCTTGTCGCACTGAGCTTGTCGAAGTGCTCGTGCTCAAATGTTAAAACTGACCCTGTAATCAATGGCTGGCCAAACTTGTTACCAAAATCGGTCGCACCGTTCGATGCTTTGATTAAAATATCCATTGGAGTTTGGTACAACCACTTTCTTTCCTCAACGCCCTTTTCCCACGGACGGTTTTCTTCTAAACGAGAAAGGGCAGTCATATAAACGGCTGTTCCAGCTAAAGGTAATGAACCTTGTCCGCCAGCTAATCGATCTCTGATTTCGCCGCCCGAACCAGTTGCAGCACCATTAAAAGGCTCTACTGTAGTCGGGAAATTATGGGTTTCTGCTTTTAACGAAATAACCGATTCGAAATCGCTTGTTGTGTAATAATCTGGTACGTCTGCACGTTTAGGTGCAAACTGCTGTACAACAGGGCCTTTAATAAAAGCAACGTTATCTTTATAAGCAGAAACAATATCGTTAGGGTTTTCTTCTGATGTTTTGCGGATTAACTTAAATAAAGAGGTAGGTTGTTCTACGCCATCGATAACAAATTTGCCATTGAAAATTTTGTGGCGACAGTGCTCCGAGTTTACTTGTGAGAAACCAAAAACTTCCGAATCTGTTAAAGGTCTTTCTAAGTTTTTCGCCAGGTTATTTAAATATTCAACTTCTTCATCACTTAAAGAAAGTCCTTCTTGCTTATTGTATGCCGCAATATCCGTAATTTCTAAAATGGGCTCAGGTTTAATGTTAATGGTATAAACCTCCTGACCAAGTTCCGCGTATTTTTGCGAAAGCATGGGGTCATAACCCGAAAAGTCTTCTGCAACTTTTTGAAACTCTTCTATTCTGATTATGCCATGAATATCCATGTTTTGCGTAATTTCTACCGCATTTGTACTCCATGGTGTTATCATAGCAGCTCGTGGACCAACAAAAAAACCGCTCAGCGCAGTTTCATTTTGTAATTTGGCACCGCCGAATAACCATTCTAGTTTTGTAATATCAGTTGCTGATAGGGAGTGATCTGTTTGTAAAACAAAAACCGCCTCGGATTGACTTAAGAAGAAATGAATCATGCTTTTTTTTTGAAGTTGCAAATTTAAGGTTTTTAATCTTAATGATAGAATGATCGCGTAATAGAATGATAGAATGTGGAAATAATGACGCGATTGTGGAGAGCTAAGTTGTTGGTCGTTGTATTATGCCATAATATTTCTGATAAATCTTAAGTTTTTTAGTTGTTTGTCCTTGATTTCATTTCAAATTCAAAAGTTTTTTTCTGCAACTTTGCATTTAATTCAATCGTTTCAAAACCATTTATCGGTAATTTTCTAATCCGCTATGTTCAACCGCATCCATCATATTGCTATAATTTGTTCTGATTATGAAAAATCAAAAGATTTTTATGTTAATCAATTGGGGTTTAAAATTGTGGCTGAAGTTTACAGGGAAGAAAGGAACTCGTATAAGTTAGATTTAGCTGTAAATGATGTTTATCAGATCGAGCTTTTTTCTTTTGAGAATCCTCCCGCCAGGCCTTCAAGGCCTGAAGCGCAGGGTTTAAGGCATTTGGCTTTCGAAGTAGATGATATTGAGAAAGAAATTGAACGGTTAAATGTATTTGGAATTTTAACTGAACCTATTCGTGTAGATGAGTTTACAGCAAAGCGATTTACTTTTTTTACCGATCCTGATGGATTACCGCTGGAGTTGTATGAGAAATAAAAACAAAATAGCCAACAATTGGGTTGTTGGCTACTTAGATACCGATCGAGTATGCTGATGTTTTAACAATTCAAAGACCAGTCGAAACGCAGTACATTCAAATTGCTGATACAAACATAGGTTATGAGCGCTAACATCGCAGCCAAACGTTTGATTAAATTATTAACAGCTTCCTTTTATTAAGGATTTTTGTGTGAAAATAAACTTTAAATCGCTGTTATTCATGTGTTTGTGAATTTTTTTAATTGTTAATAATATTTATTTTTTTCATCAGATAAACTGAAATTGAGGGCAGGTAGAAATATTTTTAAGTTTAAACAGTTTGAGGTAGATCAAACGGGCTGTGCAATGCGGATCAATACGGATGGTGTATTGCTGGCTGCAAGCGCTACCCATAAACACCCAAAAAAAATATTAGATATTGGTACGGGCACAGGGGTAATCGCTTTAATGCTTGCCCAGCGATTTAATGGTGCTCAGGTTGATGCAGTAGAAATTGATTTTCAGGCTGCCGAAACTGCGAATGGAAATGCAGCCAGATCTAAATTTTCAGATCAGATTAATGTTTTTAATACTGCCTTTGAAGATTTCATTACTAATGAAAAATACGATTTAATCGTTTCTAATCCTCCATTTTTTGTTAACGATTTAAAAAATGAGGAAAAACGAAAAGGAATTGCTCGACATGCGGCCGCCGATTTTTTCGGGATGCTGATCTGTAAATCAGCAGGACTGTTATCTGCCAGCGGAAAGATCTGTTTGGTTTTGCCCATTAAGCAGGCATTAGAAGTCGAAAGATTAGGTGCTGAATTTAACTTATCCGTTTCGGAGAAAATTTATTTACATTCTGATAAAGACAAACCCGTATTTAGGGTTATAATTTGTTTGGAAGCTGGAATTCCAAAGCTCGAAGAACATCATTTTTATATTTATCAATCAGATAAAGTGCATACCGAAGCCTATCATGCGCTGCTTAAAGATTTCTTCCTGGCATTTTAATCGGTATTAAGTCTGCTATAAAACGCTGGTTTTCTTGTAGCCTATAATTATCTGATTATCATTTGTAATTTAGTCACGATACAAAAAACTTAATCTATTAACATGAAAAACGCTTTTACTCTAATTGCATGCTGTTTCGTCACCTTAACTGTTTTAGCTCAGTCTCCAAAAACAATAACGCCTTTACCTGGAATTGATACCTTATTTAATAGGATATTAAAAGATCAGATAGCGGCAGGTTTTTCGGTCGCCGTAGTAAGAGGAGGCGAAGTAATTTACAGTAAAGGCTTTGGTTATCGCGATGTAGAAAATAAAAAACCTGTAACTCCAAATACGCTGTTCGCCATAGGTTCTAGCAGTAAGGCTTTTACAGCTTCCTTGCTGGGTTTACTTCGAAAAGAAGGAAAACTGACTTTTGAAGATAAAGCAATTAGCCTTTTGCCACAATTGCGATTTTATAATGAGGAAATGAACAGTCAAATTATCTTGCGTGATTTGATGGCGCATAGAACAGGATTATCCAGGTACGATTTTTCATGGTTTTTATTTAATACAGCCAATCGCGATAGCCTAATTGCTCGTGTTAAATATATGAAGCCTACTGCCGCAGTGCGTGAAAAATGGTTTTATAATAATTTTATGTACATGGCGCAGGGTATGATCGTAGAGCGATTAACAGGTAAAACGTGGGAGCAAAATATAAAAGAAAAGTTCTTTAATCCCTTAGAGATGACTCGTTCTAATACCGATATAAATGCATTTAAAAATGATAGCGATGCTTCATTACCCTATATTGTTGCGGGCGAAAATGTGATCAAAAAAATTGATTATTACAACATTAATGGGATGGGGCCTGCTGGGAGCATTAACAGTAGTGCAAACGATATGGCCAATTGGTTAAAAGTGTGGACTAGCGGAGGATATTTTAAGAAAAAAGAAATTTTGCCATCAAGTTATGTTCACGAGGCTGCAAGCTCCCAAATGGTAATGGAAGCTGCCTTACCAGCTAAACATGATGATGTTTTCTTAGCTAATTATGGTTTGGGATGGATGATCGGTTCGTACAGAGGGCATTATATAGTGGAACACGGTGGAAATATTAATGGTTTTTCTGCCAATGTTGCTTTTTTTCCTTCGGATGATTTGGGGATCGTGGTGTTAAGTAATCAAAATGGTTCGCAAGTTCCTGTTGTGGTGCGCAACTCAATTGCCGATCGGATTCTTAAACTAAAAGAACTGGATTGGAATGGCGAGGCAAAAGCAGCAGCTGAAGCCAGTAAATTAGCTAAAAAGAGTATTAAAAAGGCACCTGTTTTAAAAATAAGTTCTTCGCATCCGTTAAAAGATTACCTGGGCTCATTTGAAAACCCCGCTTATGGCGTAATCAAAGTAACGCTAGAAAATAACGAATTGCACACGGTACTAGGTGATGAGAAAATCGTGCTCAAGCACATGCATTATGATGTTTTTGATCCAAAATCGATCGATAAAAACGGTTTGGTAGATACGACCCAAAGTAACCTGATGTTTAATTTTTCTAGCGGTGTCGATGGAAAGATTCAGGGGATCGGTATCTTCCTGGATGGCAGCGAAAAGCCAGTGATGTTTGATTTTAAGCCTGAAATTAAAATACGATCAGTTAAGGAACTTGAAAAATATACGGGAGAATATACTTTAGGAAAAGCTATCGTTAAGGTGTTTTTGAAAGGCAATGTCTTAACTGTGTTTGTGCCAGGGCAACCGGAGTATGAAACAGAGACGATGGAGGCAGATACCTTTAACCTGAAAGCTCTTAAAGGGTTTAGTGTGAAGTTCGAAGTTACAGCTGAGCAGAAAGTAAGTTCTATGACTTTTATACAACCAAACGGCGTATTTAAGGCCGTAAAGAAAAGTTAATAATAAGGTTAAAGGGGAATGGAAATTGAATGCAGTTTAGCCCTCAAAGAACAGATTAATGTTTGTTTGTACGAAAGCGGCGCAGTGCTAATATCGTACAATTATAGCCATGCTTTATTCTGGTAAATAACAGTCTTTTTGTTTAGATTTTATGTTACACTTTTGGATATTTTTGAATGAGAATTGGTTATAGATAAGGCCTGCTCTTTCAAATTATCCTTACAATTAAGTTCAAATAATGAAAAAAATAGGTTTAATTTCAGATACGCATAGTTATTTAGATGAAAGTGTTTTTAAGCACTTTGAATCTTGCGATGAAATTTGGCATGCAGGCGATTTTGGACTAAATGTAGCAGAGCCATTGGCCGCCTTTAAACCCTTGCGTGGTGTTTATGGAAATATCGATGATGCTGAAATTAGGAATGCTTTTCCTGAACAAAATCGTTTTAGTTGCGAAAACGTAGATGTGCTAATGATTCATATTGGCGGTTATCCTGGTAAATATGCTACTTCTGTTAAGTCTGAAATTTACACTAAGCCACCAAAGCTTTTTATTACAGGGCATTCGCATATTTTGAAAGTTATGTATGATGAAAAGTTGAAATGTCTGCATATAAACCCTGGTGCAGCAGGTAAACATGGCTGGCATAAGGTTAGAACCTTAATTCGTTTTTGCATTACTGATGAAAATATTCATACCTTAGAGGTTATAGAGTTATCGGGTAGATAATGTAAAATATACACTAAGTATGGTTTGTGGCGTAAAAACACTAGGACAATTTATCATAGAAAAACAAGCGGATTTTCCTTATGCCAAAGGAGAATTATCGAGGCTTTTAAGAGACATTGCAATCGCAGCTAAAATTGTTAACCGTGAGGTAAATAAAGCTGGTCTTGTAGATATTCTTGGCGACATCGGTACCACAAACATTCAAGGCGAAGAACAAAAGAAACTCGACGTTTATGCCAACGAGCAATTTATTGCAGCATTAACCAGCGGGGGTGAGTGTTGCATTGTGGCTACTGAAGAAGAGGATGAAATTATTCATATCGAATCCCCGGTATCTCAAAATGCAAAATACATTGTATGTATCGATCCTTTAGATGGTTCATCGAACACGGATGTAAATGTTGCAGTTGGAACGATATTTTCGATTTACAGACGTAAATCTATAGAAGGAAAGGCCAGTCTTGCTGATGTTTTACAGAAAGGAACCGAACAGGTTGCTGCAGGATATATCATCTATGGTTCTTCTACGATGTTGGTTTACACCACAGGAAAAGGTGTAAATGGTTTCACTTTAGATCCTTCTATTGGCGAGTTTTGTTTATCGCACCCAAGTATGAGCATGCCAGAAACGGGTTATATGTACTCTATTAATGAAGGTAACTACGTTCATTTTCCTGATGGTGTGAAAAAATACATTAAATATTGTCAGGTGGAAGATGATGCCACCAAACGACCATACACCTCCCGTTACATCGGTTCGATGGTTGGTGATATTCATAGAAACTTAATCAAAGGTGGTATTTACATCTATCCAACTACATCCCGATCGCCGAATGGTAAATTAAGATTGCTTTATGAGTGCAACCCAATGTCGTTTATTATAGAGCAGGCTGGCGGAAAGGCCTCTACAGGTTTTGAACGTATTTTGGATATCAATCCTTCAGAACTGCATCAAAGGGTGCCGATTTTTATCGGCTCTAAAAATATGGTAGAAAAGGCAGAAGAAATGATGCTTTTACACACTGCCAAATCACTTTCCGTAGACGAGCAGGTCGAATCTAAATTAGAAGATTTAGGAGTGATTGGCGGAATCGACTAATTCAGGTTCAAAATTATTCCAAATAATAAAGGTTATAACATAAACCGACCCAGGTACTGGCTGTCTGACTGTAAACTGCGGTCAGCAGCCACAAAACCTATGTAAATATCTACTTCTAGATTCAGAAGCCTTGGGTTAGGAGCCACTATTATTTGACCATCCTTTCTGTAGGCTCCATTGAATATTCTGGTGTTAGCTATTCTGTTTGTCGGATTATACACCAGGAGCAGCAGCTGATCGCTTTCATTAAGATAATTAACTTCGTTAGTGTCCCATTGAATGATAATCCCGCTATCATCTGAAATTTCAACTGTAGGGTTGATGGCTGGTGTAAGGGTACCGCCACTGATTTTAATCAGATGTTAATCGATGTAAATGCCACTGTCGTCATGCTTTAAAGCTTCCTTTCTGGTATAGGATAGCGCAGCCCTGAAACCACCCGTTTTGGTATAGTAGTTATTGAATCCTATTTTAAGAAGATCAAGAAAAGGAGAGAGGTAATTCTGTACCAGCCTAAATTTACGCTGATTTTCGAGTTCTTTATTCGTGAAAGGCTTAGTTCGCCGAGGAAGAGCCCTCATTACAAGTTTATCTCCAAGCTGAAGACCAACTACCGGGCCTACCTTGCCAAAAAAGCCACCCAGTATACCATCTTTAAAAGTTGCCATAAAATTGTTATTTATTTAAATTTAACAACTTTTAGGAATAATTGCAATAGACCAGAAAATTACAAGGTGATGCCTCGCTATTTACTCGCTTTGGGAGCCTGTCTGCAACTTGTTATCACCCTGTTTACACCGTGTTATCACCCTGTTTACCCTACCTTTTAACACTTAAAATTAATTGGAACTTAGTGGCCGAAGTTTAATCAAAATAGAAAGTAATATAAGCTTAAATCCCGCGTGCTCGTTCGGTCTCGAAAAAGGTATCAATTGCCAGATTGGCCTTGTCTTGCGAAGCAAAAACGGCTAAGCGATCGCAACGCTCGTTTTCGGGATGGTCGTTATGGCCCTTAATCCATACAAATTTAATTTTGTGCAGTTTATAAAGCTCTAAAAACCTTAACCAGAGATCTTTGTTCTTTTTATCTTTAAAGTTTTTGGTTACCCAACCGAACACCCATTTTTTTTCAACCGCATCTACCACATATTTAGAATCAGAAAAAACGGTAACCTGTTGATTTAAGCTTTTAAGAGCTTCCAGGCCTTTTATTACCGCGAGCAATTCCATTCGGTTGTTGGTGGTCATTCTAAACCCCCCACTTAATTCCTTATAATGCTGTCCCGCTCTTAAAATGGTACCCCAACCACCTGGTCCTGGGTTTCCGCTGGCTGCTCCGTCTGTATATATCTCGATCATAAACGTTGTAAAGTTATGTTTTTAGGTTTAAAATCACTCTTAATTCGCCCTTGCTTAAAAATATTTTCGTTTCAAATAATTGAATTTTAAGTAATTAAAAATTTCTTGTTAAATCTTTAAAAAAAATATTTGCAAGGAATATTAAAAGTCGTACTTTTGTGACACTAAAAAATACGGTGGTTGTAGCTCAGTTGGTTAGAGTATTGGTTTGTGGTGCCGAGGGTCGTGGGTTCGAGCCCCATCAGCCACCCCCGATGGGGCAAGGTCTTTTTCAAAGACTTTTGCCCCATTTTTTTTGCTTCTAACTCTTTGTTTTTCAAATAGATATGCTCGGCAACTTGATTGACCATTTGGGTTCGATGTTGCACTCCATCGTATACCAATTTTTCTGGAAAAAGGCAGCTAATCAAGAATCTTTTGCCTTCTACGTCTGCATTGTCATAAAACACATCGAGTTTTTTTAAATTGATTAATGCCCGTTCTGCAACCAGTTTAATGTTCAAAACCTTTTTGTTTTGGGTATTTAGTTCATTTAATTTTCCCTCTAGTCGCTCAATTTTTTCATTGCAGGTATTTTTTACTGTCCGGAAATCTAGTGCATCAATATCGCCTTCCAACAATAACTCCCTTGCCTTTTCGATTTTTTTATTCTGTTCGTTAATCTGGCTGATGTAGCTTTTTCTGTCATCCAAAATAGAACCTATCTGATTTTGATAGGCGTCGTTAATTGTTTCAACGAAAACTTCTGCATACCCTCTCTTCGGCAAGTAGTTCATAAGTTCTACGCTGAACGCTTCATTTACGTCGTGCGCACGATACCGTACACCACATTTGGATGAACAGTGATAATAACTTGAGTATTGGGTTCTGCCTTTCGATGCACTGCCGGTTAAGGCACGATTGCATTTTGGACACTTTAAAAATCCCCTAAGCAGAAGTTCTGATTTAGTAGCTATCGGAAGCCCATAAACTTTTCTTCGGCCGTCTAGAATATCCTGTACGTCAAAAAAAAGAGTTTCTGTAATCAAGGGCTCATGTAAGCCCTGAACCAGATAACTCTCTTCATTCTTGTATTTCGGAACAATGATCTTACCACAATATATTGGATTACGGATAATGCAATAAAAATTGTTTTTACTACAGTCAAAGCCTTTGTTTCTTGCGGAAATTAAAATCTGTTCCCCAGAATAAGTTCCCTGAGCGAGCTGTTCGAAGATCCATTGTACATGAGCTGCTTCGGGCTGTTTAATTGCGATGTATTTTTTTCCGTTTTCTGCTGTTCTGTTGATATAGCCTTTAGGTGCAAGCCCAGTCCATCTACCTTCCTTCTTTGCCTGTCTTATACCGGCCTTTGTGTTCAGACCCCTTCTGTCATTTTCGATTTCCGGGGTAGTAAGATATACAGCAAGCATCATCTTGTTCTCTGGGACATTCAGATCTAACGGCTGTTCTATCGCCTGTGGGTCTACACCAAGTTTATTCAACATGGCAATCATCTGGTAGGCATCACTAGTATTCCTGCTAAACCTGTCTCACTTAGTGAATAACAAAAGATCAGTTTTCCCTTTTGTTTTTCTGATCTGAATCATTAATTTCTTCCATTCAGGACGATTGAATGTCTTTGCAGAATAGTCCTCTACAAATACTTTCCTTATCTTGATATAGTTAAGCTCGCAATACTTTTCTAGGACTTCTTGCTGGCTTCTTAATGAGTATCCTTTTTCCGCCTGTTCATCGGTGCTTACTCTTACATATAGATCTGCAATTTTCATTCGCTGTTTATTTTTCGTGAGTATTTTTTCCGCTCAGGGCGGATGACCTTTTCATTGGAAAGTTGTCTAATTGTCTCTCCGACAGACAAATTACTTAATCTATAAATGAGTTCCAATGTTTTTTCTGCACATTCTTCACTTAATATCGTACCATGTTTCTCCAGAATTTTGACCATTTTCTGCGGGGTCATGGTTCTTTTTTGTTGAAATTTGAAATAGTCTACAACATCCTGGGTTTTCCCAGCCCGGATGCGGCCAGACTGACCTGCCAGCCTGGAGGAGTCTTCAATAGACTGACCATTTCTGGCTTAAATTCCAGTATCTGTGCATATTTGGTCACAGACATTGACCTGGTGACGTCTTTTGGTGGGAGGCCTCGCTGGGCGTTTGCTCCAAGGGCAACCAGCAGGAGGGCGCCAGGGATAAGGTAGCGTAAGTTTATGTTTTTCATATTCCGGTTTTTCTCTGACAACAGTCCCTTCTGCATTAAGGTTTTTAAATATTTGCAGATCTGAGCGGAAATATGATCGACGGTAAAGGATTTTAACGAAGCAAATCCCAATGAAGGATTTCCGTATAGGTCTGACGCTATGCAATAAGGTATGAGTAATGTTATTTAAAACATCTGCCAGTTTTTTCTGTTCTAGGCCTAAGAAATAATAAGATGATAAAAAGAGTGTTAACAAGCTTTATTGTGCTTTGTAGTTTGGCGCTGAATGCTCAGGAAAAGGCAAAGACGTCTTATAATCTGTTTCGTCCGGTGCCCAAGGCATCGCTCAGAGAGATGGAAACCGATAGGCCGGACGTTACCGAATCCCCGATAACTGTAGATGCCGGCCATTTGCAATATGAAACCGATCTTTTCAGGCTGGAAAGGGAGCAGAGTGAAACCGCCTTGAAGCGTACCTATCTGTATAATCAGGGCAACCTTAAACTGGGTGTGACTAGTTCCACAGCAGTTCAGCTTGTGGTTCAGAGTTTTGTCTACCAGAGAGAAAGTTCCGGGGAAGGCGGGGTGGAACGCTCGCACGGGTTCGGAGATCTGACCTTGCGCATCAAGCAGAATCTTTTGGGAAACGATAAGGGTAGTTTTGCGATAGCTATACTGCCATATGTAAAATTTCCGACCTCGGGTGTGGAAAAGGGAGAGCGATATGAGGGCGGTCTGATCGTGCCGATGTCCCTAAAGCTGCCGGGCGACTGGAAATTGGGCATGCAGCTGGAGGCTGACCGTTTACAGGACACCGAGGGAAGCGGGCTTCATACCCAGCTGCTTGAATCCCTGACGATAGGACATGAAATTGTAAAACATCTGGAGGGAATTGCGGAAACTTATTATACCTATGACTTTTCCCAGCACCACTGGAACAACTTCTTAAATGCCGCCCTACAGTTAGAACTGGCAAAGGATGTTAAACTGGATGGCGGACTGAACTACGGGATCCAGCGAGAGGCAATGAAAAGTTATTTTATCGGACTCTCTTTCAGGCTCTGATCCAAAAAAAAAGGCCCTGTTTTTTCGAGGGCACTGAAAAAGTCCTTGTTAAAAATATCGTATTAAATATTGAGAAAAAATGGCAGATAAGGCCTCTTAGAATCGTCTAATTGGGAAATAGAATTTAAGAGATTGCGAATATCATAAAGAAAAGGGCTTATGAATTTTTTATTTCATAAGCCCTTTTTAAATGGCTAGTTTTTCAGTGCCCTTAGTGTGAGATTTTATTAACTATTCCTGGGCTGCTGCCTGATTGACAAAGCTTACCGCACATTCGGTCAGCGCAACATCTGTTCCTTTCTCGTTTTCCAGCGTCTGAGTCAAGAGGTCTGCGACTTCTGTATGTCCCATGTTTTCGGCAAATACCTTTAGGGTACCATAAGTTGCAATCTCATAATGCTCCACTTTCTGCGCAGCCAGGATAAGTCCAGCGTCGCGGATCATGGTGCCCGCATCGGTATCTTCGATAATTCCGGTTGCCTCTTCCAGCAGTCCGGCCATTGCATCACATTTTTTAGCTACTGCTTTTTCTTCCAGTAAGGCAAATACCTGTTCAAGGGTATCGATATGCACCTGTGTTTCCTGGGTATGCTTTTCGAATGCAGCGGCAAGTTCCGGACTGGTAGCTGCTTTTTTCATTTTCGGAAGCGCCTTCACCAGGTGTTTTTCTGCCCAGTAGATGTCCTTTAGCTCGTCCACAAAAAATTCGTGAAACTCAGAGTTCTCCATTTTTCCGGTCTTACCGGTCGATTTTGTTGCTGTTTTTGCACTGCCCTTAACGGCAGCCTGTTTTGTTGTAGTTGCCATATGCTTATTTTTTATTTTGGTTACGATACCCTTACAACCATTTCTAAATTATTTGGTTTTAAAAATTTTAGTTTCGAAACATATCTTAAGGACCTTATTTGAGTGACTCCCCCAGCAGAAAGTCAATTCCCATTATTATTAAACCACCATAACTCTAATCGTTACAACTCCACAGAGTGGGGTTAGGCAAAGCCTTAACGGAAACAAATATTAATAATGTCAATTAGTTGTTTAAATTGCCCGGCCCTACCAAAATAGTGACCTTGTCTATAAAACGGCTTATGTCAAAGGGCTTGCTGATGAAGTCGTCCGCTTCGCACTTTTTTCTGATCTCTCCGAGAGTTGAGTGTGCCGACATCATCAACACCGGTATATGACCGGTGCGGTAGTCGGACTTGATTTCGCAGCAGAGATCGATACCGTTTCCATCGGGGAGCATCACATCCAGGATCACCATATCTGGCCTGCGCTGAAAAATCTCTTTCCTAAAACTTCCTGCGTCCTCGCAGAGATGCACCTCATATTGCTCTTCGTTCAGCAGCAAACCTATGATTTCCCTGATGTCCTCGTTGTCTTCCACTACCAGAATGTTTTTGCCCATTGTCTTTTGACTTAAGTAGTTGAATTCTAAAGACTCCGCAAATGGTCAAAAAGTTTGAAAAAAAAATATTTCCAATACTTCTAATAGCGCTAAAGTTATATACTACAACAATTTTCCTTTTATTTTCCTGTTTCCATATCCATTGCATCAACCGGTTTCGATTCCGGAGATCCCTTCTGACGCAGGAAAATGGTCAGGATCACGATGGACGCCACCGAAAGAAATTCGCTCTGCCAGTTCTGGAAGGTCTCAAACCAGAAATTGGGCTCTGCCAGATATTCTAGCATAGTCAGGTCCTGCTTTCCCTTCACAGCGGCCTCAATATTGTTTTCCTGCCAGCTTCCGTAAAAATGAAGCCACCAGCTAATGAAAAAAAGAATCGCAAAGGCAATGGACAGCGAATTTCTGTATATGGCAAGTGCCAGTCCGCCCCGTCTGACCGGCCATGGAGCGGTTGGAGAGGCTATAGGTTCACGGTCGACTTCTTCCACTTCGTCCAGCTTTTTGGATTCCGCGGAACCGATCTGCCTAAGTCGGATCGTCAGTAGAACATAAAGTGCCATCTGGAGAAATTCGCTCTCAAAGTTTTCAAAGGTCGCGGAAATAAAATGTCCCGAGCGCAGATAGGTGGAAACGCTTAATTCGCTTGCACCCTCATCTTTCAGTGTACCATTATGTTCCTTCCATCCCGTTAATGCCTGAGCCATCAGCGTGAAGACAAACAAGGACATAAATATTACCGACAGCCCATTCCGGTAAAACCAGCTTCTTGGTTTAGGTTTTTTGCTCATATCGTTTCATTGGTTTTACTCACAACAGGAATGTTTACCGAAAAGTTCTGGTAAATATCGAGGTAAGAAAACTTTTGGTGGAAAGTTTCAGCAGATTTCAGAAAAATGCATCGCGGTAAGCTGGGAAGGGGACTTGAAAACGGGTTATACCATATTTAAATAATTCGTAAAATAGATATTGGTTTGCGGTCAAGCTGCAAGCCGGCAGGTCCCATCATCAGGAAAGCAGGAGAGCTGATGACCCTTTACGGATGGGGATTATCAAATATGGCCAAAACTTTCAAGGCATCACTTACTGTTCCGGTAGCCTTTGACCTATATTGAAATTTACCACTCATCTAGCCAATACTATCTTTCCTGATATGTACAAAACTTAAGATATAGGCGGTAAGCAACAGAGGCACTGCCATCCAGATGATTTCGTGAACACCAAACTTTGCGATTACAAGGCCTCCCAACAGCGCGCCAACAGATATACCGATATTATAGCAGGATGTCAGAAGGCTGTTTACAAATTCCAGCGCGCTATGGGGAACAGCCTGGGTGGTGCGGATATTGGGTACCAAAAATCCCCCGGTGTGGATCATGCCCCAGAGAGACACAATAACAACCATCGGAATAAAAACCGTTCCGAAAAAGTAAGCCAGTACCTGTACGCCGATCAAAAGAAGAAAAAATACCCTGCTGGTTAACATGACGTTCTTCCCAAGCGCTAATCCCATTAACCAATTGCCCAGAATACCCATCCCCCCAAACAGGAGCAGCATAATGCTGATCTGGGTTCCGTTCATATCTGATATCTTTTCAAGATAGGCAGCCAGGTAGCTGTAACTGGAAAACATGGCTGCCAGGGTAAGCACGGTTGAAACCAGGTTTAACCAAAGTCTTTTGTCCCTTAAAATGTGCAGCTGGCTCTCGCCTGGTTTATTTCCGTTGCCTGGCATTGAGGGCACAAAAAGCAGCAGCCCTATAAAAGCAAATAAACTGATTACGCTGGTTAAGAAAAAGGATGCCTGCCAGTTGTGAAAGAAATCTGCCGCATAAGTTGTTAACGGAACACCCAGTACCGTGGCGATGCTCAATCCGGTCATGACTACTGATACTGCCTTCGCGCCGCCCTGTTTGAAAGCAACGGCAAGCGAAATATTCCAGAACAGCGGGTGAAAAAAAGCAGGCAATATCCTGGCGATCATCAATATGGTAAAGTTTGGAGAAAAAGCAGAGAGCAGGTTGGAGATTATAAAGACGCCCAGAACAAGGCACAATAAGAATTTGCGGTTGATTTTTGTGGTCAGCGCGGTAATAAACGGAGAGGATACAGCAACGGTTATCGCAAACGCACTCAACAACCAGCCTGCTGTATCAATTGAAACGCCAAATTCCCTGCTGATCGTTGGCAAAATGCCGATCACTCCAAATTCAGTTGTGATGATTCCAAAAGCACCCAGTGCCAGGATATATATAGATCTATTCATATATTCAAATATTTCGATGTTTTTTAGTTAGGTAATTTATTTTGTCCTTTTGAAAACGCTTAATCCTTCAGTGCATTCAGGCTCTCTATATACTCGTTGAGCACCTTTTCGTTAAGTATGTATTTGAGGTTCCGGCCTTCTTTTTCGGACACGAGCAATTCTGCATCCACCAGCTGTTTTAAGTGGTGGGATACCGAAGGCTGGGTCAGGTCCAGCAGATCGTTCACCTCCGCACAATACAGGCAGTCCTTCTTTTTTCTGAATTCCTGTAAAATAGCTATCCTGCTGGTATCACTTAACGCCCGGGATATTTTCTCTATCTTTTTGTTGTCCATTTTCTGGGTTGCTCCAAAATTAACCTTTGGAGAACCACAGGCAAAGTTAAACTTTTATATTGATATATAGAAATCTATCTATATATTTTAATAGAACTTTCGCTCATCCCTCAAAGTCTTATGGCCTCCGTTTTTTATAGTTTTGCCAGATCTTCGCCTTTCAGGTATTTCGTGAGGTACAGGCCGGTCAGTGAGGATTTATTCTTCAGTAATTCCGCAGGGGTACCGCTGAACAGTACCTTCCCGCCATCCCTTCCCGCGCCGGGTCCCATATCGATAATCCAGTCCGACTGAGCGATGATGTCCAGGTTGTGCTCTATAACAATAACGGTGCTTCCCAAACCCACCAGTTCGTTTAGGAGAACGATTAGCCTTGCTACATCGGAGCCATGAAGTCCTGTACTGGGTTCGTCCAGAATATAGATCCGCCCGCTTTTTTTAAGTTCGGCAGCCAGCTTCAGTCGCTGTCTCTCCCCTCCGGAAAGGGAACTTAAAGGCTGGCCTAGGGTCATATAGCCAAGCCCGACTTTCTGAAGCTCTTCCAGGGTTTTTACAACATTGGCATCCTCAAAGTAGGTCAAGGCCTCCTCAATGCTCAGCCTCATTACCTCATCGATGTTTTTCCCTTTTAAAAGGTAGCTGAGCACCTTTTCCTTAAATCTTTTTCCCTTACATACCTCGCATGTTTCTGTGACCTTGTCCATGAAGGCCAGATCTGTTTCGATGACCCCGAGCCCTTTACAGGCGGGGCAGGCACCTTCAGAATTGGCACTGAAAAGCGATGGGCTCACCCTGTTTTCGCGAGCGAAAATTTCCCGAATCCTATCCAGTATTCCGCTAAAGCTCGCTGTATTTGCCCGAATTGAACCGCCCAGCGCTTTTTGGTCAATGCACACAGTCTCTGGATATAACCGCGGAACCATGCCGTTGATCAGGCTGCTTTTTCCGGAACCCGCTACACCCGTAACAACGGTCAGTACATCTTTTGGAATATCAATACTAATATTTTTGAGGTTGTGCAGATCAGCACCGCGTATTTCAAGGAAACTGGTCGAAATCCTCGTAGGAGTTTTAAGTTTGGGAACTTGCCTTAAATACTCTGCGGTAATAGTAGAGGCACTTTTAAATTCCTTTAGCTCTCCCTGGAAAACGATTTTTCCTCCGTACTTACCCGCTCCAGGTCCCATGTCGATGATGTGGTCTGCCTCATGGATCACATCCGGATCATGCTCGACCACCAGTATCGTATTTCCCTTATCGCGCAGACTCTGCATTAACAGGTTGAGTTGCCTTACGTCCCGCGGATGAAGGCCTGTACTTGGTTCGTCAAAGATATAAGTCATATCGCTCAGGCTGCTGCCCAGATGGCGCACCATTTTTACCCGCTGGGATTCTCCCCCGGATAAGGTTGCGGTTTCCCGGTCCAGGCTCAGGTATCCCAGGCCGATATTTTCCAGCTCGGTCAGCCGATGAATAATAGAGTCCGTGACGGTTTTGGCCTCACCGGGCTTAACTTTCTGCAGCTGTGAAACCAGCTCGTTGATCTCTAGCGAAGCGTAATCCGCGATATTCTTCCCATTGATCCTGCAGGAAAGAACCAGGGGGTTGAGCCTCGCACCCTGACAGACTGGACAGGTCGAGGTTTCCACAAAACCGGTCTGCTCATTTTCTCCCTCTACATTTTCAGGCCCTTTGGTCAAGAACCTTTTGGTAAATCGCGGGATAACCCCTTCATAACTGGCGCTGGGCCACCAGCCCCTGGCCGGGTTTTTGGGCTTGATCTCCTCCTGATAAAGCAGCAGCTCCCATTCTTTTTTGGTGTACTTGACCAAGGGCTTATCGTTGTTAAAATAGCCCGAGAGCACAAAGCGTTTCCACAGTGCGCTGCCCGGACTAAAACTGCGGTGCAGGATTGCGCCCTGATTCAGCGATTTGCTTGTGTCAAATAATTTATCGATCCGTATGCGCCTCACCCTTCCGATACCCTGGCATTCCGGGCACATTCCCTGCGGATGGTTAAAGGAGAACAGGTTTGAATAACCAATGAAAGGTTTGCCTATCCGCGAAAATAGCAGGCGGAGCATGGCGTTGATGTCGGTTATGGTGCCTACGGTCGACCGGGCATTTCCTCTTAATGGCTTCTGGTCAATGATAATGGCCGGGCTGAGGTTTTCCATCGCATCAACATCAGGCTGACCGTAATGGGGCAGGCGATGGCGGATAAAGCTGCTGAATGTTTCGTTCAGCTGGCGCTGTGATTCTGCTGCAATCGTAGAAAACACAAGCGAGGATTTCCCCGAACCCGAAAGACCGGTAAACACGGTTATCTTTTTCTTGGGTATATCTATACTGATATTTTTCAGGTTGTTTTCCCTCGCCCCGTGGATCCTGATAAAATTATGGTCATTGCTCGCTTTCATGTTTTTCGATTTAGGCAGCCTTCAGCTCAAAACCAGTGCGCTCCGTCTTTTACGACATGATAAAGGTTTAACTTACTTGCAGTTCTTTTAATGGTTAAGATCCTTCGAAAGTATTTGCAGCACGTCCCTTCGTATCTCGCTATAAATCTGCGACGTTTCATTTGTTTCGATGCCGAGTTTTTTCCCATAGCCGATGATGGCCCCGGCAAAAAGTTCGAGCTCGTTATCTCCCTTTTTTGAGTTTATATCCAGTTGCAGTGATGTTGGCGTATCATAGGGAAAGCTCCGTGCTTTTTCCAGGGTCAGCGAAACGATATCCGTGGGCAACCCTACCTTAAGTTCCGAGGCGATGAGCTGGATTTCCTCCATTATCCTCACCGTCCGCTCCCTTAAGCTAGCATCACCACAAACCTGACCGATCGACTTATTGTATCTGGCCGAAACGAGCCCAAAGCTGGATATAAACACGAATTTTGTCCAAATGTCTACAAAACTATTTTCTTTAAGGATAATGTCGGCGCCGCTGTTTCTGAAAAGATCGATTACCCAGTTGATGTCTGCCTGTTTATTTTCGGGATCCCTTCCGATGATTATTTTTCCAGTAGGTCCCTTATGCTCTATAATCCCCTTTTCTTTTATATGGGAAGCTACATAAATGCAGCAGGGGAGATAGGTGCCGGTATTGATCACCTTTCTCACCCGCTCATAAATATCTGCCCCGTTCATTAATGCAATGACAATTGTATTGGACGAGATTTTGTTCCTGATCGCTAGGCATACCTTTTCCAGATCGTATTCCTTGACGCAGATCAAAATCAGATCCGAGGGTTCCACCTCCTCCAGGCTTTCGATAATCCTATCCGGCCTTACCGGTGCACCAGGATTCTCGGGCGAGATCAGCGTGAGCCCGTTTTCCTTGATTGCCTCATAAGTTAGTCCTCTTGCCACCAGCGTGATGGAATATGCAGGTAGGTTCTTGATATATTGACATAGTTTGAAACCGAAATACCCACCAACGCCACCGGTTCCGATGACCGTTATATTTTTGTTTTCCATAATTGACATTCATATTTAATGTTATCTGGCATATCTTTTTGAACAGGCCACACATAAAATAACCCCTAGCACAACAATAATCATTCCCGCATTCACCTGTTCGTCCAGCAATAAAGCGGCAAGGGCCAGGCCAAAAAAGGGCTGTAAGAGCTGCAGTTGTCCAACGGTAGCGGTTCCGCCCTGGGCAAGCCCCTTGTACCAGAAGATAAAAGCGATGAGGCTGCTAAATAAAGCGACGTATCCCAGACTTATCCATGCGCCTATATGTACGGTAATCAGAGTAGAAGGAAAACTAAACCAGCTGAAAGCGATCATGGCCGGCATGGCCAGCACCAGTGCCCAGGAGATCACCTGCAGTCCGCCCAGGGTCTTTGAGATTTCTGCCCCCTCTGCATACCCAAACCCGCAGACAATGATCGCCGCCAGCATAAGCAGATCACCTATGTAGGATCCGCTGATTCCCTGGAAAAGTGCATAACCGATTACCAGCAGGCTTCCCAGTACAGAAAAAAACCAGAACAGCGGCTTAGGGCGTTCCCCGCCCCGGAGAACGGCAAAGGCCGCGGTGGAAAGTGGCAGAAGTCCAACAAAAATGATGGAGTGCGCAGAGGAAATATGCTGTAGGGCCAGGGCGCTCAGTAGCGGATATCCGACAACGACCCCTAGCGAGACAATGATCAGGGAGCTGATCTGCTTCCCCGAAGGCAGTTTTGGCCTGGAGATCAGAAGGACCGTCAATGCCAGTATCCCTGCAATACTACCTCTGGAGGCCGTTAAAAAGCCGGGACTAAAATCAATTACTGCCAGCCGGGTAGCAGGTAATGAGCCGCTGAACAATAGCACGCCGATCAGTCCATTGAGGTAGCCTGAAAAGTTGCCGTTAGGATTGCTTTTATCTGTTTTCATTTTTAAAGAATGATGATTTAGTTTTAATGGTAATTTGTATACTGCCTGATAAAACGCGGGTTGTTTTGATCAATAATCCTTTCGCCATTTAGTATAGAGTAATAGAAATATACTCGCCAGCGCCAGTATGAGATACCCGATACCCAGAAAAAACTGTGTTCTGATTTCCAGTATGTTGATCAATAGCGTGCCGGCGAATGAGGCAACGATATAAAATCCGCCTCCTGTCAGACCGGCTGCCTTGCCGGAATAGGCTGGAAAGCGAAGCAGGCAGTACGAAAATATATTGTTGAAGATAAAAGCCGCCGCCGTGTGTACAAGTACCACAAAGGCCAAAAGCGTGTATAGGCTTTCCGAATGTAGGGTGTATAATCCTACAGCTATCGTGGCAGCGATCATCAGTGCTGCTGCCAGGATGAGCTTTTGAAGGAACGGTTTGTGCAACAGTGATTTGGAAATAACCCCGCCGATCAGGACCGCAACCCCGGAGACAAGGGCAAGATTGCCCGTAACCTGCGAGGAATAGTGCAGCACCTTTTCAATAAGAAAAGGGCTCGCCATTCCAAAGATAATAAGCGCCGCATAACCCAGGCCCAGTATCGTTAAACCCGAGCAGAAATCCATTGTCCCCAGCATCGTCCTATAGCTTTTCACAACCGCACCGATCTGGAAGCGTTCTGGGGTGATCAGCGTTTCCCTGCCGATCAACAACTCAAGCACTAAAAAGACACTACCCAAAAGGCCCAGAAAATAAAAATTCGCGGACCATCCGAACCTGGTCTGCAGGTAACCGCCCAGAAACGGCGCCAGGATCGGCGCGGTTGACCATATTATGGAAAACAGGGAAATGTAGTGCTTGAGTTTGTCCCCCTTGTAGACGTCGGTAAAATAGGACCGTTTACATATCGTGATCACCGAGATCGAGATGCCGTGAACCACCCTCATCAGGTAAATGACCAGTATATTCTGGGTATTTACAATGACAAAAGTGGCAACAATGAAAAGAAACAACGCAGCCAGGTTGGGGAGGTAACGGCCAAAGCTGTCGAGCAGGCTACCGATAAATAGCTGGGTAATTCCGTAACTCAATAGAAAAATCGTGAGGGTTGCCTGAATCTGAGAAGAGGGGACATGCAGCTTATCGGCCATATCCGGCAGTGAAGGTATATAAATGTCGGTTGCAAATCCCGAGAGTGGTATTATCGCCAGGGCAAGGGCGGTATTCAATGGTCTGGGCGTAGAGCTCGCTGTCTTGTTTAGTAATGGCATTATAAATTTTTTAAAGGGTTATAGCTAGATCCACAATAAACTGATCTGGATTGATCCTTTAGTCCAGGTAGATCCTTCGCCGGAAAAACTGAAACACGGTATATTTTTTAAAAGCAGCGGGGTGCTGACCCTTTGCTTTCTACTGCACCTGTTAATTACGCTGACTCAAGCTGGATTACAGGCTGGAGCTTAAGGTGTCAATGGGTAAAGTACCTCTGTCGAGTGCAGCGTTACCGCATCCGTCAGCGCTTTCTTACGTTCCAAACTCAGCATTTTGTCCCTTTGCGCTATTTTCTGATGGTACTCTGCTTCGCTTCTATAAAATGCAATGGAAACAGTAAGGTTCTGGTCCTGAAATACCGGGAGCCGGGGGAATGTATTTTCCCCATCCTCACTGATCCAGAAACTTATTTTTTTAATCCCAGCCTTGCGCATGGCAGGCAGATAGCCCAGGCGCAGGAGCTGGATGAAATTTCCCCTCTTCTGGTTGGATATGTAATAATCGATCACCGTTATCCCGCCGCTGTTGTTGAACCACTTCCGGTCTATCCGCTCATTTGTTCCCGGTTCCAGGCCAAGCAGCGGTTTGAGCAGATGGACATTATCGTTGTTCACCAGCAGCCCATTGGCCTGGGTCCGGTTTTTTTTCCATACCGCTCCGTAATAAAAGTCGTTCAAAAACTGTCCCCTGGACTGCATGCTTTCAAAACCACGAAACCAGATCAAATGGTCGTTATTTATTTTCGGCGCATATTCTCCCATCGGGTAGCCGCCCAGGGCGACCTGTGGGGCGATGAGCTCTTTTCGGAAAAGCCTCACAAAATCCCCCACTTTGCCTGGCTCTAAAATATAGTTCCGCAGTTCCATTACATTGATCCCCAATGCTGGAACCTCATGATCCATGTTCCTGGAAAAATGCATATACCAGTTCCATTCCCAGCTTAATCCGTCATCAACCGAAAAGGCCTGGCTCCAGACCGGATGCCCGGGATCCGTCGCATTCCAGTTGAACCGCACCAGCACGCGGTGCCCCAGATAATGGTCCTCGGAATAAAAATCGCCTACCTTTCCATCGAACGATCCCACCATAGGGGGATCAAGTGTCCCATTGTTGCTGTCCGACCAGTAAATGCTCCATAGCCTGGTATTGGGATCAAAAATCCGGAGCGCAGTCCCCTCAAAGGGCTTGCCCTCAATAACCGCGGTATATTTTTCGACATTACCGATCCCCAGCAGGATCAGCTCTGTCGAGCTTTTGGAATCAAACTTGTTCCAGTTCTCGTTTCCCTCGAGCAGGCTCTGCCTTTTGGTATTGGCCACCTCCCAGTTTCCCTGGAGAAAATCGAAATCCTTTTTTGATGAATTTTCCGAAGGCTTTATAATCAGCGTTCCGTTTTGTGCTAAGGTCATATTGGGGGCTGTATGAGATTTGATTTCTTGAATGTGCTGTGCCAGTAATGGCGCGGTGGCAAATGTTGCCACCAGTAAGAGTATGCTGCCTTTCATGGTTTAAATTCTACTTAAATCCATATACCAGTTCCATTCCCAGTGCGCTCCGTTATCCTGTGAATAGGCCTGCCGCCACTGGGGATGGTCCGGGGCCGAATAATCCCACTGATATAAAACCAGTATAGCCTTTCCCTTGAATTCATCCCTGGTGAAAAAACTGCCGACCTTGCCCTCAAAAGACCCCACCACGGGATGTTTGTCCAGAATGCCATCATTGCTGTCCGCCCAGTAATCCGTCCATAGCAAGGTCTTGGGGTTAAAAAGCCTCAGGGCGATGGCCTCATAAGGTTTACCCCCGATGGTGGCTGTAAAGGTTTCGCGGTTTCCGATTCCCATTAAAATTTCCCGCAGTTCAAGCACGGAATCAAACTCGTCCCATTCCTTGCTGCCCGAAAGCCGGGACCTTAATTTCCTGTTTTTAACTGTCCATTTACCCATCAGAAAGTTAAAGTCGTCCTTGGAAGAGGCGGAAGTTGGAGTAATTTTCAGTGCGCCCTGATTGTCCAACTCCACCTGTTTCATTAGGTTTACGTTTTGCACCTTTGCATGGCTTTTGCCGGCCCCAAGCACTCCCAGTAAAATCATGGTCATGATATTGTATTTTGATAAGGATTTCATTACTTAATTCACGATTTTGTTTTTATTTCATTGACAAATCTGTATTTTTAATGGTTGGTGTAACTCATCCAATTTTGATAAATCTGATCGTCCAATATGCAAACCCTAGCCTCACTGATTAAAGTCAATAAAGAAGATAAGCTGCCTGTGTATCTGCAGTTATCCGCACAGCTTATGGAGTTGATTAAACAAGGGATTTTGCCAGGAGGAACAAAGGTGTTGAGTTCCCGTACCTTGGCCGCATTGGTGCATGTCAACCGGTCTACCATCGTTAAAGCCTACGCTGAACTGGAAATACAGGGCTGGTTTGAAACCCACTCGGGAAAAGGCACTTTTGTGAGCAGCCACATCCAGGAACTGTCAAAGCCAAAAAAAAACCGACCTGAAATTTTTGTCAATCCGTTGAAACATGCAGGCTTCAAAATACCGCGGATGCCGATTCTTGAAAAACCAGTACTCGCATCTATTCCGGGCCTTCATCTTGATGACGGTTTTCCCGATGCAAGACTGGCACCGCTCACTGAACTATCAAGAGCATACCGAACCCAGCTTTTGACGGGAAATCTCTACTCCAAGCTGGGCTATAGTGAAACCAAAGGATCCTTAAGGCTTCGAGAACAGTTATCGATTTATCTAAATGCTACCAGGGGGCTTAAAACGAACCCTGAAAATATTTTGATTGTACGCGGGGCAATGATGGGTTTTTACCTAATGGTTCAGGCCCTGCTCAAAGTTTCAGACCATATTATACTTTCCCGTTCGGGTTGGATCGCAGCCCGTATGGCAGCCGAACAGTCTGGTGTGAGGATATCTTATGTTGATGTGGATGAGTATGGCCTGGATGTCGATCAGATTGAGCGAATCTGTGAGCAGGGACCCATCCGCATGGTATACGTTACCTCCCACCACCATTACCCGACAACGGTGGCGCTAAGGCCTGACCGGCGTATCAAACTCCTCCGGCTTGCAGAAAAGTTCGGGTTCATCCTATTTGAGGACGATTATGACTATGAGTTTCATTATGCCAATCAGCCCCTTCTTCCTCTTGCGGGCGCGGACCACAGCGGAATGGTAATCTATTGCGGTTCTTTTTCAAAGACCATTGCACCTGCTTTCCGGCTCGGTTATCTGGTCGGACCAGAAGATGCGATCGAACACCTGGCCAGGTATAGAAGAATCATAGACCGTCAGGGGGATGCGATGCTGGAAAATGCTATGGCTGAAATGCTCGAATTCGGGTTCGTCCAGCGGCACCTGCGCAAGTCGATGAACATCTACCGCCAGAGAAGGGATATTTTTTGTGGCCTTTTGAATTCTGAATTAAACGACTATGTCAAATTCAGAGTGCCCGATGGCGGCCTTGCTGTTTGGACAGGGTTTGACCCGGAAATTGACCTCACCAAGCTTAGCACAATCGCCGCCAGTAAAGGGCTGAAAATATCGGATGGAAAATACCTTGGAGTAGATCATTTTAGCCGCCTTGGATTTGCATCCAGCACACCTGATGAACTTCAAAAGAGTATAGATATCCTGAAAAAGGCACTTCGTTCGCGATGAGCGGATGGAAAAATTGGCTGCTTTAGTCTAAATGGAACGCCCAATTGTTGATGATTTGCATTAGGGCAATTTGGAAGCGCCTGATTCTGAACGTTTTTAATGGACTCAAATAAGAGTGGAACGATCTGACTACACATTAAACTGGTTGGTCTAAAATACATAAAATGGACCACCTCATATCTTACTTTTAGGATTAACTTGCTCAAGTTCTCCTACTTAATTATTGACTTCAGAATAATGAAACCGCTTATTGTATTGCTTGTTGCAACGCTGATTTTTATTGTAATAAATCTTCTATGGATGTCAGATCCGTTATACCCTTGGTCAGCAAGATTTGGAATGCTGGTCATGCTCTGCTTTACCGCCTTGGGACATTTTCTTTTCCCAAAGGGCATGTCGATGATGTTACCTGATTTTGTGCCCTTTAAAAAGCAAATCATTTACCTCACTGCAGGTATCGAATTGATTTTGGGCCTTCTTTTAGTATATCCCCCGACTACAAAAACCGGAGCTATCCTGTTGATTGTTTTTTTTATAGCAGTTTTGCCTTCAAATATCCACGCTGCAAGGAAAAACCTGAATTATGAAAAGGGAACTCTGGACGGCCCAGGGCTGAACTACCTTTGGTTCAGAATCCCCGAACAGATTTTTTTTATACTTTGGGTATTCTGGTGCGGTCTTGCTGCAATTGGCTAATTCCTTGCACACTTTCAAAAATCAAATGATTTATTGACCAGTTAACGGTTACCTCACATCCCCATCTTGAAACCTTAAAAATGACCAACACATTCAATCAAAATTTTGCCCTGATATTAATAGATGTACAAAAGGCCTTTAATCAGACTGCCCATTGGGGAGAGGAGCGCAATAATCCCTGCGCGGAGAAAAACATGGCCAAGCTGCTGAGCTATTGGAGGGAAAAAAACTTTCCTGTTGTCCATATTCAGCACAATTCGATCTCTACGGATTCTCCCCTCAAAGTAGGGGAACCAGGTCATGAATTTATGGACTTTGCCTGTCCGCGAGATTGCGAAACGATTATTACCAAGGAAGTAAACAGTGCCTTCATAGGAACCAACTTGCTTAGCCAGCTCAATTCAATGGGCGTGCACCGTATTCTTTTTGCCGGTTTCACCACTGATCATTGTGTATCCTCATCTGTCCGAATGGCCGCCAATTATGGCTACGAAGTTTTTGTTGCTGCGGACGCAACGGTAACCTTTTCAAAGTTGGGATTTGATGGGCAGCACTATACTGCTGAACAGGTTCACCAGATTTCACTCGTCAGTCTCCAGCATGAATTTGCTGAAATAATCGATTCGGTGGATATTATCGAAAAGTTAGATGCTCAATAGTGAAGCATGTTTAGACTAGGGCTATCTGGAGGATTTCAGCCATAGATATCCTCTTTTACTCGGGTATTCGATTTCTGAATAGGCTTCTCGCTCAATTGCATCAACGAGCTGAAAACCATTTGTTTGGGCAACAGCGATGACCTGGTGCATTTTGAAAAAATTGAAATCAATATCGACTTTATGGTCTAAAAAATGATCCAGGTGCACAATCTCGTCACCCAGATGAAAGCTTGTCAAAAAGTGGCCTCCGGGTTTTAATACTTTATATACCGACCTGAATGCTTCCGCAAGCAGCGGGTAATCAAAATGGACCATAGCGTAAAAGGCAACAGCGGATCCGAATCTGCCCTCGGGATAGCTCAGATCCAGCATGTCCGCTGTTTCAAAGGCAATATGCGGACTTAATCGCTTCGCCTCATCAATCATTTCGCAGGAAATATCTGTACCAATGATATCTTTGATGCCCAGTCCATCCAGATATGCAGTTGTCTGACCCGGCCCACAGCCCAGATCCAGAACAGTTCCTGCTAAAGCCCGTTCTCTTGCGAAATGTTGCAGGATCATTTTGTCAAAATGCTTATGCTCAAGCTCACCAAAATATTTTTGTGCATAAACTTCTGCTGTCTTGCTGTAACAGTCCAGTATATTCTTGCGTGTATTCATTTTTTATAGACCAATTTTAACCATTTTCCTTAACCTCACCCTTATTTTAGCAGTCCCAGCTGTCTGTTCAATTCCAGTTCTTCAGTGACCCTCCAATGTTCGCTAATCCGTCCGTTTTCTATTTTTTCAATGTTAATCTGATTGACGCGGATTTTTTTTCCGGTCGGCGGACTGCCAAATAGAGAGTCTGTATTCGTTCCTGTCATCACGACCCTCGCAACAACCCTGTCATTGGTAGCGATAACATCCATGATCTCATAATGCAGGTCCGGAAAGCCCTTGCGGATCGCAAGGACAATTGGTTTCAATCCTTCAGGTCCTTTACGTGGATTGGGCACTGAGGGCGTATGGTTGATGTAGTTATTGCTTAATAGTTTGTCAAGATAACCCACACGCCCTTTATTCCAGACCTCCCCGAAATAGGTTCGGACTAGTTGCTCGTTTTTCTCTGCCTGATTTGCCTTTTGACTACATCCCGATCCAAGCGAACAGATACTAACAAGAAGTAACACTGTCTTTATTCTGCTAAGTGTTTTCATAATATTTGTTGATTAATAAGGAAATAGGCAATCCGACCACGGTCATATGCCAGATCACAACCACGAGATCCACCGGGTTAAATTCGGCAGGTTCAATGAGGCTTAACGGAACAATAATTAGATTCATCACCACCCAAATCAACAGCCCATAAAGCATCCCTGCAACAATAACGTTCTCCCGAATCCATTTAAGGCGCGGACTGAGAATAAAAAAGATGTAAGTTGCTGCAAATGCGATAATTATGTGCAATCCCACGCCCACCCATGCACTCGCAGCGCCGCCATCATAGGCAGTTTTACCCATTATACCACTAGCTACATACTGGTAAACCTGCATAGGCTTTAAATTGAAAAAAACGTAATAAACTGTCATTGCAGCCACGGCGTCCAATATGCCAACAACAACGGTTGTCCAAAAAAGTACACTGCCTCTGTTTTGTAGATATTTTGCTCTCATATTTTTATTTTGAATCCAAAGCAACGGATTTTCTAAAACAAAGCATGTTAAACTAGTTTAACAAATGACCTCGATACAATTTTTCGGCGTATCATGCTTAAAAATACTGGTGTAATGCCCAGAAAGGACGCGATCTGTCGCTGGGATATCCGCTGGTCGAGCGTTGGATATTTTTGCAGGAAACTTAAGTATTTCATTTTCCCATTGAGGGTCAGATCCTGGTTTGTTCTGTTTTGTTGGGCTATATACGCATTCTGAAAAAGGATCCTAAAAAACCTTTCAAATTTGGAGACCCGGGTGTATAGCTGCTCCAGGTTTTCTCTGGAAATCATCATCACCTCGCTGTTCTCCAGTGCATCAATCGAATAATTCGCCGGATGGCTACCAAGGAAACTGCCTAGATCACATATCCACCAGTTTTCAATACCGATCAGAACAACATGTTCCACGCCCTCCTCATCCGTAGAGTACATCCGCAGGCAGCCTTTGACTATAAAAGTTTCAAACTGGCACACCTCGCCCTGCCGGAGCAAAAAATCCCTTATTTTAAGATTTTTAGCTTCTAGCATACCGGTAAATGTTTTTTCCTCCTGAACCGTTAATTTAATGTGCCGGCCTATATTGTGCAGAATCAGATCAAACCGTTCCCTTTGGTAATGCTTTCTCAATGGTCGTCTGTTGACTTTCATAAAATGTATAGTTAAGTCCTTAAGTTGTGCTGAAAATTAGCTCCCTTTTTTGCCAGGGCGACCATGTCCAAAATATAAGACTCCAGGGTCGTTTGACCTTTTTCCGGCTCTAGAGGAATTTCATATTTTTCCTCCAGTGTAATTTCACTCATCCGGACCATTGATCCTGCTGCTGCCGGCGAAAATCCGGATTTTTCAAGGTAAGCACACCAGTTGTCTCGCTTATGGGATTTTACCTCGATCTGGCGATCGAGTGCAAGTGAAAATGCCCTGGCCACATCTAAAGCGCTGTACCGCTCCGGCCCCTCAAAATAAATAATTTTTCTTCTATCGTTCCCATGCTTCAAAAGTTCTGCGGCGAACTTGCCAATATCGGCTGGAGATACCATGGGGAGCTTGAAGGTGGCCGGATAAAGGGTTTCAATTACTCCCTTTTTTACTGCCCCATGAACGGCCTGCTCCCAGTTGCTCATGTAATAGGCCGCCCTAATGATCTTTATGGAAGCAGGTATTTTAACAAGTTCCTGTTCCATGTCGTAAAGAACGCCAAGGTCCCCGATACGATCTCCTGGCTGCGCACCATATGTAGATTCTGCAACAATGGTCTCAAAATGCGAGGCCTGGACCGCTTTTAATATAGAGCTCACGCTTTGTTTTTCAACTTGAGCAGTGTCTGTGTCCGGTGAGGCCGGGGGATTAAGTAAAAATAGCCGTTGACCATTCTTTAATATCCCAGTAAGCATGTCCGTATCAAAAACATCTGCAATTGATACCTTTGCGCCATGCTTTTCCCAGTAAGACTGATTTTTATCGGTCCTCAATACAACTTTTACAGGCTGGCCTTTTTCCAACAGATGCATCGCAACTGCCGAACCAACATGGCCATTAGCGCCCAAGACAATATTCATATCCTCTTTCTTTATGTGAATGAATTATAAAGCGCACGCAATTTCGCCAATTCTGTCTGTTATAAATTGTAAAAAACCAACAGTCCTTTAAGCCCCAAAATTGGAGTCCTAATTATGCCGAACTGTCCGCTTCAGCCTTGGGAATGGAACTGGATTATTGAGCATCGTGTAACCACGGACAAATTTGTTAGCTGCTTACAATTGAGTGCGTGCGCAACATATGAAGGCCCACGATTCTATTTTTGAGCTCATCAATTTTTAGCAATCATGAAAATATTTATTGTCCTGGCGCACGCGGAGGTTAAAAGTTTTAATGCCTCCATGTTCCAACAGGCTATTCGCACGCTGGAAACCCAGGGACATCAGGTGCAGACTTCAGATTTATACCGGATGGAATTCAGTTCAAGATCCTACCGGAATAATTATTCCTCCATGGACGATGCAGGTTTTTTCAAACAGCAGCTCGAAGAGCTTCGCGCATCAAAAATAAATGGGTTTTCACCAGAGATAGAAGCCGAAATCAGTAAAGTTGAGTGGTGCGACCTGATGATATGGCAGTTTCCGTTATGGTGGTTCAGTGTTCCCGGTGTACTGAAAGGGTGGGTCGACCGGGTGTTTGCAATGGGACGGGTATATGGGGAGGGAAGGATGTTTGAACAGGGGTATTTCAAAGGGAAAAAAGCACTGCTATCCATAACTACGGGCGCTGAAAAAACCGCCTACAGCAAAGACGGGCTCTTAGGGGATATCGATTCAATCATCAGGCATGTCCAAAGGGGTATGCTGGCTTATACCGGGTTCGACGTTCTTAAGCCCCATATAATTTATGGACCAGTAAGAATGGAAGGACAGGGAAGAGAAGATCAGCTTGAAAAATATTCAAGCAGGCTAAAAAATATTTTTGAAGAGGGGCCAATAGAAGTGGGGCGGTATTAACTGGTTTAGCTCATCAATCACTGCCCAGGTCACTGTCCAATTAAACTAGTTTAACAAATTCGCCGATATTTCTCCGACAGGTTTTGCCCCGCTACCTTTACCTCCGGAGAGCGCTTACCCGCATTGCAGCATTTCTTTGCAGGTTGAGCTCTGGCATTAATCCTTAAATAAATAAATCAGAGTATGGAAATTATTGAAACAACATCCGCAATAGGTAGCTTGAAAGATTCCTTTCAGGAGGTAGAAAAAAAGATGGGACGTGTACCCAATATGTTCAAGATCATGGGGAACGCCCCAAATGTACTAAATGCTTACATCAAATTCAGCGGTGCGCTAAATAATCCGTCAATTGGACAAAAATTCGCTGAACAGATTGCCCTGGCAACCGCCGAGTTTAACAGTTGCACCTATTGCCTATCGGCACATACCAGCTTTGCATACAATGCGGGTTTATCCAAACAGGAAATCATGGAGGCGAGAAGGCTTGATTCTCCTGACCCTAAAATTGACAAGGGTCTCAAATTTGTTGAAAAACTGCTTCGCAGTCACCATGCGCTTTCGCCAGATGATGCTGAACAGCTAAAACAAAGTGGTTATACAGACGGTGAGATACTGGAAATAATCGCCTTTGTGGTCCGGAACATTTTCACCAATTATGTAAATATCATCTCCCAGACCGCCATCGACTGGAACGAGATCATAGAACCTTCAAACTCCAATGCAAATGGCCATTAAACACTTTCCGCTTCCCCCTTTTTCTATGGAATCGGCACTAGAAAAGGTGAAGATGAGCGAATCCCTCTGGAACTCCAGAAAACCTCAGATGTTGGAGATGGCCTGTAGCACTGATACCGAGTGGACAGATCGGACGCAGGTCATTAATGGGACCGCCGAAGTCCAGGAATTTTTGCGCGGCAAATTTGAAAGGCAATTAAACTATAGCCAGCAAAAAACACTGTGGGGATTTCGTGGGAACCGTATGGCGGTACGCACAGAGCAGGAATGGCAGGATGCATCCGGCCAGTGGTTCAGAAGCACTGGCAATGAGCTCATGGAATATGACAAGGACGGCCTGATCTCCAAAAGACACGCAAGTGATAATGAGTTGGCAATTACTAGTGAAGAGCGGATTTTGAAATAGAAAGGTTAAGCGGCTATCCGCTGATTGGCACCGCTGACAAAATGGTTGGCCCAGATAGTCGTCCTGCCTGTTTAAGCCTGGTTATCTCCCCTAATGTGAGCTACCCGGGCTTGCACTAATAGTTTCTGCAGGCGCTGAATACTTCGGAGATGATCTGCCAATGTTAAGGATTGATATCCCGGCGCCAGCAATAACGCGTTTAGTCATAAAATTCAGGTGGATGGCTGTGCGTTAACAAATTGGACTATTCCAGTTACATCTCACAGCGATATTTTTGTCTCATCATTTACAAGCCTTTGCAACCTTACTGGATATTTTATATTTCCGTACGCCCTAACTGAATTACCTGATGGAATGTGAGATTATTATGCCTCCGGATTGTTTGAAAAGTATCGTGAGATTCATCAGCTATTCTACATTTCGTATATATCCTACACAAGACCAGCAACTTGTGCTTTTTGCTGACTGCTTTCCCCAGCTTATTATTCTTCATTCTAATTGCAGCCGAATGGTTTCCGCTAAAAACTCAGGCTACCCATTGGCTTTTCTTAGAGGGGTAAGCAGCCGGCCGATGGAGATCAAAGTCACTGGTCCCGTTAGCTGCCTTACAGTCAGTTTTTTTCCGGAGATCTTGAGGATGCTTACGGGATTAGAGATTTCAGCACTAAACAACAAAATACTGGATATGGAAAATTATTTTCCTGAAGATTATATTCATAAATTAATGGAACTTTCTTCGGCAGACCGTCTGGAAAGCATTTATTCGCATTTGACAAGTGCAGCCCGTTTAAAAGCTCGTAAAGAGCAAGTTATTTCGGCCGCGGATTATCAGAATTTAACGAATGTAAACCTTTCCCTGGAAGACTTAAGAAAGTATTTTGCAGTGGCTGACCACCAGTTATTGAGGCTCTTTAAAGCTTCAATAGGCCTATCGCCTAAACGGTTTTTACGCGGTTCCCGGTTTTCAAAGGTGCTTGAACTAATTAGGAACAAAAAATTCACAAATCTGGGCGATCTCGCTTTTTCGCTCAACTATTATGACCAATCCCACTTCATCAAAGACTTTAGATACCTTTCCGGAATGACACCAAGTGATTTCGCCAGTCTTTGCGAGTTTCACCCCGGCAAGGTATCTGAATATAATACGTTTTTTCTTAGGCCAAGTAACCATTGCGTGGATCCCAGGGCCACTAAAGATGCAAACCCGGTAATATGTTAACTCTAATTTTAATGATATGTAAATTTTGAACATCCAGGTGAACCCTCCATAGAGTAAATATCAAACATGCTGGGAAACGCTCGTACCCAGTTTTGATCTATTAAGTTACACTCCGGAGCATTAATATGAGCCTACAGCAATTGAATTTTCCTTAGCCAGGGACATGAGTCTCTTAGACCATTTTTCAAGTTCATTTGCCCGCTGTGAATCGGTCAGTCTGACCGGCGCGAAAACGACATGTGGCCTAAGTACCGAAAAGCCGGTATAGGCTAGGATGCCGCGCTGTAATGGGCGAAGTACACCAGAGAGTGAGCCGGTCGAACCGTGAGGCAAGAAGGCTTCCTCACGGTCTCCGGTAGTGAGGGAAAGCAGGGCCAGTTTTCCTTTAAGCTTGCCGGTTTCATTGAAATGCCCGTCACCGTAAACCCGGCCCATTGCAAATACACGGTCTACCCAGCCTTTTAAGATTGCAGGCACGCTGTACCACCAGAGGGGAAATTGCCAGATCATCAGCTCGCACCATTCCAGAAGCACTTGCTGCTGATCGATGAGCTCGCTAAATCCATGCAGCTCGGTGGCATGGAGTTCTTCAAGCTGCTGTTTGAAGTAGTCGGGGTTGCTGACAGTTGAAAAGTTTTTTCTGTCCGAGACCGGATCAAACCCCATTCTGTAGAGGTCTAGTTTTTTGACCTGGTGACCTTGGGCCTCGAGTGTCTGAATAGCGGTGAGGAACATGGCGCCATTGAAGCTTTTAAGCTCAGGGTGGGCAAGAATTATCAGTATTTTCATCGTTTTTGATTTTTTATTATTCCATCCAAAATTAATGGAAGCCATAATCAAAAACACATAGACCGCCCGTTGTCGGATACTAACAACTTTGTCCGTATGTCAAAAAGAAAAGAAAATTCGACCAATAGCATCAACAAACGATTGATGGATGAATCCTGCGGAATGGTTCATGCACTCTCTATCATTGGCGGACGCTGGAAAATGTTGATTCTTTACGCTCTTGAAAGCCAAAACCTTCGCTTTAGCGAAATTAGAGAAAATCTTCAAACGGTATCCGAGCGTATGCTTTCTCGTCAGTTGAGGGAACTGGAAAGAGATGGAATGATCCATAGGCACGTTTATGCAGAAGTGCCTGTGCGTGTTGAATATAGCCTCACTGAAACAGCGGCTTCCCTCATCCCCATCTGGCACAGTTTAGAGCGCTGGGGAGATGAAATGAGGAATCGAAACCAGGTCCTGATTTAATCTCCAGGATAGGAGCGGTTTGCCGGATGTGGCTTTTTTTTTGTGTAGGCTTCCCTTCTAATGGGCTGGTCCTAGAACCCGCAAATTTGAAATATCCGCTACCCATATATTTGGAATCCCGTTAAAGATCGTCTTAAACTCCTGATCAAAAGTCTGTTGATTTATTTTTCTTTCCCTTGGACCACGTAACTGGCTTTTATTTCTAATACTTGTGAAGTACAGCCGCTTTCCGTCATGGGATAGGGCGGCTTGTCCCTCGTTAGTCGGAGAGTTTATTGCCTTTCCCAGATTTATCGGTTCTTCCCATTTGCCCTGTTCATAAAAGCTTACCCAAAGATCGCTTCCACCCATGCCTTTGCGTGTTGAACTGCTAAAAATTATAAATGTTTCATCAGGAGAGATGACCGGGTCAATATCCCGCTCCGAAGATAAATTAAAACTCAGCTTTTCGGCGCTTCCGTAGCCGCTTTCGGTTTTTCGCGCCAGATAAATCTCTGAATCTTTTGCATTGCCGCTCGAATAATATAAATTCCCGCTGGCAGCAACTGAAGGGTAAACAGGGTAGGGGGTTGTTTTGTAAAAATCTCCCATCAGGTGCTTTGGCTCGCCCCATTCTCCCGATTTGGTTTTGTCAACAAACCAGAGGTTGTAATTTGAGGTGTCCGATTTTATCGGTGAGGGCCTGTCCGAAATAAAAATCAGCCGATTTCCGTTATCGGTCAGAATCGGGTCGGCATCTCTAAATCTGCCGGAAAAAGAGGCCAGCTTTGGCATCCCCCATTTGCCGTTCTTAAAGGTCGAGGATACAATGCTTATCCGCCGGAAATCAGGGAGCAATGATTTTGAAAAATATACGGTTTTTCCGTCCGGAGTGAAACTCGCATTGAATTCAAAGTCCCTTGAGGATATGGAGCCTTCTCCAAAGACTGTAGGCTCGGGATTGAACTGTTGACCGAAAGCGTTAAAACCCAGTCCCAGTAGAATAATAAAAATTATCGTTTTCATAAATTACTTCTTGATGATCAAAAATCTGCTTATAGCTTCCCTTATGACCCATTCGCGTTGATACTCATAAATGGATCACATTAATACAGCCAGTTCTCAAAAATATAAGATTCAGCACCAATAAAATTGTAAAAAACCTAGGATTTATATTGTTCGGTGATTTTATCCGATGCGCTCCCCTGCAAAAAAAAAACAGTGGGTATCACTGCCGTGAGCATCAATATAACGTTCCAGATTTTTCCAGATTCGTTGATCAAAATCTGGGATATGAAAAAACAGAAAAACATAATCGCGCAAAAAGGGCGCCGCAATCAGCAGTATTTTAAAGGCCTGAGGTTTAAGATCCGAGCCCTGTTAAAAACTTTTCCAGCAATCTGCCAGAATAGTGGCCCCGGAAAAAATAACAAAAACTAAAGGGGCTGCAAAGTTAGCTGGATAACGATCATCTAAAACTTCGATGAGATTAATGCAGTTTCCTGTGGCCACTCGGGTGTCCCGCAAGATGTAGAATTGTCCACAATTCCATTCTTGCCGCCCTTGAGGTCGGGGTTTTCCTCGGAACTCGGAAACCCTTAAAAAACAGACAAAAGAAAAATCAGATGAATAACAGATCCATAGAAAAACAGGCCCGTCTGACCCATCCAGTCAGAACACGGGTGACCCAAAAAACGCATGAAAAGCTGATGGAGCTCAAAGCTTACCTGTATCATTCTAAATGCAATTGATAGGGTGAAAGACTGTTTATTATATTAAGCGTACCTTTGCCTACCCCACATGAATTCAAATCCCCCACTTCCCGATAATGAGCTTGCGAGACTATCCTCTTTGCAGGAATATCGCTTAATGGATAGCGGAGAAGATAAAGAGTTTGATGACATGGCGAGCATTGCCTCGGCAGTGTGTGGCATTCCAATTTCCCTGATTACCTTTATTGATGAAAAGCGTCAATATTTTAAGTCACATATCGGTACCGATTTTACTGAGAACCTGCGTGAACTCTCCTTCTGTACGCATGCAATAGCTTCGGGAGAAGAGATTATGATCGTTCCCGATGCCAGGGTTGATGAAAGATTCAATAATAATCCCATGGTAACCGGCCCCACTGCGCTCGTATTTTATGCCGGGGTTCCCCTTATAAACCAGAGCGGCTTCGCAATGGGAACCATCTGCGTGCTGGATCAAAGAACGCATATCCTTAGTGCCCCACAGGTTTCAGCACTGAAATCTCTGGCTCGCCAGGTAGTGGATAAAATCGAGTTGAGGAGAAACAACCTGGAACTAATGAAAAGTAATCAGGAGCTTTTGAATTCCAATGTTCTGATCCAGAAATTTGCTTCCATGGCGGCGCACGACATCAAAAATCCGCTTACGGGCATGCTCCTTACTTCCCAGCTCTTAAAATCTACCATTGGATCGCTCGGAGACGAACGGGCCAATAAGCTGTTAGAGGTTAACATTTCTTCAACCAAATCTCTTTTGTCACTAGTAGACGAGATGCTAGAGTACTCCAGGTCCCCTGAACTACTGATTGCAAGGAAGCAAAAAATTATGGTCTCCGGCCTTTTCGAAAGATTGAGAAATCTTGTTCCTATGCCACAGGGCTTTTCGCTCCAGTTCCTGTCGTCCAGCGCCGAAATTTACCATTCAACTATTGCCCTGGAGCAGATCCTGCTTAACTTGCTTACCAATGCAGTCCGTTATAACGATAAAGAAACCGGGCTTATAAAGGTCAGCATCCGTGAGGATGAGCACAAAGTCTTCTTGGAAGTTGAGGATAATGGAAACGGTATCCAGCCCGAATTCCAGGCGAAAATATTTGAGGCTAATTTTGTGGGCGTAGCAGCCGACAGGTTTAACAATTCGGGTACCGGTATCGGACTATCTACAGTCAAGGATCTTATAACAAGGCTGGAGGGAACGATTTTTTTGAAATCAACTCCTGGAGAAGGATCTGTTTTTACGGTACAACTTCCAAAATATAGTACACAGCTTGACTAAATGAGCCTGCCTGGCTTCCATGTAAAAGCTGTTTTCCTTAATAACCGGACTCTCAATACCCAATTGCAAATATTCTTTAGCGAAATTTTAAGTTGCCTATGGGCCAGGAATCTGCTATTGAAAAAAACGAAAACAAATCTCCTCCAGGAAGGGTTGAATGTTATATAAACCCAAAACGATGACAGACAATTCAAAAACAGTAGTGGCTTTATTAGCCGGCCTTGCAGCAGGAGCTGCACTGGGCATATTATTCGCCCCGGAAAGTGGTGAGGAAACCGTAGACAAACTTTCAAAAAGCTTAAAAGATTTAAAGGACAGGGTACTTGACAAAGCACACCAGGAAATTGCAAACTTAACCCGTACCAGCGATGAGTTGGCCGACAAAGCCAGCGAAAGTTTTTCTTCGGTCAAAGAAGAGGTAAAAGGAAAGATCGATTCCCTGAAAGAAGATGCTAATGATAATCTGACCGATTATGTTGCCCAAGCTTAAATACATCGTTAATCATAACAAGCATCCCTAGAATGGGAATGCTTGCTATGAATGGTCGCGAAAACTGAATATTTGTTCTGCTTGAATCTTAAAATTGTAATCTTCACCGTTTCTCTAGCCGGGGGGACAATTTGGTTTTGCATAACTTTCGTTTTCAACCCGGCGGTTCACGCCAGGCGACCTCCGCCCAGGACCGTTTTGTCTGAAATTATCTAACATAAAATATATGCTCTTAAACTTTTCGAAGGACGTTTAGTTGAGCTTTATCAAAACTCATCAGTTACGCTAACGTTCGGACTGGTAATTCTTTAAATATGTTTTAAGCATCTCCCGTGCCATATGGATTCTGGTTTTGACTGTTCCTATCGGTATACCAAATTCGTCGGCTATTTCCTGATATTTATGGCCCTCGAAATACCGGGTAAAGGGAGTGGAGTAAACCTCCGGGATTGATGCCAGTGCTTTTTGTATATCACCCATAATGAACGTTCCTGTTGCATCATTTTCAGAGGCACTTACCACTAAGTCCTGGGAACTGATCTCGTCGGTCTGGGTAATGAGTGCGTTTTTTCTCGTGTTCTTCCTATAATCATTGATAAAGGTATTGCGCATAATCACAAACAGCCATCCCTTTATGTTTGTTCCCTCCTGAAAGTTTTTGTAGAACCGTATCGCTTTTATCATCGTATCCTGCACCAGATCATCCGCGTCATCCTCATTTCTGGTATAGCGGATCGCATGACTACGCAGTGAGGGCGAGTGTTCTTTGATCATTGCGCTGAATTGCAGTTCATTCATTTGGTTAAATTAAGGTGTCCATAAATTTTTGGATCGGACCCTCATCTAACAGCGGGTGGGAGATTTTGTTTTTTGCACGCCGAAAGATTGCAATCAGATTTATAATGTTCTTAAAATGCCCGCTTTGGTAACTACCGAAGAAGATTTACAAACTTCCCAGTTACGCACCTTATCTGCCTTTGGCCCTCAGGATCAACTCACTTAAACTTTTTCAGGTAATCTTCCCAATTCTTAAATTCGCAAAATTGCGCTAGACTGTTCAACGAAAATGGCGTGAGTAACTCTCTTTTTCCAGTAAAAATGGTTTGAACAGTTCGCTGGGATAAGTAGTTTTTTGTTTTAAAAAAGATTTGCTCTGATATACTTCTACAGTCTTCGAGACTGACTTGTTCGAGATTTAATTTCTTAGCAACAAGAACCTTAATCTGTGCAATTTGTTCAGTATTTTCCATACCGTTGAAATTTGAGTTCGTTTAACTAATTTAGTAGACGGAAATTGCATCCCAATAGTTTCACGTTAATTTAGTGTTTTAATTTGAGTTAAAAAAATGTTTTGATGATGGTGGGGTTTTGTTAGTTATTATCTATAGAATCAACTAATTCGAATTTAAAATTGCCGTGCCTTCGAGAAAAATAGCTATATGAATAAGAAAATTTTGTTTTTGGATGATGATCCTATTTCTCTTTATCGTTACGGCACAGATTTTACAGATGCCGGTTATGAAGTTAGGTGTATCGAAGTAGAGGAAGAACTTTCATCTCTTGTTGAAAGTTTTAAACCCGATCTAATTATTCTGGATATAAGGGTGGGTGATGGTGACGGAAGAGAAATTTGTAATGAATTAAAAATCAGGCTTGAAACGGCCCACATTCCAATCATCATGCTGACTGCATTATCATATGAAGATATCAGTGCCGTGGAATGTGATGCCGATGCTATTCTTGGAAAATCACCTGACTCGGAAAATCTGCTTCTTACAATTAAAAATTTGCTTGATAAATAACTCTTTTGTCGTTCTGAACAAATTTCTTTCATTATAATTCTGTAATCAGAAAAAAAAGATTTAACTCAAATTCAATTTTCTACGAAATGGGGTCCAAATGCTGCGGTTTATTCATATTATAATAACGGTCGAAATATTTAATTACGTTCATTAATCTGGATAAAGGAGAGTAGATGACCCCGTCTCACCGGAAATAAATTTGTTATAAATAATTGGTTGCCATTGTGTTATTGAATTGGCGGAAAAGGGTGAAATAAATTGGTTTGTCCAGTTGATGCACGTTATCGGAAAAAGAGAATCACATAAGTTCTTATTGCAAATGTATCGCTGTTGAGTCTGGCGGCGAACTCAAGAAATTATATGGAGTTTTTCTATCCGTCTATTGTTGCCAATTCCCAAGATATATAAATCTAAAATCAGTGTTAGTTTTGGGGTATTTTGTTTTTTCTATCTTTAGGCACACTTTAATGTTTTAAAATGATCTCTGATATTAGGAACGAGTCACTGAAAATCCTTGAAACTATTCCAAATAGCTACCTTGTAGTTTCTGCCTCGTTATACATAATAACAGCGAGCAACAAGTTTTTAGAGGCTACGGGGACTACAAGGGACTTTCTTAAAGACAAACATATTTTTGAAGCTTTCCCTGACAATCCAAATTTACCCGATGCAGATGGAATGAAAAATATCAATGCCTCCCTTCAGGAAGTGCTTCGCACGAAGGAACCTCATTACATGGATATCCAAAGATATGATGTGCCTGACCTACTAAATCCTGGTAAATTCATTACCAGGTATTGGGAGCCGAGTCATACCCCTGTCTTAAATGAGGATGGGGAGATTGATTATATCATCCAGCATGCTAATAATATTACCGATAAGGTCTTGCGCCTTGCGGAACTTGCAGAGAGTAGAAAGCTAGAGCTAAATGCACTTAAGAAGATTGAGCTGCTGAACCTTGAACTTGATGTATTGAGGATATCAGAACTTGAACATTTTAAAAATGAGAATCATTTCAGGAGGTTAATGGATCTTGTGCCGGCAAAAATCAGCACTGCTCTTCCGACTGGGGAGGTTACCTACTTCAATAGGCACTGGCTGGAGTACAGCGGAATGAGTTTCGAAAATTTACGAGACTATGGCTATCATCAGATGATGCATCCTGACGAGGTAGAATCTTTCATGATTGGGCTTGCAGCGGCCGCGAAGTCAGGCATTCCGTTTGAGTCTGAAATGCGTTTTAAGGATCTGTTAGGGAAATACCGCTGGCACCTAAACATAGCTGCTCCGGTTATGAACGATGAAGGAGAGATAATCATGTGGGTGGGATCGACAACTGATATACAAAAACTCAAAGACGAAGAACAGATGAAGAGTGACTTCATCGGAATGGTAAGTCATGAACTTAAAACACCTTTGACATCTCTAAAGGCATATCTACAACTCGTAGCGTTCAATGCGAAAAAAGCTGATGATAAAGTGACCGGTAATGCCGTCGAAAAGTCTCTTCGCCAGATAAGCAAGATGACAAATATGATTAATGGATTTATGAGCGTGTCAAGACTGGAGAATTCCAAAATTATAATAGAACTAAGCACCTTTTTAGTTTCACAACTCATTCGCGAAATAGAGGAAGACTTCAAAAATACCACGAGCAGTCATCCTATAATATTTAGTTATATCAACGTGGAAAAAACGATAACAGCTGACAGAAACAGAATTGAGCAGGTACTTAAAAACCCTAATCGGAAATGCTGTAAAATATTCACCTAGAGGCGCTGAAATTAAATGCACTTATTTTTTCTCTTCAGATGGGATAACATTTCTAATAAAAGACAAGGGAGAAGGTATAGCAACAGAGGATCAGGACAAGATCTTCGAACGCTATTATAGAATAGAAAACACGATCAGCAAAACGACCGCAGGCTTTGGCATCGGCCTCTATTTCTGTAAAGAGATCATAAGCCATCACAATGGCCGGATCTGGCTAGAAAGCGAAATAGGAAAAGGATCCACCTTTTGTTTCTCTATTCCAACAGACATCCCATCAAATTAGAGTCTGATTTTTTATATTACACCAAAATTGGGTAGGCGGGGAAATCTGAATGTGGACTCAATTATAGGCAAAAGAAAACCCGAATGCTGAAAACCTTCAACGCTACTTATCCTGATTTCTGCTGCTGCTAATATAGAACGTCATCTATTTAATCTTGACCCTCTCTGCTGGGTTTTGACTCCATTTTAGTTCCTATTGTTTTTTTAATGCTGGAAACAAATAAAAAAAGGGCTGCAGTTGCAACCCTTTTTCACTATTTAATGATTTAAGTATGGGCATGACTATATCGTTTTCCTTTCCTATTAGTTAATTACAAAAATTTCTTTGCTACATTCTTAATCTTACCTCTTCGCCAACTCAGTTAACTTACTTGGAACAGAACTAAGATCATATCTCACGCTATCCAAATTGGCTGGTAAACATACTCTCCTGTTAACATCACCGAAACTTAATACAAGACTATCTGGTTTTTCTGCACTATTGGTGTCGATCACAAACCTTCCTAGATCATCTCCGATGAGCATACCTGAACGGTGATAGATTTTTACTTTAGTGGCTGGGATACCGTCCAATAATACTTGGGCGTGAACCCTTCGCATATTGCTGTCAATCGAAGAATTAGCTTTGGGTTTTTCCACGCTATGCCCAAATTTATTTGATACCATGGCAGCGCAGCCTACAATGCATATTACTACCAGTGGTGCAAAAATCTGATTTCTCACCGTTCCCGATTGTAACAGCTTTTCCCAGAAGGTAAAATCTTCCATAAATATTGCAGCCTCTCTAAGTTTTTGGTGATCTCTTTTCCAGTTACTATAATCAATTGAGGAAATGTCCTCACTATATTTATCAATTAACTCAAAGCACTGAGTCATGATAATCGAAAGCTTATCAGGCAATTCAGTTTTTAATAGTTGTTTCATTTCCGTACGGTGACAGCTGAATGTCCAAGCGATGATCGTTTTCTTACATCCTCGAACAGGCCTGGCATCCTCTTCATCGTCCGAACTTCCGGCAACCTCTGTTGTAGAAGGAAGCTCATCCAGTAGCTCCTTGAACATTGTTTTGGTGAATTTTTGCATATTAATAGTTTAGGATTATTTTGTAAATTATTGACTATAAGTCGATTAGCGTTTGATAGCAGGTCTATTTACTTAATATCAATTCCTGTGCCTAATCCATCGCAGCCTATGCCAGCATAGCAGATTACTAACTATAATATGATGAATTTTTGTCGTGAATTAGCCAATAAAAAGCCTTAATGTCATGTTTTGAGAACATGGCACGGTGGCTTTTAGACTTTTGTCAGAATTTTGTATGGATTATTTTAAATACTATGCCTGACAAATAGTTCGAAATATAAAATGAATTTACAAGTTTTGTCAGGTTATTGTAAGTGTCATGACAATGTACACTTGGATTTTAACATTCATCTGCATAAGGCCTCTAATCAGACATGAAAACAACATCTTGAGTGGACAAAGCATTTGATGTACGACAGGAGCAGATTTTGTTTGGTGCAAATAAGATTGTCCGAACGATTTGGTGGAGGCTTTCAACATTGAGGCTGCAAGAGCAATGGGCGCAAAACCCTTGCAGATTATTATTAAGGTACTTTTACCGGAGGCTTTGCCTGCAATCATCAACAGTGCATCAATAACTTTAATCACGCTTGTTGGTTACTCCGCAATGGGTGGTGCAGTCGGAGCAGGAGACCTTGGACAGATTGGTTATCAGTATGGTTATATCGGCTATGATGTGCTGGTGATGAATACCGTGCTGGTCCTGCTGGTTGTTATCGTTTTTATCATCCAGTTTGGTGGAGATCGACTTTCAAAATATTTTGACCATAGAAAATAATTTTTAAAATCCCATAACATAAAATGAATACTACTTTCTGAAAAAGCATAGAATCAGTACTCTTGTTATCAGTGACCTTTCTTACTGCCTGCGGCAGCAATGCGAAAAAAAATGATCCCAACCACATAAAAGTCGGCGTAGAGTCTGGTCCGGAATATAATATTGCACAGGTTGCCCAAAAGGTAGCCAGGGAAAAGTACAACCTCGAGGTAGAACTGTTACAGTTTAATGATTATGTAATGCCCCACGAGGCAATTCATCAGGGAGATATTGACGCCGATGCATTCCAGAATAAGCCTTATCTTGATGTTCAGGCAAAACAACACGGTTACAAATTTGCAATTGTAGGGAATACTTTTGTTTATCCGATTGCAGGTTATTCCAGAAAGATAAAAAGCCTTAACGAACTTAAAGATGAAAGCACAGTAATTATCCCCAATGATCCAACCAATAGTGGCCGGTCGCTGTTGCTCCTGCAGACTGCGGGACTTATCAAGCTGAAGCCCGGCGTTGGGCTGTTGCCAACCTTGAATGATGTAATCGAAAATCCCAAAAACTTAAGAATATTGGAGCTTGAGGCGCCACAACTTCCGAGGTCATTGGACGATGCAAATGTATCTATAGCCATCATCAACAATACATTTGCTGCACCTATTGGTTTGATATCTACAAGGGACGGGCTGTTTATCGAAGATAGCAAGTCTCCTTATGTGAATGCAATTGTCGCAAGAGAAGATAATAAGCACGAGGATAAAATCAAGCGTTTTGTTAAAGCCTACCAGTCTGTTGAGGTAGAAAAAGCAGCAGAGAGGGCTTTCAAAGGCCGCGCCGTAAAAGGTTGGTAGTAAAATTTTACAGCTAAATATGCTTAAATTATGCGATGATAATATATTTTTTTTTGCCTCGTTTTGGAATAAAACATTAATTAATAATTTAAAATCAGTCATTTTTAGAAGTTATTATTAATTTATTAAAACATTATTCTGATAAATGATTTAGTGATATTGTTTATCAAAATAAAAATTGGTTTTGATTGATTTAATGCTTTAATTTGTACTACCAAATCTATAGATTTAATGGGTTATAAATGGTGAAACAGATTTTGCACCCAAATAGAAATGGAACACTTTTGATTCGAAATAGTAATTTCAATGACTTATCCAGAAAGACTGAGGGAAAAGGCCCTATGATGTCTTAGCAACCTGTTGCCAAATAAGGTGCTAAATCCTTCTCCGAAAAGAGAAAGATAAGAAAGGCTTCCATCGGGAATCTGAATAAGTAAGAGAAAGTTAATCCTATAAGGTATAATTTTTAAGATAGAAGGTAAAACCGTTGGCTTTAGAGCAATACTAACGCTCATTGGTGAGGTCTATGCTCAAAATGAACATTAATATGCCGTACCTGGATTATTAAAGCAGTAATGAATATCTAAACAAGTTAATATGAAAAGAATACTACTTATTGCCATGGCCGCACTTCCGCTTGCCGCATTGGCGCAGAAACCGTTTTTCCTCAGCGGAAATTTAAAGAATGCAAAAGGTAATGAAAAAATTTACCTGAGTTATGCTAAAGATGGCAGATCAATTTTAGACTCAACAGAACTTAAAAACGGCTCTTTTTTATTTAAGGGTGATTTATCAGATCCGCTTCGGGCCTCAGTTTATCAAAAATCCGCAGAAAAAAATGGTAAACGGGACTTACTTTCCATTTATCTGGAACCTGGAAACATCAAACTCGCTGCTGCTGATTCCTTGAAAAATGCTACGATTTCCGGTTCGCAGGTCAACGCCGATAATGACAAACTAAAAGCATTGACGAAACCTGTTCAGGATAAGCTGGCTTCAATAAACGCTGAATTTGGTAAACTATCCCCTGAACAAAGAAAAGATAAAGCCTTTACGGAGGCCATCTACAAACGGTATGAGGAATCGAGCAAAGGTCTTGAGCCAATTTACCTTGATTTCGCACGTAAAAATCCTTCTTCACACATTAGTTTAACGGCCATATCGCAAATCGCAACCAGTGAGACAGCTCAGCCTGAAGCCGAGAAAGTTTATGCAGATTTAAGTGACAATATTAAAACCACTAAGACGGGTAAAGACATCTCCGTATATTTTGCTGCGGTGAAAAAAACCAGAATAGGTCTTCAGGCACCAGATTTTACACAGAATGATGTTAATGATAAACCCGTAAAACTTTCCGATTTTAAGGGTAAATATGTACTTGTAGATTTTTGGGCATCATGGTGCGGCCCATGCAGACAGGAAAACCCGAATGTAGTTGCGGCCTACAATCAGTTTAAGGACAAAGGGTTTACCATACTAGGCGTTTCCTTAGACCAGCCCGGTAAGAAAGATGCGTGGCTAAAGGCAATTGCTGATGATAAGTTAACCTGGACTCACGTTTCCGATCTGAAATTCTGGGACAATTCAGTTGCCAAACAATATGGCATCCGCTCTATTCCTGCTAATTTCCTTATTGACCCGGATGGAAAAATCATTGCAAGAGGTTTGCGAGGTGAGGCGTTAAAAGAGAAACTGGCCTCTCTTCTGGATAACCCCAAAGCAAAATAATCAATCTTTTAAGCCCAAAATTCTTTTGGGAGGGGCCATTGGTCGTTTGAAATGGCCCCAATTAAGATCAACGTTCAACAAATAAAATTAATGTTATGGCTACAATCGCACAATTTCAGCAACTGCTGAACAACAAGGCAAGAAAGTTAACACTGGAACTTACCCTTGGAAAGGGACTTGTCAATAGAATCGAACTGGCAGGCGGGACCTGTAAATATGATATAGAAGCAGACCAATTGAAGTTCTTTAATGTTCCCGAGGAACTTAAGGATGAGCTTGAACGCAAACTGGTACGGATAGGCGGCAATGCCCTAGGGGATGCTGATGCCAACTTGAGCTATCTGTCCTGATCCTTACTGTAAACGGCATGCAGGCTAGTGCAACATCGAAGGATATCCCAGCAAGAACTTGAATAGATAAGTATTCGATACTGCATGATCCCTCGTTGTGTATTTCCGTAAACCTAGAAATGGAATCTCATTCAATTATTTTAGATATACTATTTACTTTAATGCCTATCTGCATTACCAAATACCGTTTTTATAAACAATAAAATATATAGTCTATAGATTTGGTAGATTAAATATTAATATTTATGTTTGCCACATCATGAAAAAAGTACTTCCATTACATTCGAAGCCCGTCGAACGCTTGAGCATCAACAAGTTATATAACATTTTTTATACCCACAAACTTCTTGGTTGTTACCTTCAGCACACTGAAGAAATTTCTTAAGAAATCCACCTCACTTTCAAATTATGTGTTGAAATCCCCAATAAAAAAAACCAGTGAGGAAGCCTCACCGGTCGTTCAGGAATATCAGTTCTGTAATGCCAATCACGCACTGATGTCCTCCAGTCTTACGCAGATGAAACTAATCATTAACTTAAAACCAGTTAAATATGGAAATATTTCTCCATAAGAAAAAGTATTTTATTCAAACAAGCTTTCTTCTTTTCTTTTTATTGCTTGTCAGCTCAGCCGATGTGCTGGCTCAGGTCGAACCTCCTCCGCTGATCAATTCCAATCTTCAGGGACTGGTCATAGACTCCGCAAACAAGCAGCCATTGCCGGGGGTTGTTTTAAGGATTAAGGGCGTAACGCATTCTGTTTCAACAGACGGAGATGGAAAATTTGTTTTCGTAACCGGACAGAAATTGCCATATACCTTGATCCTGACCTATGTCGGATATCAGACCAGAGAACTTGTTGTTGCAGCAAGTCCGATTACCATAACCTTGAGGGAAACTTCAAGCCAGCTTAACGATGTGGTTGTTGTAGGCTATGGAACCCAGACCAGAAAATCCCTCACCGGATCTGTTTCTACAATTGCCGTTGATGAGATTAGGACCAAACCTACGGCAACCTTTGCGGAGCAGCTTCAGGGCAAAGCCGCCGGGCTTCAGGTAAGTACATCAACAGGGATTCCCGGCGACGGAATGTTTATCCGGATCAGGGGAACAACCTCGATAAATGCCAGTAATGATCCCCTTTACGTCATTGATGGAGTTTATGTCAACAATAGTTCTTTGCAGAGAATCACCACTCAAGGGCAGGCCAACAATCCGCTCTCAGATATAAATCCTGAAGATATCGAGAGCGTTACCGTACTCAAAGATGCCGACGCTACTGCCATATACGGTGCCCGTGCAGCCAACGGGGTTATTTTAATTACAACCAAAAGAGGGAAATACAATACAGGGCCGAAAGTGAGTATCGGTTCATACGTTGGGTTTGCAAAAACGCCCAAATTGTGGGAACTGGTTACCGGGCCGCAACATGCGGAACTGATCAACGAATTTTACAGAAATTCGAATGCAGATGCGATCGCCAATGCTGCCGCTAACGGTACGACACCGGTGACCACATACAGGTTTCAGCCTTTCAGGGCATTGAGCGATAACCCGGCCGCTTCACCAGCTCCACGAGGCCTGCCTCAGGATCAGAATACATATGACAGGCTGAGCAAAGCTTTTAGAACAGGCTTCCTGCAGAATTATGATGCATCCATCTCCGGTGGCAACGACAAAACAACCTACTATATCGGAGGCGGCCTGAACAAGCAGGAAGCAACGCTAAAAACAAATGATTTTCGCCGTGGAAGTTTTAAAATTAACCTCGATCAGAAAATCGGTGAACGCATTACTGTGGGTACCAGCAACATTATTACCCAGACCTATAGGACCAATGCGAGGGTAGGAGACGGGCCTCAGGGTGGAATTCTTCAGTCAGCCCTGCATACTCCGACCTACCTCCCCGAAGTGAACGCAGACGGAACGCCGGGGAAATGGGCCGGATTTGACAACCTGGATGTGCTGCTGGCGAATACAAATATGAACAGTACCAGTAACCGTTTGATAAGCAACCTTTACGGTGAAGTTAAAATATTAAAGGATCTGACCTTTAAAACCAGCTGGAGTGTTGATTATAATCAGTATAACGAATTTCAATACTGGAACAGCCTGACTAATTTAGGTATCGCCAATAAAAATCTGGGCTCGACCAGCGTTAGCAATAACTCGATCTGGACCAATGAACAGACGCTTAACTATAACCACGTTTTCGGCAAACATGCTTTTGGCGCTCTGATCGGTAACTCACTCCAGGGTTCGGTGACCAATCAGGTGCTCGCAACCGGAACCAACTTTCCCAACGACTCTTTTCAGCAGATTGCCTCGGCAGCGACAACGACCTCTTCTGCCTCGGAATCAAAGTATAAACTGTCTTCTTTTTTCGCACGGTTAAATTATAATTATGGCGGAAAGTATTATGCGGTTTTCAGCATCAGGGGCGATGGCTCTTCACGTTTCGGCGCAAACCGTCAGTGGGGCTATTTTCCATCCGGAGGCTTGGCATGGCGGGTTAAGGGAGAGGAGTTTTTAAAGAACGTTACCTTCATCACGGATTTAAAACTTCGCGGAAGCCTCGGGATTACCGGCAACCAGAACGGGATAAATGACTTTGCCTCCCGCGGTCTATGGGGTGCCGGGGCAAATTACCTGAACAATCCGGGCACAGTTGCCTCGCAACTGGCCAATCCCGATCTGAAGTGGGAAAGTACACGCCAGACCAATATCGGTTTAGACTTAAGTCTTTTTAAGGACCGCCTGACCATAAGCGGGGATGTATACGAAAAATATACCAGCAACTTATTGCTTAACCTCCCGCTTGCCTCAAGCAAGGGTTTCTCTTCCATTCTTACAAATGCAGGCGAAATGAGCAACAAGGGTTTTGAGCTCAATATCAGCAGTGCGAATCTGGACGGTAAATTTAAGTGGAATACCAATTTTAATATCTCCCGTAACATCAACAAAATAGAAAAGCTTCCAACGCCTGTGGTTGCCGCTTACGCTGCCCAAAGAATGGTGCAGGGTTTATCGATGTACACTTTCTTTGTTTATAACCAGCTTTATGTTGATCCACAGACCGGCAACGCTGTATATGAGGATGCGGATAAGAATGGGGTCATCAATGCCAATGATATTGTGCCTTTGGGAAATGCGCTGCCGAAATTCAGTGGCGGAATAACCAACAATTTCTCTTACCAGGGTTTCGACCTGTCTGTGTTCTTTAATTTCGTTTACGGAAATAAGGTGTACAACAATAACAACTATTTCCTGGAAGGCGGGGGAACGCGTGATGCAAACAGGGCCATGGATATCTACCAGTTAACAAGATGGCAGAAACCGGGAGATATAACGGATCTGCCAAGGCTTACCGCTTATGGCCAGAACTATACTTTAAGCCCGACAAGCCGAAATATTGAAGATGGATCTTTTATCCGTTTAAGCAACATAACCCTCGGCTATAATCTACCTAAAAGCTTTATCAGAAAGGCTAAAATGTCTGCGGTAAGGATTTATGCCAGTGGCTCCAATCTTGCGCTCTGGACAAAATACAAAGGTCCCGACCCGGAGATAAATGTTTCCTCATCCGCAACAGTTCTTGGGTATGACCTGGGAACGCCACCGGTCCCAAGAAGCTTCCAGGTTGGTGCCAACATAACTTTTTAATCCATCAAGGTATTCTTATTATGAAAAAAATATTATATATTTTCACTATCCTAATTATATTCTCCTCCTGCAAGAAATTTCTGGACGTACAGCCCCAGCTGCAGGTTGATCAGGATCAGGCCATTGTTAACGCCGGAACTGCTGCCACTGCGGTAAGCGGGCTGTTCAACCTGGTTTCAAGCGGTAATTATTATGGTTCCAATTTTCCGGCTTTGTCCTACCTTTCGGCGGGCGATATTCAGTGGTCAGGCTCACAGTCTGACCCGAACGAAATCACTAAACACCTGACCTCAGCAACCAACGGTTATGTTCAGTCCGCCTGGACAGCAATTTATAAAACAATTTCGCAGGCCAACTATATCATCGATAAGGTTCCGGGCGTAAATGATTCTCAGCTGACCACAGCACTAAAAAACCAGTATCTGGGAGAAGCCTATTTCATCAGGGCACTGGCTTATTTTGATCTGGCGAGAGGTTGGGGGGGCGTTCAGCTGATTCTCAAACCAACCTATGCATCAACAGATAACTCAGATATTCCAAGGAGCAGTCTATCAGATACCTATGCACAGGTGCTAAAGGATTTGAATGCAGCGGAGACTTTGGTCCCAGTGGCAATAAACAGGAACCGGGTTTCCGTAAAAACCGTTCAGGCACTAAAGGCAAGATTCTATCTGTACCAGAAAAACTGGGCACTGGCAGAACAGTTTGCCACCTCAGTTATCGGAGATAATGCGAATTATACGTTGGTGGCTCCCTATAGTGCTTTCTTCGCGAACAATGCGGTTGCCACAAACGAATCTGTTTTCGAGCTTGCCTATACCACTTCCAATACAAATGGACACAGTAACTGGTGGCTGCCGCCAGCACTTGGAGGTCGAAGAGAATGGTCGCCAAACGATGCGCTGGTTTCGCTGTTGAACAGTCCCGCAATCGGTGGAAACCGAAATGCACTGATTGCACAGACCGCGCCTCCGGGAAATCTATGGTACGGGAAACTATATTACCGTACACCATTGGGTACTGACCCGGCTTACGTGATCCGGATTTCCGAACTGTACCTGATCCGATCAGAAGCACGTGCTTACCAGAATAACCTGAGTGGAGTGAACAGCGCCATCTCAGATCTGAATGCGGTGAGGGCAAGAGCAGGTGTTGCAGCGAGTACCTCGGCGACGCTGGCCGATATCCTGCTTGCACTCGAAAAAGAGCGCCAGGTCGAATTTCCATTTGAAGCAGACCGGTGGTTCAATCTCGTGCGTACCGATAGGGCACAGTCACTTTTGGGATTGCCGGATAAACACCTTTATTTATTTCCTATTCCATATAATGAAACATTAGTGGATCCGGCCCTTGCCGGAGCAAACCGAAATCCAGGCTATTAATTATGAAAAAATCAAATCTAGTTTTATTCCTTTTACTGGCTTTCAATTACAGCCTGTTTGCACAGCGGTCACCCATTACGGTCAAAAAATCGTATACCCGACATGGCCCTGAAAAGGGAAGTCTTTTGATTATTGGCGGAAATGTTGGCAGTCAAAAAGACATCTGGGAAAAGTTTACAGAACTCGCGGGCGGTAAGGACAAAGCTGTACTCGTCGTAGTCACCACCGCATCCGGAGATTCAGCGGCCTTTGACAAAAAAGGCGTCGAAGAGGTAAAGCGGCAGACCGGAATAAAAAATGTCACGCTTTTTCATACAAGTGATTTAAAGGAAGCAAACAGTGAAAAATTTATTGCACCACTGAAAAATGCGACCGCAGTATATTTTGAGGGAGGAAGGCAATGGCGAATTGCAGATTCTTATCTGAATACCCTTACCCATCAGGCTTTTGCAGATGTACTAGAGCGGGGCGGTGTCATTGCCGGAAGCTCTGCGGGCGCGACCATTATAGGTTCATTTTTATGGCGTGGGGATACACAGGGTGCACAGATACTCATTGGTGACCATACCCAGGGACTGGGTTTTCTGAAAAACTCGGCAATCGATCAGCATTTGCTGGTGCGAAACCGCCAGTTTGACCTGGTTGATTTTATACGCAAATCGCCGGAAATAATCGGCCTGGGACTTGATGAGGCGACGGCTGTACTCGTACAGAAAGATACCCTGCAGGTACTGGGACATTCATTCGTTGCGATTTATGATTATAAGACCATAACGGGCAGTGATGATAAACATGTCGCCGATGGGCGCGAAGATTTCACTGCGTCAAGCGGACCATTCTTCTTTTTAAAAGCCGGTCAGAAATATGACCTCTCGAAAAGGCAGGTTGTTAAGCCGGTACGGACAGCAGCCAAGTAAACTAATAATTCAATCCGGATGGAGGCTTACAGGCCTTCATCCAGAAAAAGCCGGGTGACCGAGTGGATAGGTAGAGGTCTGCAAAACCTTTCAGGGCAGTTCGAATCTGTCGCCGGCGTCAATAATTTATTAATAGCGCGATGAACAAAAACATTCCGACAACTGGCCATGAATGGACCGAGAGAGAGAAATATATTTTCAGGTTCTTCTTTCTCTTCCTCATCCTCCAGGCACTTCCCTTGAGTATTGATCTATTTAAGATCCTTTTCGGATTCAACTGGCTCTACATCAGCTATGCGGATATTTTTAACCTTACGCGATTATCCGCGAAGTTTCTTCCCGGAAAGGACAGTTTTTTAAATTGGGCGATTGTCGGAATAATCTCAGCGATCGGGGCGGTGGCCTGGTCAAAAATAAAAAAACAGGCCTATAATTATGACGAGCTTTACTATTGGCTCAGGACCGTTGTTCGCTACCGGCTGGCCATTGGAGTTATCGGCTACGGATTCATTAAATTTTTTCCTTTACAGGCGCCTTTTCCGTCCATCAGTAATCTCAATACCGCTTATGGTGACTTTTCACCATGGAAAATTTTTTCGATGAGTTTGGGGATTGTACCCGGCTACGAATCTTTCTTGGGGGGAGTGGAGATCTTAGCGGGGTTACTGCTTCTTTTTCGCAGGACCGCATCCATCGGGGCGTTGATCATCTTGATATTCACAGGGAATGTGTTCATTTCAAATCTCGGTTACGGTGGTGGCGAATATGTGTATGCATCCTATCTGATCAGTTTTGCAATCTTCGTATTGTGGTTCGATGCCAAAAGAATCTACAATCTCGTTTCTTTGGAGCTTCCCACGCAGCCAAATTATTTCAAACCAGCCTTTTCTCCACATTTCAGTCAGCTGCGCCTCGCGCTTAAATCGTTTGTCTTAATAATATTTGTTTTCTTTTATGGGATAAAGACCTATTCAGGCTTTAAGCGGGATCCCTATCAGTTTCCAAAACAATCGGGACTTGCGAACGTGGCGGGTATTTACAACGTTGCCGAGTTTAAGGTTAATGGAAAGATTTTGCCTTATAGCCAGGTTGATGAGGTTCGATGGAACGATGTTGTATTTGAAAAGTGGGCAACCCTCAGTATCCGCTCCAATCGCCCTGTTTTAACCGACGAGGTAGACTATGAAACAATATCCGCCGATGATAAGGGCAGAAACTATGAACTGGCCGGGTCGGGCGGAAGGCATTATTATGCTTACAGGGTAGATACCAGTAAACAGACTCTTTTTCTGGAAAATAAGAACAGCCATTACCAAAATGAGAAGCTGGTACTGACCTATATACGCCCCGACGCCTCAACGATCCACTTGTCCGGCTTAAATGAAAGGGGCGATTCTATATCGGCAATTTTAATCAGGCTTGATAAAAAATACCCGTTGAAACTTAGCCGCAGGAAAGCGTTAAAACTCTAATCACTTACAGCAAACTTATTAACATGTCCGAGGAAATACGATCAAATAAACAAAATTCCCAATTAATAGAAAATCCGGATCTGGGGAAACCCTGGTCTGCTATGAAAAAGTTTGGATTCAGGGTGCTCTTTATATTTATGCTAGCGATGTGCATTCCATTTTCGCCAAACTGGTATAAGAATATCTTTACCCTGGACTGGACGCGTCCGCATTACCGTGACCTTTATGATATCGCACGTTTCCAGCCGAACTTTTTTTCGCTGATTTACGGGCAGCGCAGTCGCGAGATCACAGATGCTCCATTTGCCGATGATTCCAAAGTGAATAATAGACAGGCAAAGAGCGCTGGAAAATCAGGCCCTGGTAGGGATGATGTGAAGCTCAAAAGGAGTCCGGTCGTAACAAATAGCGCACTTATGCCCCCAAAGCGCAGTTTTTTGGCCGACTACACAGATTGGGGCTTGGCGTTATTGATTGCTCTCATTGGCGGGTTCATATGGTCGATATTTGACCGCAAATCACGATCATACAATATTTTATATTACTGGATCAGGGTGGCTGTGCGCTACCGTGCAGGTATAGGTATAATAGGGTTTGGTTTTACCAAGCTATTTCCAACCCAGATGCCCTATCCGTCTCTCGGACTCTTAAACAGTAACTTTGGGGATTTTACAGCGCAGAAAATCTACTGGCTTTCGGTTGGCATCGTGCCCTGGTACCAGGTTTTTGGCGGGATAGTGGAGATTGCTGCGGGCCTGATGCTTTTTTTCAGGAAGACCACGACCTTTGGCGCAATCCTGCTCATTGCAGCGCTGGGCGACATTACTTTTGTAAACTATGCTTATGATGGCGGAGTGCATGTGTATGCCTTCTATTTTGTGTTCCTCGGACTTTTCCTTGCCGCTGATGATTTCCCAAAACTCTATAACCTACTGATTTTGGAACGATACACCGTTCCCCTCAGAATTTATCCGGATTTGACAAACCCCGTTTTCAAGTACACCCGGATTGGTTTAAAGGTTTTGACCTTTCTGATATTTTTTGGGGTGATGACCTACACCGAAATCATCAATTTTAAATACGACCCATATAAACAGCCCGCTACAGCAGGTGTCAAAAACCTCCGCGGGAATTATCGGGTAACAGAATTTAAAATCAATGGCGTTACTATTCCGTACAATCCCCTTGACTCGACCCGGTGGCAGGACGCAACTTTTGAAAACTGGACAACACTGACTTTCAGGATCAACCGCCCGGTACTCATCGACCCTTCCAATGGCGGCGGTAGTCCGATGCGCGATATTCAGCGGACTTTCGAAATCAGCGGGGTAGCCGGCGGGCAAAGAGCTTTTCATTATTATGCAGACACGATAGATAAGGTTCTCTATCTACAGGATAAAAATGTAATGGCTTTACGTGGAACCGCAAAGGCGGACAAATCTGAAAGTGCGGATACTTTAAAGGGTGACTGGATTAGCAAATCGGCCTGGAAGCATATTGGAGATGAAAACAAAATGATTGATAAATGGGCTTGGTCAACAAGGCGGGACAGGGAGTTTGCGGAAAAACCAAGGGCATCCAAACGCAATAAAATGGTACTCAGGTATGATACAGCTGATGGAGCTCGGGTAATCCTGTCGGGGAGGAATGAAAACAGGGATTCTATATACGTCGTGCTGGACCGGTACGAGCGAAAATATGTTTTGCCAAAAAGCAATCTTAACGCGGGAAAATATTAATCAATGAAATCAGAAGCAATAATTTCCGGTTTTGGCCTGGCTGTGCTGATTCTGTTATGGAACAGTAAAGCCAACGCCCAGGCTAACCAAAGCATTAAAAGGTCAGCTAAATTCGGATTTGGCAGAACGGTTGGCTTCCCTGAAATTGCCGCCTGGGACATCGATATACGCCCGGATGGCATGGGCCTGCCAAAAGGCAGGGGCGAGGTAAAGACAGGCAGGTTGATCTATGCAAAAAAATGTGCAGCTTGTCATGGGGCAGACGGCAAAGAAACCACCGGAGTTAAGCTATTGGGCGGTGCGCTGGTCAGCGATTCTCTTTCGGGTAGGAAGGTAAAAACTATTGGTAATTACTGGCCCTTTGCGACCACACTATTTGATTACATCAGACGGGCCATGCCCTATAACTTGCCCGGTTCCCTGAACAACGAAGAAGTATACAGCCTAAGTGCCTACCTGCTTTTTGCCAACAAAGTTATTAAGGCAGATGTGGTACTGGATGCTGTCAGCTTGCCAAAAATTATAATGCCGGCGAGAAAGCTCTTTGTAATGGATGACAGAAAAGGAGGAAAGGAAATAAAATAATGGATAAGCATAAAACTAAAGCTAGTGCGGGAAAAATTAGCAGAAGAACGCTTCTTGGCGGGGTGATCGCAGCTGCTGTATTGCCCGTAAACAATCTGTTTGCTTCTCAGAGGTCCCCACAGGATTTTTTGCCGCTCGCGCCGGAGGATCCTACTAAAGTTCCCGGCCAGGGGCCAAGTCCTCTGGGGAAACGCTCGCCTTTTGAGAGTCCGGTCAGAAAACCTTCCGATATCTCTTCCCGCACGCCCTTGCAAGATATGCATGGCACCATCACCCCATCCGACCTGCATTTTGAACGCCACCATGCCGGTATACCGACAATAGATCCGGCAATACATGAGCTCCTTATCCATGGTCTGGTCGAAACGCCGATAAAATTTACCCTTGCCGATCTTAAAAAATTTCCCTCGGTAACCAGGATCTGTTTTATAGAATGTGCCGGAAATTTCAGAACGGGAAAAGAAGAGATGACCCCACAGGACATTCTTGGGCTTACCAGTCAGAGCGAATGGACCGGAGTCATGTTGTCTACCCTTTTTAATGAGGTGGGTATAGATCCCTCTGCCAAATGGTTTTTGGCAGAGGGATCTGATGCGGCAGTGATGACACGTACCATCCCCTTATCGAAGGCCTGGGATGATGCAATGGTTGTCTATGCCCAGAACGGGGAGGCGATCCGCCCTGAGCAGGGGTATCCGATGCGCTTACTATTGCCTGGTTTTGAGGGAAATATGAATATCAAGTGGCTTCGCAGGATTAAACTATCAGACGAACCTTACATGACCAGGGAAGAAACCTCAAAATATACTTATCCTGTTAAGGATAGAATAAGAATGTTTAGTTTTGAACTGGATGCGCGTTCAATCATTATTTATCCCGCTTACCCGGCAAAAATAAACAAAGGCTATGTTCAGATCAGGGGCATTGCCTGGAGCGGAAGGGGAAAAGTGGAAAAAGTCGAAGTGAGTACCGATAGGGGACAAACATGGCAAATAGCAAACCTGCAGGAACCCGTTTTAAGTAAGGCTCATACCTATTTTAGGTATGAATGGAACTGGGATGGTGATGCAACAGAGATATTAAGCCGTGTAACCGATGAAACAGGATACCTGCAGCCGACTTTGCAGCAGCTGATCGAAGCCCGCGGCCCGGATATCAGCGGGTATCACATGAATCCGGTTACGGCCTGGAAAATTAATAAAGATGGTACGGTGCTGTTTAAGGCTGAACCTTTAAAATAGAATTGAAATGAGACTCGAAAAACGGGATTTTGATGCAGTTATAGTCGGTTCAGGCCCTAATGGCCTCGCGGCGGCAATTTTATTGCAACAGCAGGGCTTGTCTGTTCTGATTGTCGAGGGAAAGGACACGATTGGTGGAGGACTGGCGTCAAAGGAACTTACGCTGCCTGGCTTTACCCATGATGTCTGTTCGGCAATACATCCTATGGCCATTGCCTCTCCATTTTTCAACACCCTGCCTCTTGCAGAATATGGTCTTGAATATATCCAGCCCCCTCTGGCGGCGGGACACCCTTTTGATGATGGAACGGCTGCTGTGCTCGGGCGTTCAATAGAAAAAACTGCAGCTTATCTGGGGAGGGATGAAACGGTTTACCAAACCCTTATGGAATCATTAACCAGAACCTGGCCCTTGGTTGACAAGGATGCACTTGGCCCGCTTAGGTTTCCCGCACATCCTTTGGCAATGGCTGGTTTTGGTTTAAAAGCACTTAAAAGTGCGGCTCATTTTGTTGAAAATTTTAAGGACAAACAGGCCCGGGGCCTGTTTGCGGGAATGGCCGCCCATTCGATACAGCCTCTTGAAAATCTGGCGACAAGCGCAATCGGCCTGGTGCTGCTGACCACAGGCCATTTGAAGGGCTGGCCGATACCAAAAGGCGGATCAGCCTCGATCGCAGATGCGCTGGCCGGATATTTTCTTTCCATTGGCGGAAAAATAGAAACGGGTAACTATATCTCTAATTTGGATCAGCTGCCATCCGCCCATGCGGTATTGTTCGATATCACGCCAAGGCAACTGCTAAAAATCGCTGGCCATCAGTTTTCATCCATTTATAAATGGCAACTCGAAAGGTATCGCTACGGAATGGGGGTATATAAAATTGACTGGGCGCTCGACGGGCCAATTCCTTTTAGAAATGAAGACTGCAAACAGGCAGGCACCATACATCTTGGGAATACCTTTGAGGAAATTGCCGGTGGAGAATTGTCGACGAGTAAGGGAAAGCATTCCGAGAAACCTTTTGTACTGCTGGCGCAGCAAAGTCTGTTCGATAACACAAGAGCACCGGAAGGCAAACAGACCGCCTGGGCATACTGTCATGTTCCTAACGGTTCGAAACAGGATATGACTGATATTATTGAGAAACAGGTTGAGCGTTTTGCGCCAGGCTTCAGAGACAGAATTATCGCACGGCACACAATGAACACAGAACAACTGGAGGAGTACAACCCCAACTATATTGGTGGTGATATCAATGGTGGAATACTGGATATAGGCCAGTTATTTTCCCGTCCAGCTCTGAAATGGTCCCCATACAAAACCTCTGCAAAGGGACTGTACATATGTTCTTCCTCAACTCCTCCTGGAGGTGGCGTTCATGGAATGTGCGGATACAATGCGGCTAAAGCAGCATTAAAAGATATTTTTAAAATTAAGGTAAGATAAAGCAAAATAATTATGTCAATTGAAAACACGGCTAACGAAAACAGTTCAGCGCTGACTGATGCCGGGATTGCCCCGGATAACAAAACATTCTTCCAATCCATAACTGAGGATTGGTGGGCAGTAATTTTAGGATCCCTCATCATCGCAGTGGTTTTGTACCTGAGCGGTAACGGAACCCGTATTACCCTGCCTGTTTATAAATGGAGCAGCAGCGCGGATTTGTTCGAGAAGATTATCTCGCCTGCAAACCTGCTTCTGATGCTCGAAACCGGTGTAGTCTATCTCGCATTGGCCGGGATTGCCATTGCGATTTCGGGCGGGAATGTAGCTAGATTTGCGGCGGGATTTGCCTTTATCTACCTGCTCGCTACAGTCTCGTTTATCATTGGAGGGAATAAAAACGTGGCCTATTATGGCCTTGAATATGTCGTATTTGCACTGCTCATCGGAATAGTTTTGGGGAATCTTATAAAACTTCCTTTATGGCTTAAAGAAGCGGTACGCTCGGAGTTTTACATCAAAACAGGACTTGTTATCCTGGGTACAACAATCCTATCAGCAGATCTGATCAAGGCAGGTTTACCGGGAATCATTCAGGCTGTTATCGTCGTGAGCGCAGTATGGTTTTTTTCGCTCTGGTTATCCCGCAAATTAAAGGTTGATGACGAATTCGGGATTATTCTGGCTTCGGCAGTATCCATCTGCGGGGTTTCAGCCGCGATAGTGGCCGCGGGTGCGATAAACGGAGACAAAAGAAAATTATCATATGTGACAACATTGGTCTTAATTATGGCCATTCCCATGATGATCATCCTGCCCTGGGCTGTGAGATATTTTCACATTCCCGAAGTGATCGGTGGCGCCTGGCTAGGCGGAACCCTAGATACTACCGCTACTGTAACGGCTGCTGGGGATTTAGTCGGGCCAATCGCGGTTAAAGCAGGCGTGATAGCAAAGTTTTCTCAAAATGTATTTATCGGCGTTGCTGCGTTTTTTATCGCCATTTACTGGGCATATAAAAAGCCCAAGACTGATGGCGAAGAAATTGAAAAAGTAAAAGTGAAAAGCCCCGGACTTAAAATTGTATGGGAGCGCTTTCCCAAATTCGTTCTAGGTTTTATAGCTGCCTCGCTTGTTTTTTCTTTTTTGCTGTCTGTAGAAACTGCAAAAAGTGTTGCTCCGACTTTAAACAGTCTACGTACGATCTGGTTTGCTATCGCCTTTATTTCAATAGGTATGGAAGCCAAGTTTTCTGCTCTGGTAAAACTGCAGGGCGGAAAACCCGCACTGACTTTTGTTGTCGCCCAGATTTTTAATATATTCTGGACATTGCTTTGGTCGTACATTTTATTCGGCGGATATTTATTGCCTGTTCCTGATTTTAAATAAATAAGAAAAATAGCCCACCATGGAGAGTTATAATGATGGGAAATAATTCTAAATTATAACATGCCTTAGTAGATTTCTGCAACGGCTCAGAAATAAAGCGAAAAAATTAGCGCTAGAGCTTTACCTTGGAAGAGGGCTTATCAATAGAGTTGAGTAGGATAGTGGCACCTCAACTTTATGATAATAAGGAGCACAGATTGACGTTCTTAAATGTTCCATAAGAGCAAAATAGGGTATTTAACCTTTTCTGTAAATTTTAGCATTACTTCCTTTTCATCATGATCAGATTTTAGTATTGGATTTATATGGTAGCATTATTATTAGAATCTGTTTACTATACATATCATAGTTGGTAACGTTGGAGTAGTCTTTCAGCTGGCAAATATAGTTGAAGGAACATCTATTCCAAATCATGTGGGTAATATGGAAGAAGTGTGGACGGAACACCAAATGCATACTACAGTGAATTTTGCTACAAATTCCCCAATTGCTGCCTTCTTTCTCGGAGGATTATACCGACAGATCGAATACCATTTATTTCCGAAAATCTGTCATGTTCGTTATGGTTTGATTTCCGTTGTAGTAAAAAAACAGTTAAAGAGTTTGATATTTCCTATCATGAAAATGATACGTTTATATCAGTATTCGCTTCTCATTATAGCATGCTCAACAAGATGGGTATTCTGGTAGTCGAAAGAGCCTATTTAACGGTGATTTTTTCGGTGACAGGTTTTCCAGTTGCCATATCTGTGCCTTCAATTAAAGCGTACCGAACATTTGGGAGCCAGAATGAACCACCTACAATTCTTACAAAGAGCCTGTTAATTCGTATGTTTTTGCTATTGGCCGTCACCATTACGATATACTTTTGATCTACCTTGGTCAGATATAGTGGTAATGCTTTATGCGAAACAAATCTTAATTCGAATTTATCCTTTGTAATTTCTCTGGTAATCAATCCATAAGCAAATTTTTTCTGAATATAACCTAATGCTTTTTTCGCTCCATCTTCCCCATAACGCACCCAATAAATTGAAACAGGGTTATCGCTCTTGATGCTTCCATCTTCTGCAAGATTTAGTGCGTAAATGAGCGTATTGGTATTAGGATCGCGTTGTAAATAGAATAGCATGTTTGCTACATTTTTGGGTGTTGGGAATGCGATAGGGGATGGATCGCTAATTTGCGCAGAAACTTTATCAATCATTAAACTAGAAATAACAAAGCCCAAGACGGTTAAGAAAAACTTTTTAAACAGCATTGGTGCTAATCTCATTTGAAAATTTTTTAGGTTGATTTATGAGTTGTTTTTTGTGTTCGGTTTTAAATACCCATAATTTCATTAAAGGATAATTAAAGCCATAGGAGACCAAACTGTCAATCAACAATCTGCCAATACGATAATCTAAATTGAAACTCCGGTGTAGCAGATATGTTCCGGATGATTTTAGTGTAATGCTTCCCAACACAACTCCAAAAAAACGTAAGAACTGGGTTTTTGCCGTTGTGGTATAAACGGATTCATTTTTGAATGCCCAATACCGGTTAATGCTAAAGTTGACTAAACCGCCTAATGTTCCAGAAATCAAGATTGAAATTGTAAAGTGAATACCTATTTTTTCGGTCAGCAGAATCATCATTCCATAATCAGTAACGCCTCCAGAAAAGGCTGAAAGTTGGGCTCTAAGAAAAACCTTAAGTGATTTTTTTTTAATCATTTAGCTTGTCCTTCCCATCGCGTTCATTTCCAAAACGCAACAATTTAATGGTATCGAGGATATTAACTACCAACAATGTAGAGGTTAGTAAAATTGCAGCGTAAAAAATCGATCCTGCTGATAAAACCTCAATAAGCAAAATAAGTGATATTATTATTCGAAGTTCCGTAGGGCCAAGAACTCCTGAATCGATTCGGTAAATATCAATAATTTTGTAACGGAGCAAAGAAATTAGCATCGACCATCCATAAAAAACGACAAACAGGAATGCCAATACTTTTGCTGGTTGTGCTGCATAAAAATAATAGCCTAATCCAATCAAAACAATACTTGCCCAATCCATAATGATATCCAGCGCAAAACCATACCATTTCCTTGGAATTTGGCGATAATAAGCCAGCCTCCCGTCTAAAGAATCACCAAACCAGTTAATAAAAAGTCCGATGATACCTATAAGAAGTAGGTATTGACTACTATGTCTAGCGAGCAAAAATGAAATAAAAACCAGTGCTGATCCAAGCAATCCAATCCCTGTTAAAATATTTGGCGTTACAAGCTGTGGCATCCGTTTTAACAAAAAATGAATAAAACGCTGCTCGCCATTTTTGAGGATATTGGTTCTTTTTCGATCAGAAAAAATTTTGTCACGCTGGCTTTGGATATCGCTCATTAAACGTCTTTTAGTTATTTAATATGAAACACCCCAGAATAACGGCTGCTTGAGGACGGAAAAACCTTGCGCCAACTCTTTTTTGAAAAGCTTTGAAATTTGAAACCTGGGTTTTGAGTTTTCCGGTCTTAGCGAAGTAGCTAAATATTAAGATAAATACCATGTAGTTATTTTACAATTCCAGCAAAACGCTGATAAAAAACTGTTGGACTGTTTTCGTTTTTCGGCGCATATTTTCCAGCAATAATTGGAATATAGATCACTCTTCTACGGCTTTCCTCTCCTCTGATGGAGGATTCAGCAACTCTATGCCAAAGCCTGCCATCATGTATAGTTAAATCACCTGCTTCAGGCAAAATCGACACTTCATCTTTATCGGCTTTATTATCTAAAAAGTATTTTTTGCGGAAGAGCAGTTGATAAACACTTTGTTTATGAGTTCCGGGAATAATTTTTAATCCACCGTTCGCTTCTTTTTGGGTACTTAAATGAATACCTACATTCAGCATTGGATTTAGTTTCCCACCATAAAAAATATCACGTAAACCATCGGTGTGCCAACCCATCTTGGTAAAACTGCTATCCGGGCCATTGATATAATGATTGAATACCATTCCATCTTTCTCTTCCGTACCTAAACGTGATCCTGCTCCAGCTAATGGTAGCAAAGCGGAAATACGCGGATCTAAAAGCAAACCGCTCAAGGTCATATGGTGCTGATTGATAAAGGCAAAACGCTGAACAATTTTTTCTCCATCTAAATCTTTACCATATTTAATTGGTACGCCATTTACTTTTTTGATATCATTGGAAACCCAGTTTCGCTCTACTTGTTTTGAAGCACGGATGATGGCGGATACGGTTGATTTTTCAATAAAATTTTTGAAATGAATAAAACCATGAGTATTAAAAAACTCGATTTGTTCGCTGGTTAATTTTTCAGATAAGGTGAAGGTTGGATACGATGAAGCCATGGTTCAAAAGTTTAGGTAAAGAAATATGAATTGGTTGGATAAAGAAATTATGCACAACAACGGCACATTCGCATTCGCGAGTGGTTCTGTGCAGGAGTGAAATAAAACGAAATAGTTTTATTATACATAATCTATAGATTTAGTAGTGTTTAATACAAACGTAACATTTTTTTAATATTCCAAAGAAATATGTAGCATTATTTTTTAAATATTTTTTAGGTTTTATAAATTCCAGCTGCCATTTTTTCAATGAATGCCTTTGGTAAGATCCTATTGGCATACACACTGATCCAATTAGTTACTCCTGGTATTATCTCTGATTTTTTTGAAAATAAGCCTTTAAGTGCAATTTTTGCGACCTCTTCTGGCTTCATGTTAAACTTTTCGGCCATTTTACTAAAGGCGTCGAGTCCGGCTCTTTTCGCAAAACCTGTATCAATAGGGCCGGGGCTTAAACAACTTACAGCTATTGGACTATTTTTCAGTTCGTAACGAATCGCTCTGGTAAATGACAGCACAAATGATTTGGTAGCGGAATAAATTGCCAGTGTGGGTACGGCTTGATATGCAGCCGTGCTGGAGACATTTAAAATGTAAGCTTTATTTGATTTGGAAAGTCGGGGAATTAACATATAGTTTAACGCTACTAAAACATCCATATTTAAATGGCACATGTTGATTTGATCTGTAAGAGAAAGCTCATCGAATTTCCCCCATAAACCATAGCCAGCATTATTAACTAATATAGAAACGGGAAAGTCATTCTTTTCTACCCATTCACTTACTTTTCCTGCTGAGGTGTTTTCCGAGAGATCAATAGGATAAAAAGCTACGGTCACGCCATAATTGGTTCGTAGTTCCTCGCTTAATTTGGCAAGATCGTTTTCTGATCGGGCAACCAATAAAAGATGAAAACCTTTTTTAGCAAGTTCAATTGCAATAGCTCTGCCCAATCCTTTGCTTGCACCGGTTACCAAGGCAAATGTTCCTTGCAATGTATTCATATTTTGCGCTTAGTAGACGTCAGGGTGGACTCGAATCGCCGTAAAAGGTTTTGCAAACCTGTGCCTAAAGCACTCCGCCGCATGACTATATTATCAAATATCAGAATAGCATATAGAGCTATTTTCTGTTTAGTAATAAGCAAATATATAACATTAATGTCTATAGATTTCATAGTTCTTTATGTTAAATTGTTAATCATCAGAAATATTCAAACTCCATTTCTTAAGGGCAACTTTTCTAGCCTTTTCTTTTACTTCGAACTTTACGTTTTTTTACTGTTTCTTTTGGAACTTTTATTTCACTAGCTTTTCGCAATCTTTCTAGTCTTCCAAGTTCATCGTATTCTGTCATATTTTTGTCTAGTTCTGCAATTGCCTTCAAATCGGAAAGAAATTTAGAACTTATTTGTACCTTGATTGACCCCGAGTTTTAAAGCAATTCTTAAAAGAGTTGCTTTTTTTTTGTTTAAAGTATTTATTTTCAGTTAATTATATTGGGTTTAATATCTCAATAAGTGGTTCAATGTTTTGAAGTCAAAAATGTAAGTACATTTTCAAAAATCCTTTTTGGGTCTATAGGCAGTGATTTTTGATTCGAGCCCCATTATCTGGTTAGCACCGAATTTTTATATTTTTTTTACAATTTCGGAATTTATTCCTGTTATTCTGGAATTGAATTCCTGATTAATAAGAAATTTAACAAATGTTGGCTATGTTCCCAACTAATGCGCTTGGTGTTGCGATCTGCGATGCTGACTTTTATCACGTTGGATGCCCGAGTATCAGGATTTCGCCGAACGGCTAATAGCTGAATGGAAAAGCTGCCTCAACCTTGACTATTCTCAGAAACAATGGGACGTGCTTAACTTGGAGATGCTGTTGTCTCATGAATATTTCGCAACCTACGGACGTACTGCTCTACAAAAGAAAAAGGCAGTTAACATCGAAAAGCTACGATTACGTATAGGTTAGTAGAGATTATTATTAGCTATTTTTGAAATAAAGATTTTAAGAATGAAAATATTGGTTATTGAGGATGAACAGGCTTTATCCGAAAGCATTCTTGCCTATTTTACAGGAGAAGGAAACATCTGTGAGCATGCTTATGATTTTGAATCCGCATTGGAAAAGATAGAACTGTACGCTTATGACTGTATCCTGTTAGACCTTGGCCTGCCTGGGGGAGAAGGGCTTGACCTGCTCTCGAGGCTTAAGGCAAGGAATAAAAAAGATGGTGTATTGATTATTTCTGCGAGACATTCTTTAGATGACCGCCTTTCTGGGCTTGATCTCGGTGCAGATGATTATTTGGTGAAGCCATTCCATCTTTCTGAACTTAAGGCAAGAGTAAGCGCTATTGTGCGGCGAAAGAATTTTGACGGTGATAACCTAATCAAATTTAACGAGATCACGATCGACGTTGCAGCCATGAAAGTTACGGTGGATGACAAGCTTGTGGTGCTGACCAAAAAAGAGTTTGACCTGCTGGTTTATTTCCTTTCAAACAAAGGTAAAGTAGTTACAAAGAACGCAATGGCAGAGCATCTCTGGGGAGATGAAATGGACCTTTCGGACGATTTCGATTTCATTTACACCCATATGAAAAATCTCAAGAAAAAACTTTCAGAAGGTGGTGCTAAAGATTATGTGCGCTCAGTGTATGGTATTGGTTATAAATTTGCAGACGTATGAAGTTAACAACTTACTATAATAGGGTAAATATCATAACTTCCATCGTAGTTCTCATTGCGACAGGCGTCATATATTACCTTTTTATCCACCTCATTCTCACAAACAAACTGGATAAGGATTTAGCCGTAGAGGAGGAGGAAATTCAGCAATACACCAGAACTTTTCAAAAGCTTCCCTTACCTGCAAGCTACATCGATCAAAGCGTGTCTTATCGAAAGGCCCCGAAAGACAGTGTAACTGTTCGTGATTTTAGCTATACAACCTATTTCAATCTAAAGGAGAAGGAGGAAGAGCCTGGAAGAAGGCTTATTACTATCGTCGAACTGAAAGGAGAGCATATTCTGGTTACCATTACCAAATCCAGGGTTGAGTCCGAGGATCTGGTGCGGGTCATTTTATTGATCACTTTGGGAGTAACCATCATTTTACTTGGTTGCCTTTTTTTAATCAACCGATTTGTGCTCAACAGACTATGGCAACCTTTTTACAATATTCTGAAGAGGATGAAGGTTTTTGAGGTGACTTCTTCGGAACATGTGGGGATTGAACCAACCCGAATTGATGAATTTAATGAACTTACCCAGTCCGTAAATGCGATGGCAGAACGTGTTCGTTACGATTATAAAGAGCTCAAAAGTTTTACAGACAATGCTTCACACGAAATGATGACCCCGCTGGCTGTGATCAATTCGAAACTTGATTCACTTGTGCAAACCGATGTTTTTACTGAACAGCAAAGTGCTCTTTTGGAAGACATTTACCAGGCAACTGGAAGGCTTTCCAGGCTTCATCAATCACTTTTGCTGTTAGCAAAAATTGAGAATAACCTGATTGGCGATATTCAAGCCATAGACCTGAAAGAGCTGATTGCGCAAAAGGCGAGACAGTTCGAAGAACTCCTGGAAAGGGATGGGTTGACACTGGAGGTTATCCTATGTGAAAAAACCATCAACATGAGCAGGTATTTGGCTGATATTTTATTAAATAATTTATTTAGCAATGCAGTTCGGCACAATATCAAAGGCGGAAAGATTATTGTTGAACTTTCCAATGTAAAACTTGTGATTGGAAATACAGGAAAAGACTTTGAAACTAAAACAAAGCTCTTTGACCGTTTTTCAAAATCTAATGAATCTGACGGGATGGGACTTGGCCTTGCTATCTCCAAGCAGGTGTGTAATCTTTATGGTTATCGGATAGATTATGAGCAGGTAAAGAAAATGCATTATTTTTCTATTTTTTTTGATCGCTAGGCTTAACTACAGAATTCCTACATAATTGCTTTATAGTTTTGATAAAAAATAAAAACTATGAAAAAGATTTTTGGAATTTTTTTATTAATGGGCGGTTTGCTTACCGCTATATTCGCACAGAACGTTGCGGCGTCAAAAATACCATCTGCAGTTAAAACTGCTTTTACAAAAAATCATCCCGGTGTTAAAGTAAACTGGGAGATTGAAAAACAAAACTACGAGGCTGGCTTTACTTTAAATGGTAAGGAAACTTCCGAAGTCTATTCAGCAGCAGGGTCTTTATTGGAAACGGAAGTTTCTATCAAAGCCAGTGAGTTTCCAGCCGCTGTAATGGCTAAGTTAAAAGGTATGAAAGTAGCCGAAGCGGCTAAAATTACCAAGGCTGATGGCAGTGTAAGTTATGAGGCTGAAGTAAAAGGAAAAGACTTATTGTTTGATGTAAATGGTAATCCTGTAAAACCTTAGTATGGCTAAGTACTTTTATATAATGTTGCTGTTTACAGCAGCAACATGCTCTTCTTTTGCGCAAAGTATAGATTCTTTAAAAACCACTTCAAATGTAGATTCTTTGGGAAGATGGTATTCGGGTAATTCAGTTCCAAAAAACAAATTTAAGGCGATCTCATTCATCGCCCCAGCTGTTCTGGCGGGTTATGGTTTTGCAGCTGTTTATGATAAGGGTGCGTTAAAACAGCTTGACTTGAGTACAAAAGCAGAACTACAGGAAGACCATCCTTTGTTTGCAGCCCATGTTGATGATTATTTACAGTTTGCACCAGCGGCGGCTGTTTATGCACTAAATATTTCAGGCGTAAAAGGCAAACATAATCTGTTTGATGCCTCTATGCTTTATGTAACTTCTGCTGCGATTATGGGGGTTTCTACTCATTTTGTTAAACAGGGCGTTGGCAGGATGAGGCCCAATAATAATGGAGAAAATTCATTTCCATCTGGCCATACCGCATCTGCTTTTATGGCTGCAGAATTTTTGCATCAGGAATATAAGGATGTTAACCCCTGGATTGGCTATGCAGGGTATTTTGTAGCTACTGCTACAGGAACCTTAAGAATGTACAATAATAAACACTGGTTCAGCGATGTTGTTGCTGGTGCGGGATTTGGAATTGCCTCGACTAAGATTGCATACCTGATTTATCCTTACATGAAACAAATTTTCAATAAAAAGAAAGATAGCAAATTTACTTTGATGCCCTTTTACCAACCTGGAGCATCGGGTTTGATGCTATCCGGAAGATTTTAAATTTATAAAGAAATCCACTTAACTAGGCCAAAGGTAATGCCCCGCTAAACTTTTAGCAGAATTGCACAAGTTTTAACTAAAGGAATAAATTTTAGTAAATGAGAACGAAATTCAAATATTTTTCCATTGGTATACTTCTTAGCGCTTCACTTTTTGCGAAAGCGCAAGAACCAACAAAAAATCTTGATTTTTTCCTTAACCAGGCGAAAATTTCGAGTCCTGTACTAAAGGATTTAGAAAACCAGCGCAAATCTGCAGGTATTGATAGTCTGATCGTGCGGGCAACGGGGAAACCCCAAGTCACTGGAACCTCAAGCGGATTGTATGCACCGATTATTCATGGTTTTGGTTATGATGAAGTCATAACCAATGGACAATCGTTAGATGCTTTGCTTAATGTGAATTACGATTTACTGAATAAAAAACGTATTAATAATCAGTTAGAAAGCGTAAAGTTGCAAAGCGACTCCATTAGGTACGCAAGTCAAGTGTCGACATTCGATTTAAATCGTTCTATTGCCGACCAATATATTCTGGCTTTTGCCAGTCAAGAACAGGTAGGGTTTAACATTGAGGTGGTTACATTACTTAAAAAGGAAGAAGCTTTGCTTAAAACTTTAACCAGAAGTAATATTTACAAACAATCAGAATATTTAACCTTTTTGGTTACACTGCAACAGCAGGAATTAAGCTTAAAACAAGCAGCTTTGCAGTATAAAAATGATTTGGCCACACTAAATTACTTATCTGGAATTGCTGATACCACTTCAATCCGGTTAGAGGAGCCGAAACTTAAATCGGATAAGCTTTCCGTCGAAATTAGTTTTTTTAAAAGGAAATTTGAATTGGATAGTTTGAAGAATGAAAATCAAAAGCGTTCCATCATACTAAATTATCAACCAAAACTTGGCTTATATGCCAATGGCGGATATAGTTCATCACTGGTGCTTGAGCCATACAAAAATTTTGGGGCTAGTATGGGATTTACATTTTCTGTTCCGATTTACGATGGTCATCAGAAAAAAATGCAATTTAATAAACTAGATCTGGCCTCAGAAACCATCTCAAATTACAGAACATTTTTTGTTAGGCAACAAACACAACAGCTCAATTTAATTCGTCAGCAAATTGAGCAAACCAATTCGCTTTTTGGAAAAATCAACGATCAAATCAGATTTAGTAAAGGATTGATTGATGTGGATAGTAAACTGATGCATACAGGCGATTTGCGGGTGGCTGATTTTGTAATCGCAATTAACAATTATATGTCTGCACAAAATCTGCTGAGACAAACTACTATAAGCCGCTTAAAACTGATTAATCAATATAATTATTGGAACCGATAATGAAAAAATATTTAAAATTGATTTATGCCAGCATCGCTGTTGCAATTACACTTTCTTCTTGTAGCAGTTCAGCACCTGAAACTACAGCAGATACGCCATCTCCAGTTACACCAGTACAAATTACGCATGTGAGCGATAGTTCACTGGCTGAATATGTTGAGCTTTCTGCAACGTCTGCTTATTTAGAAAAGAGCTTTGTTAAAGCAAACATCAATGGTTATATCGAAAAAGCTAACGCACAAACTGGTCAAAAAGTAGGCAGCGGGCAAAATCTTTTCACACTGATTACCAAAGAAGCAAGATCGATTGGCAATACCATTAATAAGCTCGATCCTGGTTTTAAGTTTTCAGGGATTTCAAATATTAGGGCAGAACAAGGCGGAATTATCGTTCAGGTTAATCATCAAAAAGGCGATTATGTGCAAGATGGTGAGGCTTTGGCAACCATCAGCAATCGTAATAGTTTAGTGTTTTTGTTAGACCTGCCCTACGAGCTTAATCAAATCATTAAGCAAAACGGAAACTTGAATGTCTTGCTACCCGATGGAACGTCATTAACAGGTTCTGTTTCTGGAACAATGCCTGCGGTTGATTCATTAGCGCAAACTCAGCGATATATTATTAAAGTTCCATCAGGCAAAGATATTCCAGAGGGGTTAATTGCAAAAGTAAAACTGAGCAAACTCAGCCATCCAAATGCCCAGGTGTTACCAAAATCTGCGGTATTAGCCAACGAAACGGAAGATGAATTTTGGGTAATGAAACTCATTAACGATTCTACAGCGGTAAAAGTAAATGTGAGGAAAGGCATCGAAAACAGCAGTACGACGGAAGTGTTGAGTCCTAAGTTTTCCACAATGGATAGAATTATCACATCAGGTAACTACGGAATTGCCGATACAGCAAAAGTTAAGATTCAGAAATAGCATGAAAAACTTTTTTATCTCTCATAGAAATCCTATTCTGGCCGTACTGGTCATTATTCTGGTTGGAGGCGTTTATTCTTTTCAGCAACTGAAAACTGGACTTTTCCCCGAAATCACTTTTCCGAAGATTAAAATTATTGCCGATGCTGAACTGCAACCAGTTGATAAAATGGTGGTGACGGTTACACGTCCGTTGGAAAATGCGGTAAAGCAAGTGCCAAATCTACAATTGGTAAGGAGTACAACCAGTCGTGGAAGTTGCGAGCTCTCGGCATTTATGAATCCTGGAGCAGATATCAATTTAAGCCAGCAACAAATCGAATCGCAGATTGCAAAAATCAGCGCAACATTGCCGGCAGGGGTAAACATCTCGGTTGAGAAAATGAACCCCTCCATTTTGCCCGTTAGCGGCTATAGCTTGGAGAGCCATAAATATTCGACTGCAGAACTGAAAAAGATTGCCACTTATACCGTGAAACCTTTTCTTTCACAAGTTACAGGTGTATCTGAAATTCGGGTTATTGGAGGGAAAAGCAAGGAATTTTGGCTGGAACTTGATGTATCCAAAATGCAAACGCTAGGCATATCACCAGATCAAATTAGCACTGTACTTTCTCAAACCAATTTTATAAAATCGAACGGGTATTTAGCCGACCATAATTATTTATACCTCTCGGTTACCGATGCAACGGTAAAAACCAAAACTGACCTTGAAGTCCTTGTACTCACCAGAAAGGGAAACCGTACACTAAAAGTTGGCGATATTGCCAAGGTTAGCATACAACAAAGTGTAGAATATACCCGAATAAATGCAAATGGTAAAGACGGAATTCTGATTGCAGTTATTAAACAGCCTAACGCCAACGTTGTTGACCTTTCGAGCCAAATGGCCACAAAGGTTAGTCAGCTCGCAACCATACTTCCTGCGGGGATCACCATCAAACCCTATTACGTACAAGCAGATTTTATAAACGAATCGGTCAAAAGCGTTCGAGATAGTTTATGGATAGGATTAGTACTGGCCATCATTGTCGCCATTATTTTTCTGCGTTCAATTAAAGCCAGCGCAACCATCCTCATCACTATTCCAGTTACGCTTTGCCTAACGGTGATTGTACTTTATTTTATCGGTTACTCTCTAAATATCATGACTTTGGGTGCTATTGCAGCGGCCATTGGATTAATTATTGATGATGCTATAGTGGTAGTAGAACAAATCCATCGTACACACGAGGAGCATCCTGATGAACCTACAGTTCCTTTACTTGGAAGGGCGATTCATTATCTTTTTCCTGCAATGTTGGGTTCATCGATTAGTACTATTGTAATTTTCTTGCCTTTCGTACTTATGACAGGGGTTGCAGGGTCTTATTTCCAGGTAATGACCAATACCATGATTATTACCCTGGTTTGCTCGTTTTTTGTAACCTGGATTGGCTTACCCGTAATTTTTCTGTTGCTCACAAAAGATTCACACAATAATGCATCCGGCAGGCAAGCTGTTGTTCATGAGGTTAAGCCACAAAATTGGGTGCGTTATTTTATTCAGCGACCGTATATCAGTTTTGTTTTTATATTGATCTTAATAGCTTCCATTGCAGTCGTTTTTCCTCGCTTACAAACAGGATTTTTACCAGAAATGGATGAGGGGAGTATTGTTTTGGATTACGCATCGCCTCCAGGAACATCGCTTGAAGAAACCGATAGGATGTTGAAAGAAGTGGAGAAAGAAATTGTTAAAATACCTGATGTGCAGGCTTATTCGAGAAGAACCGGAACACAAATGGGCTTTTTCATTACCGAGCCTAATACAGGGGATTACCTGATTCAACTCAAACCAAACAGAACAAAAAGTACAGATGAGGTGATTTCTGAGATCAGAACACATGTTGAAAGTACACAGCCTGCATTAGTGGTGGATTTTGGGCAGGTGATTGGCGATATGCTTGGCGATTTAATGAGTTCGACTCAACCAATCGAGATTAAAATTTTTGGTAGCGACCAGCAAAAATTACAGGGCTTATCAAAACAGGTAGCAAATTTGGTTTCCAAGATAAGTGGAACAGCTGATGTGTTTGATGGGATTGTATTATCTGGCCCAACCGTAAATGTTCAGCCTAATTTTGCTATGCTTGCTCAATACGGTGTAACGCCTGCATCGTTTCAGTTGCAGGTTCAAACGGGCATGCAAGGTAATGTAATCGGTGATTTGTATGATAAACAACAACTTTCTCCCATCCGAATGGTTTATCCGGGTAGTAGAAAATTTAGTATTTCTGATATCTCGAGGATGAAGATTTTTCTGCCTGATGGAACTGCCATTCCAATTCAGAATTTAGCTAAAGTTGAGCTGAAACCAGGTAGTGCTGAAGTGGAAAGGGAAAACCTGCAAACCATTGGTGCCATTACTGCCAGATTAGATAACCGAGATTTGGGAAGTGTAATGAATGATATTCAGTCAGCTATCAAATCAAAAGTAAATCTGCCCTCAGGATATCACATTGAATATGGCGGTGCTTACAAGGAGCAACAACAATCTTTTTCTGAATTATTGACTATCCTTATTGCATCAAGTTTGCTTGTTTTTAGTGTTATTTTATTCCTTTTCAAGGATTTTAAAATAGCATTTTTAATTCTCCTGATTTCAGTTCTGGGTATTTCAGGCAGCTATTTGGCATTGTTTATAACGGCAACGCCATTAAACGTAGGTAGTTATACAGGGTTGATTATGATTGTGGGGATTATCGGTGAAAATGCAATTTTTACTTTCTTACAGTTTAAGGAGTCGTTGCACGATAATGAAGTAGATGATGCCATCACTTTCGCTATTTCGACACGGTTAAGGTCTAAATTAATGACCGCACTAGGGGCGATTATTGCACTGATGCCATTGGCATTAGGAATAGGTGCTGGTGCACAACTTCACCAACCATTGGCAATTGCTGTAATCGGAGGATTTATTGTTGCGCTGCCGCTTTTACTGATTGCCCTACCTAGTCTGATCCGTAAGCTTTATTCAAAAAAAACACTTGAAAATTCAATTCAAAAATAAAATAAACAGGCATAACTTTTAAAATCACCCAGTGTAATGATTTTAACTGTTTGACGTTATGAATAGTTAAGAAATTGCAAACATCATTATGCGTCAAGACTACGCTAGAATATTGTCTGTATTAGTTTAAAAAGTATTCATCATCAGCTTTTTAATAAACCAATTCGTTTGGCAAAGTAAACGCTTTTTGAAAGAGGGTTTTAAATTGGACATACTTGGTAATGATTTTTGTAATGTACTTTTATACTAGATTTGTATTATAATATTATATGCGGAAAAACAAAAATAAGATACCCATAAATACGATGGGAGATATGCTAAATCTTGGTATTTCCATTGATAGAAACAATCTTAAAAAGTCTTATTTTGCAACTGCACAACAAGCTGAAGATGCCGCACAGGCACACCGGGATGAGGGCTATACTTTTCATATATTGGAAAAAGGCAAAGTTTTAATTGAAATTGATTTCAAAACCTATAATGTTTCAGCACCAGCAGTTGTATATCTGCATCCAGATCAGGTACATAGAATGCTGGATATCGATGATATTATTGTGAGTTCTCTATCCATAAATAGTGAAAACCTAAATACAGAATACCTCAAGATACTTCAGGAGCTCAATCCTATAGCTCCATTTTTATTAGAAAAAGAAGCTTTCTCCGTTATCTCGAGCAGCTTCTCTCTTTGTCTGAATTTTTACGCACAACGAAACAATAAACTATATTACCCACTACTCCGAGACAGTTGTAATACATTGATTGCTTATCTGCTGTCGCAATTTTTAAATCTAGCCAAACCCGATGAGACCTTTTCACGATTTGAAAAAGTGACTACAGCTTTCAGAAAACTGCTGGAAAAAAATTACATCAACCTAAAACGGCCTGGCCAATATGCTGCACTATTACATATTTCTACACCCTATTTAAATGACTGCATAAAGGGAAGTACAGGTTATTCTGTTTCTTACCTTATTCAAGAGCGAATTATTTTAGAGGCTAAAAGATTGCTTTACCATACCAATAAGTCGGTTAAGGAAATTGCTTTTGAACTTGGGTATGCTGATTATCCTTATTTTTCAAGATTGTTCTCCAAGGTAACTGGGATTTCTGCGATAACGTTCAGGAATAAAAACCACGATTAGTCCAATACTTGCTTTGATTGGTTATTCTTTTAAAGGCTAAAGAAAATGAACTTTGCCTTGAAATGTAATCAACAGGAAAAATGGAATTAAATAAAAAAGTGCTGATATCAGGGGCGAGTTTTGCTGGCCTTACCTTGGCATATTGGATGAATAAAATAGGTTACCAAGTTACGATCGTGGAGATTGGTTCTGAACTGAAAAAAGGAGGCACACCAGTTGATATTAAAGGCCCGACAGTGGAGATCGTTAAAAGAATGGGCCTTTTTGAAGAGATAAAAAAAATGAGGATCGGGCCAGAAAAATGGGAGTTCAAAAATGCAGATGATCAGACAGGCTTCAGCTTTGTATTAAGGCAACCAGGTGACGAATTGCCAGATGATGAATTTGAAATCGAAAGAGATTCTTTGCTCTATATGATGTATGATCAGATAAAAACTGATGCAGAGCTAAAATTTAATAACAGCATTACTGCATTAAATGAAACTCAGGATAATATTGAAGTATTTTTTAAAGATGGCTCTAAAGATGATTACGCTTATGTTTTTGGATGCGATGGAATACACTCAGCAGTTCGGAAAATCTGGTTTGGACAGGAATCTGAATTTGCTCATTTCCTGGGGCAATATTTTTCGATAGCTATTGTAGATAAACTGCTGGTTGAAAATGGCACCTATCAAATGTATTCGGAGCCTAATAAAGGGGCAGCGCTGTATGCCCATAATAACAAGACGGATGTTATTTTTACTTTCAGGACTGAAAATGAAATTAGCTATGATTTTCGTAAGCAAGACCAATTGAAAGAAATTGTATCCCTGCAAATGAAAGGCATGGGCTGGCGAACAGCTGAGCTTCAGAATGAATTGTTGAATTCTACATCATTTTATTTTGATAAATTCTGTCAGATAAAAATGCACTCCTGGACAAAAGGCAGAGTAGCTTTAGTTGGCGACGCTGGTTATTGTGCCTCTCCAGCAGCAGGAATGGGCGGTTCGTTGGCAATTATTGGAGCAACTGCTTTAGCTGATGCATTTATCATGTTCCAGGATGATTATCAATCCGCGTTTCATTCATATAATACAGGTTTTCGGCACTTTATCGAAGAAATACAGGCAGAGGCTGTGCAGACTTTAGAAAAATTATTACCAAGAACTGATGGAGACGTGAAAGCAATGTGGGAAAATGGAATTTCTTTCTAAAGTTATTCATAGTTCACAAAAAGAGGCAAAACTTAGACTACTGTAAAATATCAGTCTATTCATCTCGGCAAATCCATGACATTGACATGCTTAAAGGTTACTTCGTAAATTTTTGCTAGTGAGATGTGACCAAATAATTAATCATTTTAGTTCTGGTTCTGCTGATTCGCCTTAAATGAGCTATAAATTTGTTGCTAAATTAGACTGTAGCCGACCTGAATTTTTAAAAGGTCATAAATGATATTATGACCTTTTTTTGCACCAACTCTTAATAGTGATTACCCACTATAACTGATTTATTTTTTACCGTAATACTCATCGTCTGAAACTTTTTTTAACCAGATGGTTTTTCCTTTTGCTGCGGGAGATGTTGCAATATAAGTGACACCCGTTTTCGGAGTTGCGCCATGCCAGTGCTCGATTCCAGGCATACAATTGATTACATCTCCCTTTTTTTGATTTTTTGTAGGTTGCGACAAGTTTTATACCGACAATTTCGGGGCTATTGTAATATAACCTTCTATTTTACGTTTTTTTTTGAAACAACTAAAATCTTCGCTACTGATTTTATGGCGAAGTTAATTTCAGCTAAAGTAATGCTCCTAAAATTTTAACCAAATCAAGACTAACAAATTTCCCTAATTGTTTACTTTACATAACTATAATCACCTACTATTGAAAAACAAAATTTCGAGGTTGAGCTTTATGAATAACAGCGCAACAGTTATTCTTTTAACAACATTTCTTATGATAAGCTCTTGCCGTAAAGATCAAGATCCAAGTGCTGTTCCAACCATTACTACGCCAAAGGCTGTAATTGCTCCCAGTAACAATGATGAACGAATCTTCGAAGACGGCGAGGGATTAAATATTTACACTGCCGAAAATAGAAGAATCGATTTCACAAGGTTAATTAGCGTAAATGCTATCGATAATACCACCATTGAGATTACAAATTTTGTTCCGTTAGATATTGAAGAGGTCACTATTCTGCTAAAAATTAATGGTCGAGATGAGCCTGTTAAACTTTTGGTTGCTGATATTAAAGCGCACACCACCAAAAAAATAAAATATCCTTTTGTTAATGAAACCACTGATTTCTTTGAAAACCAAACGAATAAAATTGTCAGTTTAGCTCAATATAAAACTGTGGGTATTGCACCATCGCAGGTAAGCTTTGATTACACAGGTACCACTCCACTATTGCAGAAACTCAAAAAAGCTGGTGAGATGAAGTGGCAGTTCAAGCCTAATGATTTTGATCCAAACCATAATCAGGAAAACTGGAAAGACAACCCCACGCCACAGGATTTTAGAAAATATAGTGCTTTATTAATTAATATGGCTTATCTATACAGCAGCGCTACCAATATGCGACAGTCTTTTCTAAACGAATCCATCACCAATAACGACGTTATATTGATGTCACCAGCAGAAAAACTGACCGCTTACAATAATATAGTTAATAAAACAAAATTAAGTTTAGGGATCTGTGAGGGTGGCGTAACGGGTCTTGGCGGCGGAGGGACACTTGGTATAGCGGCTTCAGTAATTAACAAAGCCATGTTTGAGCCTGTTTCTACATTTGCGCATGAAATGGGGCATGTGGTCGGTTTTTCGCATGAGTCAAGCATGACGTATCCCCAAAATGATAAAGGCTCTGTATCTGCGTGTCAGAGAGAATGGTTAATTAGAATTAAAGATGGTAGTCTTCCTGTCCAATTAAATAACTATTATATGCAAGGAGATTTTATAAAAACAGGATCAACGAGCCTAACTACGAATGCAAAACAGAGCACTCAACTTATTGATAACTGTGATATTAAATAATCCAGTAGCAAAAAAGCTGATTTGAGTATTTCCTTTACTGATAAGTTCAGAGCAAGGGTTATGTTGACGACTGGTGCATACCTCTCCATTATAACTAATATTGCCATTAGTTTTTCTGTTAGTCCTACCATAATCATGCTTTTGTTGGGCATTGAAGGTTACTTTCAGTCGATGGCATGGGCGCCTGATGCTGAACTAATCAACAATTAGTAGCGTGAAGAAGAACGTTGTAAGGTCTTGGGTTGTATGCTATGGCTGCAGGCCCTCCCTCTAAGCCCTGATTTGCTGGGGAGTAATCTGACAGGTAGAGGTATAGGCTTTATGAATATGACAGGTTATATGTTTGCGGCGTTCGGAGAACCAATCTTAGGCTTCGCAATTGATATTACGGGAAGTACGAATAGTATATTCATCATTATCTCCATTTTTTGTATATTATCCTCAATAAGCGTATGGGCAGTTCGCTTTGTGAAAAAAGGGTAGTTTTTTCCAGTGGATTAAAATTTTGATCATTTAATCAAAGTTTTTAAATAGGTTCTTTTGCTGATTGTAAAATTTTAAAATATGAAATCTCTAAAAATTATATCAATTCTATTGATTGTCTTCTTAACATCTCTATCAAACGTTTTCGGGCAGCGTGTGGTCATTATTGGTTTGGATGGGTTTTCATCTGAAGCATACAGGAAAATACCACATCCAAATATCGATAAACTTTTTGCACATGGACTGATTTCTCTTGATACCAGGCCAGTAATGCCATCGGTAACATTGCCAAACTGGACGAGCCATTTTTCTGGTGCCGGACCTGAAGAACATGGTGTTACCAATAACAGCTGGGTTTTAAATAAGCACGAACTTCAGGCATTGGATGTAGATGGTGAAGGGTATTTTCCTTCCATTTTCAAGGTTTTAAAAGATGCTAGGCCAGCAGTTAAAACTGCTTTTTACTACAACTGGGCCGAGTTGATCAATTCAATGAATAAGAAGTATTTAGATGTGGCTTCATTTGAAGAAAAAGATGGATTTGTTAATAACTATAAATCAGCAGAACAATTTATTTTGGATAACAAAAAAAGTCCGCAACTCGTTTTTTTATATAGTGTAAGAATTGACCACGCTGGGCATGGTTTTAAGTGGATGTCGAACGAGTATATTGATGCAGTTAAGGAAGCAGACCAGGCTATTGGTGAATTTGTTAAAAAATTGGAAGTAAATGATCTGGCCAAGGATACCTATTTTTTGCTTATCACTGATCACGGCGGTAAGGGAACTGGTCATGGTGGTGTGAGCATGGAGGAAATGCAAATTCCATGGGCTATTACTGGTCCAAAAATCAAGAAGACTGGTATCACTCAAATTTATAACAGCAACAAAAATACTTCCAGAGTAATAGCCGAAATTTTTGGTGTCGAAAGCTTTCCCAAATCCTGGACCGCAATACTCCCAGAAGGTATTTTTAAATAGCTTTTTGTTGATCTTAGTTTTTATCTTCCAGTCGAGGAGTTTTGTAGTTAATTTTTTCCATCTAATTTGAATAATTTTCGAAACCGCTTACACATAGTCTTTGTAATTTCTGATATTAAAAATCCGTATAAAAAGATTAATAAATTTACTTCCGACAACGCAATGAACCTCGCTTATCCCATTCCATTTGCAGTCCGTAATAAGAGCTGTTTTAACAGAAAGATTTTATTGAATATGTTTGGGAAAATTATTGCAGTGGCAACTTAATAATTTTGATGTTATCATGGTAGGCAATACGGGTTAAGGGCGCTTGAGTTACATAAACTCCCCATTTAATGTAGCCTACATTTCCAATACTTACATTTCCTGCAAACGTGGTATAGTTCGTTTTTTCATCAACAAGGATATAACTACTTTGGCCTGGAAGCTGCATGTAGGTTTTCATGTAACCTGTATTATTGTCTGCCCATAGTACATCTACTCTAAAATTTAACCATTGGTTTACATATGGGCGTAAGTCTGTAATAATGTCTTTTATGGAAGTAGAACCTTCATATCTTAAACGCATTGCATTTCTCGCCGTTCGAAATTGTAGAGGAACACCAGATCCAGAGGTAGAATTGCCTGATACTTTAAGTTGGTATATTGTTGTTTCGTAGGTAGGTCCAGAAACCCAGGGTGTCCAGTCTTTTAATAAAACGCTGAATTCGTAACGGCGTTCATCACCAGGGAAAAACTTCGCTTTCTGTATGGCTATCGCATCACTTTCACTTCTTATGTTTCCATCAGAATTATAGGTGGTATCGCCATAAACAATTTTATGGGCAATGGCAAAGTTGCTGCCATTGCCCGCAGGACTTACCATATAGGCAGCATCTGAGGCTGTCGCATGTGTGGCCGTCAGGCCCGTAATCCCTGAATCAAAGGTGCCGGTTTCGTAATTTACATTAAGGATTGTATCGCCATTATTAAATGTATCACTCGCTTTCTTAACATTGTTTTTATCATTTAAGGATAGCGTCGAAACACGATCTTGACTGTCAACAGTGCTTTCTTTACTACATGACAGTGCTATAAACGCAATAAATATCAGGTGTTTGTGCGATATGAGATTTATGTTTTTCATTATTCTCTTTGGTTAGATGTGTTTAATAATAGGATACAACAAAAGTCTTTACTGATTGATGTTGGTTTTAACGTTTTGGCTTTTTCCGTTGATGATTAATGTGAAATCTAATTGGCCCTGAACAAAGTCATTTCCAGTATTTTCCTTCATCGTTATCTCTGGTGCTTTTTTACCTATAAAAGGGTAAACTACGCTGATGAAATACGGTGTTGTTGCATCTACCTTTTGTTTTTCGAAGGCTACTGCTGGTCGGGGCATTTCTTTTCTATACTCGTAAGAAACTTTAGTTTGCTCTTCTAATAAGGCTGTTTTAGCAGGGTTAAGCAATTGGATCGACAAGTTATTGCCATCGCCATAGGTGGTATATATTAGGTTTTTTGATTTATCGTAAACTGGCTTGGCATCCTCTTTCAAATGAAAGCGAACATCCAGTTTTCCTGTTGCAGATCCGATTGCTCTATCGATAATGATAAAATATTTTTGATCAACGAAAAGTACAGTTCGCTTATGATCTAAATCCTTATAACTCGGGTTGGTAAATGTTAATACATCCATCATTTTACCCGTTTTCCATTTATTTTGTTTAGCATTTGTGATTAGCATATTCTGATCATCCAATGTTAGTGTATTATGCATTTTGGTTTGGCGATACTGCTCACGTAGCTTATTTATCTCCGCATCGCCACTGTAAACAAAAGTTCCTGCATCAGGCATAAAATTTCGACCCTTAACATAAAGCTCAAATGTACCGTTATCTGGTTGCGCATGGAATTCTCCCGGAGGGCTTGCTTTTAAAACCATCACTATTGATTCGTTGTTCCATCCGTTTCTGAAAGTATAAAAACCCGCATTGCTTGATGCGTGAGAAAGGTGATCTGGGCGTTCCCCTTCTTTGCCTTCCGTTGCAAAATATTGGATAACTTTATTCTTTGGAAAGCTTTTAGCCCAAGCCTGATATAATTTTATTCTTCCCGCCTTATCCGCAATCCACGAATCGCCGAACATTGGTGCACTATAATCTGGGAATGAAAAATCGATATTAGCCATGATCATCCGCTCAATGGTTTCACTAAAAGTTTCAGGGAATTCACTTTCAACGCCAGCCATTTTTGCAGCGTTGAAAGCTTTGAGAAAAATTTCAATAGATGCAATATGATATACCGGGGATAACTCAAACTGCACTCCATCGGCATAAACCTGCTTTTTGATTTCTGTGTTTAATATATCTATACCGCTTTTTCTCCAGAATGGCGATGCTTTAAACTCAGGAAAAAATGCTCCTGCAAATAATACCCTCTGGGCTTCAAATAATAGATGGTTGCCCTCTTTCGAGTAATGTTGTGGGATATAATCCGCCTGTTGATGGAAAGATTTCAAAAATTCCATTAAAAATGTGGGCGTGAATTCAGGCGATGACAGAAATAAATTGAAGGTTCCTGGCAAGCTTTGTACTCTTTCTGAAACTTCTAATGGCCTCCAGGCATAAGCATCATTATCTGCAGAAAGACCTAATGGGTTTTTCTTAACCCAATCGCGGAATTGATAAACCCATTCCCTGGCATATTTTTCATCTCCTGAGCTTCTATAGGCTAATCCCATAGATTGCCACCAATATACGCGATGCAACTGCCACCTTACCTCATTATCTTTTACTGGCCAAAGCTGCCAGTTGATTTCTTTTCCGTAATCGAAAAATCCATAACCTTTATGTGGCTGGAATTTATGAAGCAATGCATTATCTGCTTTCTCCTGATTTGCTGCACCTATCGATTTTCCTTTGAAACGCTGCTCATCTCCGATATTGAAATCAGGGTGGTGTATTTGTTTTCGGTTACGGTAATAAACTAACAGCTCTTGGGCAGCTTGATCGTACTTCGCTGATTGAAAGCTTTGATTTACTTTTTCCAGTCCAGGATAGTTTAAATTAATATTGTCGAAGTCTTCCTTTGAAATCGGGCTTTGCTGCGCTTTCAAACTTAGACCAGAAATTGCAAGGGCAATCAGGAATTTTAATACTTTTAATTTCATGGTGTATTAATTTTTTTTGATTGATTTTAAATCAATTTTTGCGATTTCATTATAACGTTTCAGAGCTTCCAGGTAGTAGTAATCTGCATAGTCAAGTGGAGTGTCAATTTCTGAATTATAAAGGAAAGCACCAACACTGTGTTTCAAAATAAAATATTTGTTTTCACCTGGTTTCGCCAGATAGTCATCTGATGAAAGAGATTTTAGAATATCTTCTGCATAGGTGAAATATTTCTTGCCATCCTTAACCTGTGTACTCAGTTCTAATAATCCTGATGCAATAACTGCTGCGGCTGAAGCATCTCTCGGCGCTCGCTCGGCTGTATCAAGGGCGTTATGAACATCGAAATCCCAGGCAGGAACTTTATCTTTTGGCATTTTAGGATGATTCATGATGAAAGCTGCGATGTGTTCAGCCTGTTCTAAAAATCTCTCATCTTTAGAATTGGCGTAACACATGGCGTATCCATAGAGTCCCCATGCTTGCCCGCGGGCCCAGGCCGATTCATCAGTTAAACCTTGATGTGTTGCCTTTCGAATAACCTTACCTGTTTTTGGGTCATAATCGACTACGTGATAAGAACTATAATCTTTCCTGAAATGGTTTTTAAGAGTTGTTAAAGCGTGAGCATTTGCAGCATTGCCGTAGCTGGGCTGTTTTAGGAAGTTTGAAGCCCAATATAAATATTCCAAATTCATCATGTTGTCAATAATCACAGGGTAGTTCCACCAGGCAAAGTCCCATGATCTGATCACTCCGATTTTAGGATCGAAACGGTTCAATAAATGCTTTGCACCATCTTCTAGCGCTGGTAGATATTCTTTGTTTCCAGTAATGCGGTAGGCATTTCCATAAGAACAGTAGAGCATAAAACCAACGTCATGTGTATTGGTAATATACCTTGCCGAATCTAAGGCTAAAGTAAAGCGTTTAGCATCAGCAGCCAGGGTTTTATCTCCTGTAAGTTCATAACCATACCATAACGAACCTGGAAAAAATCCAGTTGTCCAGTCTTTGTAGGGTGCCAGCCTGACCGTTCCATCAGGATTAACAGAACGCGGGTTTTTTCCTGGACTATAGGCGCTTGCAGCTTTCTTAAGTTGAAGCTCGACTACACGGGTTGCTTTTGAAAACCATTGCGTTTCTTGTTGTGCATAACTTTTAAATGTCAGGGCACTAATAAAGAATATGGTAAGGACTTTTTTCATCTGAGAGATTTGTCTTTTTGCTGGTTAAATAATCTGCTGAATAAGCAATTGTGAAATTAGGTTAGACGATGCATTTTTGATTTTGATTTTCGTTAAAATGCTTTTGATTTTGATTAAGAAACTTTTTGACGGAAACCTTTTAAAATGCGCCAGCTGGGAATATTTGCCCCCTCAGTCAAATTATTAGCATTAGCCAAAACTTAAATACTTTAGTCTAAAATCGAAACTATAAGTATCGAAATGCCTGTACTTTAGGGTTTGTTTATGTTCTGCATCGCAAGTGGATCCTGATCATAAATTATCTCAACCTAAATAAATGTTTTAAACATGAACCAATTAAATGCAATAGGTATCGACGTTGGCGGATCTTCCATTAAATGCGGGGTTGTAAATGCCCATGGTGAAATTTTGTACTCAACAAACATTTCGCTGACAAATGTGAAAACACATGGTGCTGTAATCGGCCACATGACTGAAGCCATTAATGCTTGTGCCAAAAGATATGATGATTCAATTCTTGGAGTTGGTGTAGGATTTCCTGGCATCATCGAGAATAATGTAGTAATTGCAGGCGGAATTAATTTGCCTGGCTTCAGGAATGTAGAACTGGGCAACATATTAAAACTGGTTACCCGTAAAAACATTATTATTGATAATGATGCAAACCTGATGGGCCTAGGTGAGCTGACTTATGGTGCGGCCAAAGACTGTAGCGATGCGGTGTTCATCACAGTGGGTACTGGAATAGGTGGTGCGGTGCTGATTGACTCTAAACTCTATGGCGGGTTCAAAAACAGGGGAACTGAATTGGGGCACATTATCATAAATCATAAAGGTAAGGCTTGTGCATGTGGTGCCAGAGGATGTTTGGAAGCCTATGCTTCGATCACTGCAATGGTCAATCACTATCAATCTATCTGTAAAGATACTCCTGAGAATGTAGATGCAAAATATATCGTCAGCAGGTACATGTTAAGAGAAAGCGATGCAATGGAGGTGATGGAATCTCATTTTGATTATATGGCCACAGGTATTGTAAGTTTTATCAACCTGTTCAATCCACAAAGGATAATTATTGGGGGAGGCATTAGTGAATCGGGTTCTTTTTACATCAGGGAGATTGAAAAACGAGTATTGGCACTGGCTGTACCTACAGGACCAGGATCGGCCCAAATTGTTGCTGCTGGCCTTGGTAACAAAGCAGGGTTATTAGGCTGTGCAGCAAATGTATTTCAAAAGTATGGTGCAATTGAAAATATGAAGCAAAAAATGGTAGTTTAAATACATTATTAATCAATTTTGATAATGATTTAACCAAATTTAAAACCCGAAATAGATTCTATAACATAGATTCGTTGTTGAAAATACTCAAATATTTGCCATCAAGTTTTAGCAAATAAAATATAAAAATAAACTAACCAACATATTCTAGACTAAATACCAAACTAACCTAACTGAAATGAAACAAATCGTACTTATGCTATGTCTACTATGCTTAGTTACTGTATCACAAGCTCAAAATGTGATTATGGTAAAAGGTGTGGTTCGAGATGGAACTAACCAACCTATCCCAGGTGCGACAATTCTTGAAAAAGGAACCAAGAATGCAGTAATGTCCTCGGAAAATGGATCTTATCAAATAAAAGTGCCAGCAAATGCAATACTCGTTTACAGGTACGTTGGATCAAAAGTGACAGAAATCAGCGTAAATAACAGAACTGTTATAGATGCCAAATTGCAAGATGAATCCAATACACTTAACGAAGTAGTGGTTACAGGATATGGCCAGGAAACCACCCGTGGTAGTTTAACGGGGTCAGTGTCATCCATCAGCGGGACAGAAATCGCCAAAGTTCCTGTTCAAAACGTAGCGCAGGCTTTACAAGGCAGGATTGCTGGAATGCAGGTAAGCGTTGGTAGTGGAGATCCTGGTGCTGAACCATCTATAAAAATTAGAGGCGGAACATCTATAACCCAAAGCAATGAACCTTTGTATGTGGTTGATGGCGTGCCACAAACTGAAGGGTTAGCTTTTTTAGATCCGATGGATGTGGAATCGATCGATGTATTGAAAGATGCTTCTGCTACTGCAATTTATGGAGCCCGTGGAGCCAATGGAGTTGTTTTAGTAACTACCAAAAAACTTAAGGGTGGTAAAACCACTATAAACTATGACGGATATGTAGGCGCCAGAATCACAAGCAAATATTTGCCTGTACTTAGTCCGCTTCAATATGCGCAGTATGCTTATGAAAATTCAGTTCGCGATGCCACAAGGCTTCAACGATTTATCAGTACCTATGGTTCTTTTGATTCCTTACAGATCAATTATGGCGATAGACCTGGAATTAACTGGCAGGATGAGGTGTTAGGAAAAACGGTAATGAGTCAGTATCATAAGGTGAGCATCAATGGAGGGAATAGTGAGATCAGATACAACCTTTTTTATTCTAAAAATAACAATGATGGATTATTATTGAATAGTGGTGCAAATAAAGATATCGCGAAACTTACTGTAACCAACAATATAGGGAAAAAAGGCGTGGTAACTGGTATTGTGAATTATTCAAACCAGGTAATTTATGGAACCGGAGGAACACAAACGGGGGGTAACGCCAGATTGAGTTTTCTACAAACCTTACTTCAATACCGCCCGATAAACGGAAAAAATAGTAATGATCTAGATTTATTGGATGATGCCATTGATCCGCTGGATAACCAAGGTAGTCCAGCTTTCCAAAGTCCTCTGGTTGCGCTTAACTCACGTCAAATTAAACAATCTATAAAAAGTTTAAACGCCAGTGCAACTGCGAGATATAGTATTATCGATCACCTGACCTACAATGGCTTGATTAGCTATACCAGTCAAACCAATAAGATCAAAACATTCATCGATGCGACTAACATTCAGGCGATTCGTGCAGGCGGACCAAATGGAAGCATTAGTGATGCGCTATCTCAACGTGTTTCTTTCAATAACGTATTAACCTATGCCAACACCTTTGCGAAAGACCATAAAATGGATATCTCAGTAGGACAGGAATACATTTACAGCTATTTAGAAAATTTTTCAGCCTCCGCAAGTGGATTTCCTGCAGTAAACAATGGTTTTGATAATTTAGGCGCTGGTACTGTTGCGGGTTTTCCAACATCTTATGCCGAGGATGATAAACTTCTATCGTTCTTCGCCAGGGGAAATTATGCCTACAAAGGCAGGTATCTATTGAGTGCTTCATTAAGAAGAGATGGATCATCCAAATTCGGATCTGAGAATGTATTTGGCTATTTTCCATCAGCAGCAGTTGCCTGGAGGATTATACAAGAACCTTTCATGGAAGGAAACAAGATTTTTTCTGACCTGAAATTGCGTGTTAGTTATGGAAGTTCGGGTAATAACCGAATTGCCAATTATGCATCGCTGAGTACATTTGTTACGGGTAACTATCCTTTAAACAATCAGATTATCAGCACTGCTTATCAGTCTAATCTATCTAATCCATTTTTAAAGTGGGAAACGGTGGTGCAACGTAATGTGGGTCTGGATTTAGGTTTATTGAAGCAAAGAATAACCCTTACTACAGATATTTACGATAACCGTTCTAAAGATTTACTTTATAATACGCGTATTCCTGCCAGCTCTGGTTTTACCACTCAACTCCAAAATATTGGCGAAACTTCGAGTAAAGGAATCGAATTTACCTTAAATACCATTAATATTAAAAAGGCCGCTTTCCAGTGGAATACAAATTTCAACATCGCATTCAGCAGGACAAAAGTTTTAAAATTAAGTAATGAGGAAAGTTCTTTATTGGTAAGTAGTTATAATACAGCTTTTAATGATTATATCTTACAAGTTGGACAACCTGTTGGCATCATGTACGGTTATATCGGCGATGGATTGTATCAGGTAAATGACTTTAATTTTAATGCCACTACTAACACATATACATTAAAAACGGGTGTGGTAAATAATGGTACCGTGGTTCAGCCAGGTTATGCTAAGTATGCCGACATAAGTGGCCCGAATGGTACGCCAGATGGTCTGATTAATGATTTCGACCGTACAGTTATTGGCAATGCAAATCCTAAGTTTACAGGCGGTATAAACAATAATTTTAGCTATAAAGGCATTGACCTGAGCATCTTCCTGGATTTTACTTACGGAAACGATATATATAACGCTAACATTCAAAATAATCTGGCCATTTCAGGTGAATATAATAGTAATCTTGCTTTCCAAGCTGAACGATGGACCAATGTAAACGCAGCGGGCCAACTGGTAATCAATCCAGTTGAGTTGGAAGCATTAAACAGGGGAAAAAACACGGTAGCCTCTATTGCAGGGGTTACAGGAGGTCGATTAACCCGTTATGCGATAGAAGATGGTTCATTCTTAAGAATCAATAATATAAGTTTAGGTTATACTTTTCCAAAGAAATGGCTGGAGAAAGTAAAAATCAAAAATGCCCGAGTGTATTTTACTGCATATAATCTCCATGTATTTACCAATTATTCTGGTTATGATCCAGAGGTAAGTGTAATTAATAATCCATTAACGCCAGGCGTGGATTTCAGCGCCTATCCAAGAGGCAAATCTTTTGTAGCTGGTTTAAATTTATCCCTTTAATATTGATTGAAATGAAAAATACTAATATAAGAAAGGCTTTAGTCGTTGGATTGATTGGGCTAATGCCACTGATTTCCTGCAAAAAAATGGTAGAAACCACTCCTTATTCGTCTTTTACCTCTGCAAATTATTTTCAATCGGTTAGTGAAGCTTACTCTGCTACACTTGGTGTTTATGAAGCTATGAAAAGTCCAAATACCTACGCATGGAATATTCCTTTGGTATATGATGCTGACACAGATGCAGAGTTTTTAAGTCCAGGAACTACTGTTAATGACTTTAGAGAGGTTTCACACTACTATCATCTGGCTGGAAACTCAATGTTTTACAATACATGGTCGACCCTTTATGCTGGAATAGACCGTGCTAATGTAGTGATTGAACGTATTCCGCAAATGAATTTATACACAAATGGATCGGTTGCTGAAAAAGCCGATCTAAATAGAATGGTGGGAGAAGCCAAGTTTTTGAGGGGATTTTATTATTCAGAATTGGTTAGGTTGTGGGGCGATGTGCCTTTTAAAACAAAAAGTTCGGTTACGGGTGATGAATTAAGATTACCCCTTACCGATCGTTTTGCAATTTATGAGCAGGTAATTAAGGATATGCAAGAAGCTATTGCGGTGTTGCCTGCATCTCTACCTACCGATGAACGGATTAATAAATTTGGTGCAAAGGCAATATTGGCTCGTGTCGCACTTTTTGCGGGGGGATATTCACTGAGCGCCAACGGCGCCATGCAAAGGCCCAATGATTATATAAAATATTATCAGATCGCACAGAATCAAGTAAATGAGGTTATTGGATCTGGTCTATACCAATTAAACAATAGTTATAGCCAGGTTTTTAAAAACCAATCACAGCAGGTATTCGAACCAAAGGAAAGTCTTTTTGAAGTTTCTTTTTACACGCCAGCAGTTACCACAACGTCGAGTTCTAGTTTTGGTTTTTTTAATGCAGGCCTAACGGCTAATGGGCTTTACGGTAGCACTTTAAATAGAGTTTTTGTTCCTGCATCTTTCTATAGCAGTTTTGATAACGGAGACCTTCGTCGTGATTTTTCGATTGCCAGATATAGCCTGGATGCTAACGGAAACCGTGTACCGCTGTTAACGGCGAGACAAGATGAAACCTGGACGCCGGGAAAGTGGAGCCGTGAATATCAAAAAAACTCAGCTTTGGAAAGAAGCTACACAAACATCAACTATGTTGCCATGCGTTATGCAGATGTTTTGCTGATGAAAGCAGAGATTGATAACGAGTTGAATAATGGCCCAACTATTGAAGCTTATGATGCCATCAATGCAGTGAGAAGAAGAGCGTATGCAACAAACACTCCAGGAAGTGGTATTACAATTACGCTTGGTGCTGGAGGTATGGGCTATACAGCTGCTACAACAATCAGCATTACAGGTTCGGGCGTGGATGCTTATGCAGTACCAGTAATCACATCTGGACGAATATCAGCAGTTACGATTTTAAATGCAGGAAGTGGCTATACAACACCGCCAACCCTTAGCATTAACGGGGTGGGTACTGGGGCAGTACTAACAGCGGGACTGCAGACCAAGCGTACAAATGCAACTGTAGATTTACCAACAGGATTGTCTAAGGATGCTTTTCTGCTAAGAATTCAAAACGAGAGAGCGTGGGAATTGTGCTTCGAAGGTATGCGCAGATCTGACCTGATTAGATGGAATTTACTTGGTGATAAGATAAAAGCAACACAGGATGCTGTCAAAGCCATTCGTTCGCAATATGCGTATGTAGCAAGTACCAATTTTGTTAAAGGTAAACATGAACTTTATCCGCTTCCGCAAAACGAGCTGGATGTGAATAAAAACATTACCAGACAAAATCCAGGATTTTAATTTCTGTAAAGTTTGATCTCTATAAATGGCATCGCTTTGTAATGCGATGATGAAATGCAATTGATGGGATAAATCTAAAGATGAAAGCCAAAATGAAGTCGTTAGCAAGGTCAAATCATTAATAGAAAGCTGTTTAAGTTCAGGTTCCTGCAAATTTAGTCGGTCAAATGACCCAGTATTAATATTAGTTTTAATTGATCTTATGATGAAGAGGTTGTTCATATTTTATTTTCTTTCAGCAGTTGTATGTTTACCGATTTTTGCACAACAAACACCAGATAAAAAGATGGAATGGTGGCGAGAAGCCCGTTTTGGTATGTTTATCCATTTTGGAGCTTATGCCCAATTTGCAGGTCGTTACCACGGGATAGAACAACGTGTAGCAGACGGGGCTTGGCTATTTAACAGAATGAAAGTGCCTGTTCGGGAATATAAAGACACCGCAAGGAATTTCAACCCTATAAAATATAACGCTGAGCAATGGGTGAAGTCGGCAAAAGCTGCGGGAATGAAATACATTGTAATTACGGCGAAACACCGCGATGGTTTTGCCCTTTTTGACAGCAAGGCGAGCGATTGGGATATTGTGGATGCCACACAGTACGGTAAAGATTTATTGAAACCTTTGGCAGAAGCCTGTAGAAAACAAGGAATGAAATTGGGTTTTTATTATTCTCAGGAGCAGGATTGGGGCAATTCGGGTGGTGCGGCACACCGTAGAGCAATGAACCAAGGGTGGAATAATCCCGATAGTGCAAAAATTGATGCCTATACTTTAGCGCATAACGGGCATTGGGACCCAGTTCAGGATACCAAAACTTTCGATGAGTACATTAACACGATTGCTGTAATTCAAATAAAAGAGTTGTTGACTAATTATGGTGATGTGGCCGTGATCTGGTGGGATACCCCAGCATATATAACTACAGACCAGGCGCAAAAATTAAAAGACGCACTGAAGCCGTTTCCTAATGTAATTACAAACGATAGATTAAGCAAAAAGCCTCAGTTTGGAGGCGACTATAAAACGCCAGAACAAAAAATCCCTAATTTATCTGAGCTAGATGGCAAGGACTGGGAAAACTGTATGACGATGAACAACTCTTGGGGTTTCCGTAGCAATGATGATAAATGGAAATCATCGGCTATGCTGGTTCAAAATCTCCTAGATATTGCATCAAAAGGAGGTAACTATTTATTAAACGTCGGGCCTAAGGCGGATGGTACTTTTCCACAGGAAAGCATAGATCGCCTAAAAGACATTGGCGATTGGATGAAAAAATATGGTATAGCCATTTATGGTACACACGCCAACCCAATAGCAAATGTAGATTGGGGCCGTATTACTGCCAAAGACGATAAAAATAGCACCACGCTTTATTTATCGATATTTAACTGGCCAGTTGATGGAAAACTAGAATTGGAAGGCTTAGCCGATAGAGCCATTAGCGCCAACTTGTTAGGGCAAAAAAGTGCGCTAAAAATAAAGCAAAATAGAGATGGTAAGTTAGCAATAACGGGTCTACCCTTGAGTGCACCAGATAAAATCGCAAGTGTAATTGAAGTAAGGTTTGATAAGATTATTGCCAAAAGGCAATTTTTACCAAGCAAGAAAATGAAATCGGAAGCTTTGGATTGATAAAGTAAATATCGTTTTGCCGATTTTCGCAGCATTACAAAGAATAATTATTGATGGAAGTTATTTACAAAGAACATTACCAGATTTTAGATTTATAAAATATGAGATTGAACGTTGCTGGCAAAGAGAGTTTCTCAATGAAAGGGATTATGTTAATGTTAATATTTTCTTTATTAGGGTTATATGTTTTTGCCCAATCGCCAGAACGGCCAAACATTCTGATCATTATGACCGATCAGCAGACTGCTGAAGCCATGAGTGCTGCGGGGAATAAATATTTAAAAACCCCTGCTATGGATAAACTTGCGAAAAATGGCGTTCGTTTTACCAAGGCTTATTGTGCGCAGCCTCTGTGTACGCCATCGCGTTCTTCAATTTTTAGCGGCAAAATGCCTCATGAAACAGGTTTTATTGGCAATGCACCAGAAAAAGATGGACAATGGCCAGATAGCTTACTAATGATGGGTAAAATATTTCAAAATGGAGGTTACCAAACTGGCTATGTAGGCAAGTGGCACTTACCTGTACCCACAAGCAAAGTAGGTCAACACGGATTTAAATACATCGAAAATACTTCTTTTTTGGATTATAACGACGCGGCAACGCCATCCTTTTGTGCCAGGTTTATTAAGGAAAATAAAGATAAGCCGTTTTTGCTAGTCGCTTCTTTTTTAAATCCCCATGATATTTGCGAGTGGGCAAGGGGTGAAACATTAAAGATGGATGTTTTAGCAAATGCCCCACCTGTAGCGGAGTGCCCACCTTTACCTTCAAACTGGCGAATTCCCGAACTGGAACCGAAGATTGTAAGGGATCAGCAAAAAACGGTTGGTTTGCGCACTTACCCATCAGTAGGCTGGACTGGAGATCAGTGGCGGCAATATCGATGGGCTTATAACCGTTTAGTTGAAAAAGTGGATGGTTATATCGAAATGCTCTTAGGATCACTTCAAAAATATGGCGTGGAAAAAAATACGATCATCATTTTTACTGCAGATCATGGCGACGGATATGCAGGCCATAGCTGGAATCAGAAACAGATTTTATATGAAGAATCCGCGAAAGTCCCCTTTATCATTTCCAAAATGGATGGGTCAATGAAAGCCCGTACAGATGATATGCTGGTTTGCAACGGCGTAGATGTGATTCCAACAATTTGTGGGCTTGCCGCTGTAAACAAGCCAGGTTATTTGAAAGGAGCAGATCTAAGTAAAAGGATGAGTAATCCAAGCTTATCACTCCGTGATACCTTAGTCATAGAAACCGATTTTGCCGATAACGAAGAACTGCTGGGTATCAGCGGACGAGCGGTAATTACAAAGGATTTTAAATATATCGTTTATAATCAGGGGATTCTGCGTGAGCAACTTTTTGATCTGAAAAAAGATCCTGGAGAGATGCATAATCTGGCAAAGGAAAACGCAAGCAAAAACAAGTTATTAAAAATGAGAAATCACCTTAAGCAATGGTGCACGAAAAATGGCGATAAATTTAATTCAGGTTTGTAGTAAAGTATCTCAATATATTATAATGAAAATTTTTATAGCAGTTTTTATTTCCTTGCTCTCGATTAACTCCTTCGCACAGCAGTTTGGTGTAAAACAAGTTAATGAAGCAAAACTTCATGCCCGAGTACGGGAGTGGCCATATCCAGCTAATGGTATAACGGTTCCAACCAATGCTCTGGCCTTATTATGGCCAGGCACTAACGGTAAAACCAGGGTTTTGCCTATGGAAAGTGGCAGCGAGGTTCCAGAAGATCCCAATATCGGAAATGTAAAGTATAAGGTCATGCTTGCTACTGATCCAAATTTCAAAAGCAACGTAATATCGGGTAAAGAACAGCGTTGGGCAGTTTATCCACTGCATCAGGCTTTAAAACCTGGTAAATGGTATTGGAAATACGGCTACACACTTAAAAATAGCAATAATTGGATTTGGTCTGAAACCTACAACTTTTTAATAGATCCCAAATACGCCAGTTTACAAGTTTCTCCACCAATAGAAACCGTGCTAAAACGAAATGAAGGGTCACATCCATTATTATGGAACATGAACCAGATTGGGGAAGATTTTTACAATAGAAATCTCCATAATCCTGAAGCTAAAAAGTTTATTGCATTTGCTGAAAAATTGATGTTGGAGCCGCTTCCTGTTGAAAAACCTCAAAGAATTATTGATACCACAGGTAAAACGCCTTTGGAAAAAAAGATTATTATCGAACGTATGTACCACGGGTTTGGTGATGCGGTAGGCACACCAGTTAGAAATCTTTGTATTGCCTTCCAGTTAACCAAAGACAAACGTTTTATTCTGGATGCAAAAAGAAGGGCCTTGAATATTGCCAACATGAATCCGAATGGGTTGGCTACTGGCGATGATTTTACCAGTGGCGCAGTGCTGGAAGCTTTAGGCTGGTTTTATGATGCAGGTTATGATTATTTAAATCAAGAAGAAAGGCTCCGCTTAAAAAATATCATTACACTAAGGGCAAAAAGGGTTTATGATCATCTTCCAAACCGTTTTGAGCTTCATGTGAGCGATAATCATGTTTGGCAAATTACTTTAAGGAACCTTGCAATTGCAACAGTTTCAGTAATCAATGAAGTACCCGAGGCAAAAGAATGGTTGACTTATATGTATGAGGTCTGGTCGGCCAGGTTCCCAGTTTTAGGCACTACGGATGGTGGCTGGCATGAAGGAAATGGGTATTTTAGGGTCAACTTCAAATCCATCATTTACCTGTCGCAAATGTTTGGTGATTTTAGTGGAGTAGATTATTTTAAGCTCCCCTGGATGCAAAACTTACCCTATTACCTGATTTATACCCATCCAAATGGTTCCGCATCGACCGCAACGGGTGATATGTGGGAAAACATTCCATACATTGTGAAAGGCGAAGCTTGGTTTGCAGATGCACTAAGTCTTAAAGTAAATAATCCCTATCTAAACAATTATGTAGCGAAGATAAAAGCCGATAATCCTGAATATTTTAGAGGAACCGATGATTATCTGCTGTTTAGACTTTTAAATTACAAGCCAGACCGCAAGATCGCTACAAAATCTTTTGACGATTTATCCAAAGCCAGGACATTCAGCGATGTAGGTGTTGTTGCCATGCATGAAAATCTTGCTGATGCCAGCCGTAGTTTAAGCAGTTATTTGTTAAGCAGTCCTTTTGGCGCATCAGGTCATGGACATGCATCACAAAATGCTTTTACCATAAATTATAAAGGTAAAGTACTTTTTGGTGGAAGTGGTTATTACAGCAATTTTAGCGATAAGCATAACCTTTTCTATTATAGAAGTTCCAGGGCATATTCTACAATTTTAGCCGATAGCATCAGTCAAAAAATTGGTGAAGAAGGTTATGGTTGGATACCTCGATCACTCAGCGGTAACCATATTCAATACGCTTTGGGGGATGCTAGCAATGCCTACGGAAAGATTCAAAGTGAATTTTGGTTAAACCGCTTTGATCAGATCAAGGCTCAGCCAAATAAAGGAAATGTTTATGGTGAATCTGGTGTAACCTTGTATCGCCGACACGTGCTTCAGCTTGCTGGCGAATATGTTGTGCTCTATGATGAATTATCAGCAAACAAACCTGTAAAATGGACCACTCAATTTCATGCACCGTACAGTAAGATTCTAGCATCGATTTCAAATTCAGTTAATCGAAAGGATTTCATTACTGAAAATGACTCCCTAAGCAGTTTAGCAACGGTTTTTGCCTACACCCCAATTAGCTTGGTCGTCCATAATCAATTTTCCGAACCTGCAGAAAACTGGAATAAGGTAACTGATGATGAGGGCAAAATCAAAGATTTCAAAAATCAGTGGCATGCTGGCATTACGTCTTTACCATCTAAGAATTTTAGGTTTCTAACCATCATACAAATTAAAACAGGTGCGGTTGAAGTAGTAAAAATACCGAACGATAACGAAGGAATTTGTGAAGTGAAGGTTGGAGAGTGGAATATTAAGGCTCAATTAAACGGTAACAAAGGAGCTGCATTAATAATAGATGGGTCGAAAAGCAAATCGTTATTTACTTATGGTGATTTGCCAGTCAAATTTCAGGGGAAAACCTTTATTTCAAACCTGAAGGGAAGTTCTGTTCTGCTCGAAATGATCGATGGGAAGCTTATCAAAAAGGAAGCGGTGGATGAGCTACCTGATGTTTTAAAATATGATAAAGCCAATTAACGGTTTTGAATTGATCATTATTGAAAGTTTTTTAATCAAAATTTAAAGTGTTTAGCTTCAGGAATAACTAATTTTATCCTATTAAGTAAAAGTATAAAATACTTATCTTGAGTTAATCCTTAGGTTATTTAAATGATCATGGTTCAAAAGAAGTTATCAATAATACAAAAAGCTGCAAATTGGTTCCATTTCATGTGGATAAATGCCATTTTAGTGCTTGGCTTTATTTTGATGACTGCCCATGCGGAGGCTCAAGTCACTGACCGCCATTTCAGGAATATTTCAGTGAGTAAGGGGCTTTCTCAAAGTACAGTTTTCTCGATAAAACAAGATACCCTTGGCTTTATTTGGATGGGTACGCAAGATGGCCTTAATCGCTATGACAGCAAGGGTTTTAAAATCTACCGACCAGTTAAGGGTAAAGTAAATAGCCTTCAATCTTATTATATCCGCACTTTATTTGTTGATCATACTGGGAATTTGTGGATAGGTGGTAATCAAGGGGTAAGCCGATATGATTATGCAAAAGATGAGTTTGTTAATTATAAACTGCCCCGTAGTTTAGGGGAGTGGTATGTTTCTTCCATTACCGAGGATAAGCAGCATAATCTTTGGGCAACATCAGTTGTAGGAGGCGTTTTTAAATTGTCGGCAGGTTCGAAAAGTTTTACTGAGATCAATTTTGATTCGTTCAATTATGGGATTAAGAAAATAGCTTATATTGGCAATTGGAAACAGGATCTTTTAATCGGAACAGATGTCGGGCTTTTTAAAAAGTCGGGAAATAAGAACCAATTATCAAAAATTGATCTCGGTACAGAAAAAGCATCTATAAATGAAGTGTATCTTGATGGCGATGTTTGGTGGGTAGCTACAGAAGGCGCAGGATTAATTCGATACAACCCTGAAACACGACAAAAACAAAGTTTTTTACATCAGGCCAGCTCGAATAGCATCGCCGATAATAACATACGGAGTGTGGGTAAAGATACCGATGGAAATATCTGGCTTGGTACTTTTAAAGGATTATCCATTCTTGATTCTAATTCGGGGCTATTTGATAACTATTTCCACCAGGTTTCGCAACCTTACACCATTAGCCAGAATTCGGTGCGGTGTTTTTTCAAGGATAAACAAAATGGTATCTGGTTAGGTACATTTTATGGCGGTGTAAACTATTACCATCGCAATGATATTAAATTTAACCTGCTGAGCCAAAACACGGGTAAATTATCCTTAAATGATGAGGTGGTTAGTGCGATCAGTCAGGATGAGAAAGGCAACTTCTGGATTGGTACTAATGATAAGGGACTGAATTACTGGGATAGAAAAAATAACTCCATCAGCTATTACTCTAGCAATGAACGAAATGCTAATTCATTGGCATCAAACAACATTAAAGCCATTGCTTTTGATAACCGTCAACAAGTGCTTATTGGAACGCATAACGGAGGATTGAATATTCTAAATCCAGCTACAGGATCAGTTAAGCGTTATCTCCACAATGAAAATGATCCAAATTCTATTGCTGGAGATTTGGTATACAGTGTGTTAAAAGACCATAAAGGTAAAATTTGGGTAGGAACCCGATCAGGGCTTGATCAGTTTGATACAGAAAGGGGAATATTTTCTCACATTCATTTGGATGAGGCTGGTAAAAGACTAAGCTCTGATGATATCACTTACCTTTTTGAAGATAGTAAGCGCAGGATCTGGATCGGTACCACCAATGGGGTAACCTTGCTTTATCCCGATAATATGCTCTTTGGAAATACTTCGAAATCTCAACTAAATGATGATGTAATTACCTGTATCACTGAAGATAATCATCAACGAATATGGATTGGATCGAGGGAAGGTTTAAGTTTGTTTGATGAATCAAGCCAAACATTCATCACGCATCGAAATCGGAAAGATTTCATAACGGGTACTATTTATGGAATCGAATCCGATCAGGAAGGAAATCTATGGATTTCCAGCAACCGAGGTCTTATTCATTATAATCCATCTAGCAAATCAGTACAAACATTTAATGAAAGTGATGGATTGCAGAATAACCAGTTTAATGATTATGCCTTTTGTAAGGCAAAGGATGGCATGCTACTCTATGGGGGAATCAATGGTTTATCTTATTTTTATCCTTCCAATATTAAACAACAATCCTTGCCATTAAAAGTATCCTTTACTGGACTTGAGGCATTAGGCAGGATGGTTAACATTGGCGATGAAACGGAGATACTCGAAAATCCGTTGGATCAAACCAGTAAGATTTCCATTGCATCTGATTTCAAGCAATTTAGTGTGCGTTTTAACGCCTTCAATTACATCTCAGCTAATAGAACTCATTATCTTTATATGTTGGATGGTGTGGATGAAAACTGGCAGCGAACAGATGATTTGAAGGTGGTTTATAATAATCTAAAAGCAGGCAAATACCATTTTAGAATCAAAGCCGTTGGACCTAATGGAGAAACCAGTGCGGTAAGAAGTTTGGAAATTAATGTGCTGCCGCCCTGGTACAACACCTGGTGGTTTTACAGTTTAATATTAATTTTTGTTGTAGTTGGAGGTTACGTTGCTTACAGAATGATTGCGGAACGTGTTAGAGCACTACACCAATTAAAACTTGAGCGTGTAGATAAGGAAAAGGTTCGCTACATCAATCAGATGAAAATGGATTTTTTCACGAACGTTTCGCACGAACTTAGAACTCCGCTAACATTAATCCTAGCTCCGTTAGAAGAGATGATCAATAAACCCATGGCGCAAAAAGCGGTCACTAAACGCCATGAAATGATGCTCACGAATGCCAAGCGGTTATATAATCTGGTCGACCAACTTTTTGAGTTCAGAAAGACGGAAACGGGAACAAGGCGTTTGAAAGTAGAAAGGGGCGATATTGTGAGTTTTATACATGAGGTATATGAATCCTTCAAGCCATTGTCGGATCAAAAAAACATCAAGTATACTTACCGATCTACCCAGGCTAAACTTTCCTTCTTTTTTGACCATGATGCAATGGAGAAAATATTATTCAACCTGCTTTCCAATGCATTCAAATACACTAAAAACGAAGATCTGATCAATATCGATTTATCCATTTCAGAGGATCATGCCATTATCAAAATCAGCGATTCTGGGGTTGGAATCTGTCAGGATGATCTTGCTAAAATTTTTGAACGCTTTTACCAGGTTAACAATCAGGAAATGAACCTGGGCTCAGGTGTTGGTCTGGCCTTTACCAAACGACTGGTTGAACTTCATCACGGATCTATTACTGCCGAAAGTGAAATCGGTAGAGGAAGTATTTTTACGGTTTCGATTCCAACTTCAGATACCGCCTATGGAGATTTCACAAAAAGAGATAGTCCAGTTTATGAATTATCTATTGTACCTGAAGCGATATTGAGCGACGCAGATCAAAATGCTGAACAAATTCCAGAGGACTTTGAAGGTGTTAAAAAGGATAGCTTACACAAAAGCCATTTATTACTAGTAGATGATAACCAGGATATATTAGATTATTTGCGGGAATATTTTGAAACAGATTACCTGGTTACGGTAGCATTTGATGGGTTAATGGCTTTAAGAATGCTTGAAGAACAAACTTTTGATCTGATTGTGAGCGATGTGATGATGCCAGAGCTTGATGGTCTGCATTTTTGTAAACGAGTAAAGCAGAACATTAACACCTCTCATATTCCTGTGATGTTACTTACAGCAAAATCAGAAATCGATCAGCAGATTAAAGGATTGGAAATGGGCGCTGACGATTATATCACAAAACCTTTTTCAATAGAGATGTTGGCCGCCAAAATTTCCAATCTGTTGCGAGCCAGAAAACGGTTAAAAGATTATTATAGCGGCACCAGGGAAGTTGTTCCACAAAATCTGGCTTTCAACACTCTTGATGAGGAATTTCTTAAGGAAGCTATAGATATTGTGGAGAAACATTTATCCGATTCTGATTTTTCAGTAGAAAAGTTTAGTCGCGAGATTGGCATGAGCAGATCTAATCTTTATTTAAAGTTTAAGGCAATAACTGGAGAATCAGCAACAGATTTTATTAAAACGATAAGATTTAAAAAGGCCGTAGAACTGATGCAAAGCAAGCGCTATACCATGGCACAGGTTACTTACATGTGTGGGTTTAACTCTCCATCGTATTTTTCAACAGCTTTCAAACAATATTATGGTTGTATGCCAACCGAATATCTCCTCAAATTAGATTCTGAAGAAGGCTAGACCAATTTATTTACACATAATCAAATCATGACAAAAACCTATTTAAAATTCATCTTCACAGCTGCAATAATTAGTATCAGTACCTATGCGCAAAGCCAAACCGTTACAGTAGATCATTATTTTAACAGCGAAACCAAGCTTGGCGCAGATGGGCAAACTCAACCCTTTCATTACTTATGGAATGATACGGAAATGACTGGTTTTTCTATTTTGGGGACGTACTTTAAAAATAATGGTGCAAAAGAACTTAATGTACTTTTTCAAAAGCCAACAGCAGAAACATTGGCACCAAGCGATGTTTACATCATTGTAGATCCTGATAACTTGAAAGATAATCCTAAACCAAACTACATGAACCCCGAGGATGCCAATGCAATAGCGGCCTGGGTAAAACGTGGCGGCGTTCTTTTACTTTTAGCTAATGATAAAGCGAATGCAGATCTGGAGCACTTTAATACTTTAGCTGAAAAATTTGGCTTTAAATTTAATAACGATTTAATTTTACATGTTGTAGATGATGCTCATTTTGAAGAAGGTGCAATAAACATCAAAAGCAACCAAATATTTAAAACTTCCAAAAAGATTTTCATCAAAGATGCTTCTTCCATTTCCATTAGCCATACAGCAAAACCCATTTTAAAAACTACCAAGGGCGAGGTTGCTATGGTAATTTCTCAATATGGAAAGGGAACTGTTTTAGCCATTGGCGATCCTTGGCTTTACAATGAATATACCAACGGAAGATTACCACAAAGTTTCGAAAACGATAAAGCAGCGGATGATTTATCCAAGTTTATGTTAAAACAAATAAAATCCAGACATTAACGAATATCAGACGATTAAAGACTAATTTTTTCGACAATGGATTTATTATTTTATCGTAATACTTGTTCTGTTTGAAAAATTGGCAATCTCAGCTATGAGCAAATTGAAAAATTTAACATTAACATTGCTGCCCCTCTTTTTTTTAGCATGCTCCAATTCAAAGAGCAACATAGAAACAAGAATTATTCAAGATTCTTTGGCCTCTTGTCAGCAAAATCTTCCCGATCGGTTTGGGGTATTAAATGATACCTCTAGTTTTGTTGCCAATAAAGTTAGTCATCGCGGCATGGTTTTGATTCCAGCTGGAGCGTTCAATATGGGAGCTAACGATAAAGATGGGCATGAAGATGAGTATCCACAACACAAGGTTAAGCTATCTTCTTTTTGGATGGATGTTAGTGAAGTAACAAATGCAGAATTTAAAAAATTTGTGGATGCAACGGGATATATAACTACTGCAGAACGGAAGCCAGTTTGGGAAGAAATGAAAAAACAACTTCCTGCAGGAACCCCAAAGCCACCAGATAGTGTTTTTGTTGCCGCCTCACTAGTATTTTATCAACCTCAATCCATTGATGGTTTAGATAACGTTGCTCAATGGTGGCGTTGGGTGAAAGGAGCTAATTGGCAGCATCCTCACGGACCAAAAACTGATATTACTGGAAAAGATAATTATCCAGTTGTTCATATTTCTTGGGATGATGCGATGGCTTACTGCAAATGGACTGGAAAGCGTTTGCCAACTGAAGCAGAATGGGAATATGCAGCAAGAGGTAGTTTAAAAGATAATTTATACCCTTGGGGCAATGAGGATATTGAAAAAGGTATTGCCAAAGCTAATACATGGCAGGGAAGTTTTCCGATAAGCAATACTAACTGGGATAGCTATGAAGGCCTTGCGCCCGCAAAACGATTTAAACCAAATGGTTATGGGTTGTTCGACATGGCTGGAAATGTTTGGGAATGGTGCAGTGATTGGTATCGTTCAGATTATTATGAAGCGGCTGATGAATTAGCTACCAACCCAATTGGTCCACCAGATAGTTATGATCCAATGGAGCCAAAAATACCAAAAAAGATTGTTCGCGGAGGATCATTTATGTGCAACGCATCCTATTGTAAAGGTTACAGGGTTACTTCAAGAATGAAAACCTCTACTGATACAAGTCTTGAACATACAGGTTTCAGATGCGTTAGTTCCAATTAATACGTTAGTATTTTTTTATTATTGATTCTAATAAACTCGTTCCACTCTGATTTTTTTCTTTTTATCAATAACTTTTGGGACTAAATTTTCTGTTTCTTTCGTTAATTTCATTGATCTTCCAGGCTCACTTTATGCTTTCATTTTAGTTTTTCTTTCCGCGTGTCTATTTAAATCAGGAATAAATTCGTTGCTAATTTGGACATTGCCGACCGAATGTATTTCTCAGATATTGAATAAGAGCTGAATTTGAACAATCAAAAAAGCCTTACAGAAATGTAAGGCTTTCTTTCATTAATTATCTTCCACTTAAAAAGCTACATTTCTTATCCTTACTAACTTACCGTTCAGTTCGTCTGTAAGAATGTATAATTTCCCCATAGGGCTTTGCGTAACCTTTCTTATTCTTACTCGATCATCTGTAAAAAGCTCTTCCGTGCTTTTTATATTTTCTCCTTCTATAACCATGCGCCATAAGCTACCTTTTGATAACCCTGCAACAAATAAGTTTCGTTTCCATGCTGCAAACTCATTTCCTGAATAAAAATGTAATCCAGTAGGCGCCACAGTTTGTAACCAAGACCATGCAGGGTCTGTATACTTATTATCGGGGATAGGTTTTGGTGCAAATTCTGCATAACGATACTTCCCTGTGGTTTTCATAGGCCAACCATAATTCGCTTTTGCCTTCAGTACATTAATTTCGTCTCCCTGGTGTGTACCATGTTCGGTAAACCAGATTTTATTGGTCGTTGTGTCAAGCGTGATACCCTGCGCCGCTCTGATTCCTATAGCGTATAATCCTGGACTTGCCTTGCTTCCAAAATCTGGATTATCTTTTGGAATCGTTCCGTCAGCGTTAATTCGATAAATTTTTCCTCTTTTATCTTCAATATTCTGCGCAATGGGAATTGCAGGCTCATCCTGCTCAGAAAATAATCTTTCGCCAATGGTAAAATATAATTTGCCATCTTTTCCAAAAACCATTCCTCCTCCATAGTGATAACGCTCTTTTGTATAAGGTTCTGCAACAAAGAGTGCCTTGATTTGTTGTAAAGTTTCATTTTCTAATACAGCCCTGATAATTTTAGTAGTTCTACCATTAGCCGTTAGCGCAACGTATGATAAGTAAACATATTTATTGGTTCTAAAATCAGGATCGAGCAACACTTCAAATTTACCTGTATTGTCTCCAAAGCCAGTAATGCTATCATCCAGGTCGGTTGGATAACCTTTTATCTTTATCTTTTCTTTAGTTAAGAGATTAATTTTTACAAGATCACCCTCTTTCTCCGAGATGATCGCTTCATCTTCTGATATAAAGGCGATACTCCAAGGGCGTTTGAAACCTTCTACGATAATTTCTTTTTTCGGCAGGATGGCATTCACGTCGAATGTTTTATGTGGCGTTCTTGTCGAAACTTTATCAGCGATAAACCAGCCTTCATTGGTTTTCATCAGATTGAAATAATCCGTAAACAGATCTCTTTCGGTGCTAATTTCTACTTTTGCACTGCCCATATTGTTGGTAATATCGATCGAAACTATGTGTGTTTTTAGATTTTTGGTACGCACATGAAGTTTGAACAGGCTGAGATACTGATTTCTGGTAAAAGTGACAAATTTACCGTTATTATAGTTCTTTAAATAACAAGAAGTATGCATTGCCCCGCCCAATTTAGTCGTATCTCCAGTTGCCCAGCCATCGAAATAGCGTTGTATTGTATTTTCTATTAATTGCCTTTCGGTCGGCTGGTTTTGGGGAAATGCAGAGAAAAAAAAGGTGACCACTACAATGATAGTCAGGATTACATTTTTCATAAAAGTGTTTTGATAATTAGTGAAATTTTATTTGTTGCTCAAATTTGCACTGTACTTTTATGATCAGGGTCTTGTAATTTAAATTTAGTAGTACGGTTTTATAAATCTGGAGTATTTAACTGCTGGTAAACACTGGGCGTCGAGCCTTTCATTTTTTTAAATGCTGCAAAGAAAGTAGATTTTGCATTAAATCCTACTTCATCGGCTACTGCTTCAACGGTAAGGTTTGTTTTGCTCAATAATAGTTTACAAGCTTCATTTATTCGGTACTCATTAATAAAAAGCGTAAAATTCTTGTCAATGCTTTCATTAAGAATTTGCGAAAGTTGATGACCAGAAATGTTAATCGCTTTGGCCAGATCTGATACTTTTAAGTTTGGATTTTTAAAAAGTTCCTGCTCTGTCATTACCTTGGTTAGCTTCGAGATGATTTGTTTCAATTCCTCATCATCCAGCTTTTTATCGGTGTATTTCTGAACAGAGAAAGTAGACAGATCGTTTGTTTTTTTTCGGTACAGTAATGTAAAAACAACTAGGTAAAGAATTGAAGAAAAGAATACAGCTGCACCAATATAGCTACCCTTAGTTATATTCAGGATGGCCCAGACATAAGATACAAAAAGGATCAACACTCCACTGCAAATGGTTAATATCCACTTTTCAAAAGCCTTTAGTTCTTCTTTATGAAATAATCTTTTTACTATTGGCAACAATAAAAATATTGAAGAAACAATGTAAATGCCCCATTGAAAGTAGATGAGCGGAATGATGTAGTTCCACCATAATGAAGCAAAATACTGATAAGGATAAATAGTGCCGATTGCTACAATCAATGCCAACCAACCTACAAGCTGCCATAACCATAATCTAGGTAATGTTTTAATTTTTCTGACTTCAGATTTTATGAAAAAATACAAAAAGGGACCGATAAACAGACATGCAGTTAATCCAAGTTGAAGATAGATTCGGGGCAAACTACTATCGAAAAAATAAACAACAGATTTTCCTATCCTAATACTTAGTACGACTAATAATGCTCCTAAAAGATAATTAGATAAATGTTTCTTAGTTGCAAAGAAGAGAAAATAAATGCCTAAAATGAACGCATTAAATGCTCCTAAAAAACTAAAAAAGAATAATACCTTCTCGCCAAAGCTCATATCAATGTTTTAAACAATTTGTTTTCAAATTTTACTTAATCATCTTCAATATCTTCGAAGCAGAGATAGGTATAGTCGCCTGGTCTACTTGAATATTCCAAAGAGTTTTTGGTGCGACTACTACTGTATTCCCTTTGGATACAAAGCGGATTTTGGTTGAATGTGCTAATGCAGGAAGGCAAGGCAACAGTTACCAGAATAATTTGTTTAGAGCATATTATTACTAACGTCATTTTTATTTTCAACCAACAAGTTCAAATATAATGTTTGGATGGTATAATAATGGCGTAGATTTATTATTTTAAATTTAATAATGAGAATTATCCCCAAGCTGGCTATTGCTTCTGGGGGTAAAAACTACTATCCCTAAAATCCCCACTGCAAAATTCCCTTATAGCTTGGGCTACTTCATAGATGCCCAATTATCGCAATTTATTGATGATCAAATGATAAATGATTTAAATGGTGGTAAAAATCTAACCTTTATAATAGGCATTTAAGTACCCGCTTTTTCTTAAAAAAATCTTATAGTCCTTAATATTTAAGATTTCTTTTACAGCTTGCTTTTTATCTGATTGTTGGTCGAAATAAGACTTTACAATTTCGTATCCCATCCAATAGCCAAGATCATTTGGTCTTTTGTCTTTTCCGCTTGTGCCATACAGCCAGTCCTGAAAGTTTTGTTTGTCCATTAAATCCGCGAATTCTCTACATAATTCATCCTTATGGGCATTTCCATAATTATTTGCCTTCGGATTACCTTTAAGACCAGTTACCAACTCCGCAATAAAATCAGCCGAGCCCTCAATTATAGACTGCTGCAATAAATTAGTATTGCCTCCATTCGGAAATTTTTGCTGAAAATGTACCGACTCATGTATAACCAGTTCTGCCAGGTGGTCTAGGTTGGTCAGCATTTCTGCTCCGATTAATAAACCATTTGCCGAGCTTGTTCCTCCGCTGTTATATCGGCCCATAACAAAATATACTGGTGGATATACGGCTTCGGGATACCAGTATTCCAACGCATAAAAATAGGGCTTTATCAATTTTTCCTTTGCTTTTATTAAGCTATCAACATTTCTTGTCTTTAAGTAATCAGACTTTCTGGCCATCACCATTTTAAGCAGCTCATCGGCACTCATAATTCGGTTTGGGATAAATCCTTGCAGACCAATAGTTCCATTTTTGATGTATTCTTCAAACGGATTCTGCGTACTAGTACCAATTTTATCAAAAGCCTGCCAAAAATTGCTGAGGTCGCTCGTGATAAATCTAGCCTCTGTAGGGCTTTTTGGAAACGATTTCTTTTGCGCATCTGAACTGTAAAAAACAAAGCATAGGCTTAAAAATAAGAAGCATTTTTTCATTGTATAAAGTTTTTCTAATAGACGAAGCAGGATCATAAAAGGTTGCACGCGATCAAATGAACATGCTTTTATTTTAGTTTGTCAAATGCTAATTTTAACGGAGAGATTTTCATATATTTTTTTTAATCCTTTGATCTATATTCATCATCGTATTACATTCTTCCATCATATAAATCTGTTTCTCCTGAATGAATGTAAAACAATGGATTAATATTACAGTTATATCTAATTGTTTTGGAAGTCTTTTCTTCCTGGTTTTAAATTATAAGAGATGAAACATTTTGACGCAATAATTATCGGCGCAGGGCAAGCAGGTGTTCCTTTGGCTAAAAATCTTGCTTTGGCAGGTAAAAAAACTGCAATTGTTGAAAAACGATTAATTGGTGGTACCTGTATAAATGATGGCTGTACGCCGACGAAAGCTATGGTTGCATCAGCTAAGGCAGCGTATCAGGCAGGCAATTCAGAAGCACTTGGCGTAAAAATTGGATCTGTAAAGGTTGATCTAAAAAAAGTCAAACAGCGTAAAGATGCTATTGTTAAGCAATTTAGAACTTCATCAGAAAAAGGAATTGAAACAACCAAGGGTTTAAAACTTTTTATGGGTGAGGCAAAATTTAGCGGGAAGAAAGAAATTACTATCACTTTAAATGATGGGGGTGAAGAAGTTATAACCGCGAATTGGATTTTTATTAACACTGGAGCAAAAACCGCTATACCTGATATAGAAGGGTTAAATGAAACAGATTTCCTGACTTCAACCAGTATCCTTGATTTGGAAACAGTGCCCGAACATCTGCTGGTAATTGGTGGTAATTACATAGGGCTGGAATTTGGTCAAATGTTTAGCAGATTTGGTAGCAAAGTTACCATCCTCGAAAAATCAGCTTCCATATTATCCAGAGAGGATAAGGATGTTTCTGCAGCCTTGACGGAAATTTTGGAAGACGAAAAAATTGAAGTCATTACAAACGCCCAGGTGGATAAAATATCATCTACAAAAAAAGATGAAATTACAGCTACAGTAAAATCTGGAAAGATTAAGAAAAATATAAAGGCAAGTCATATCTTAGTTGCTGTGGGTAGAGTACCGCAAACCGAAACTTTAGGTTTAGAGTTAAGTGGTGTAAAAACCGATGAGAAGGGTTACATTGTTGTTAACCATAAACTGGAAACCAATGTGAAGGGAATCTACGCATTGGGTGATGTAAAGGGCGGGCCAGCGTTTACCCACATTGCGTACAATGATTATACAATAGTGTTTCGAAATTTAATTGAAGGTACAAATTACAGCACAGCAGATCGGCCTATTCCATATTGCATGTTTACAGACCCGCAATTGGGTAGAATTGGAATTACAGAAGCTGAAGCTAAAGAAAAGAAACTCAATTATAAAGTTGCTGTTTTGCCAATGTCGTCTGTAGCTCGTGGAATAGAAACTGGTGAAACGCGGGGTTTAATGAAAGCAATTGTTGATGTGAAAAGCAGGAAAATATTAGGTGCAGCGATTTTAGCTTCAGAAGGCGGTGAAATTATGTCTGTTTTACAAATGGCTATGGAAGGCGGAGTAACATTTGACCAGATCCGTTATTGCGTTTTCGCCCACCCAACATATTCAGAATCGCTGAACAATCTTTTTATGAAAATTGAAGATTAGCATGATAGAACTCAAGGATGTAACTAAAAAGTACGGTGATACAATCGCTGTAAATCGGATTTCTTTTAACGTTGCAACTGGAGAAAACCTGGTTTTACTTGGTACAAGCGGTTGTGGTAAAACAACTACGCTTAAAATGATTAATCGTTTAATTGAGCCTGATAGTGGAAATATTACAATTAGTGGAAAAGATGTAATACAACAAAATGCCGAAAATCTTAGAAGAGGAATTGGATATGTAATGCAAAATATTGGTCTTTTTCCTCATTATACTATTGAAGAAAATATTGCCGTTGTTCCAAAATTATTAAACTGGGATAAAAAGAAAACGGCAAACAGGATTCATGAACTAATTGAAAAACTTCACCTTCGAGAAAACATTCTTCATTTTTACCCGAATGAGCTTAGTGGCGGACAGCAACAAAGGGTAGGGCTTGCAAGAGCGTTGGTAGCCGATCCTTCGATTTTGCTCATGGATGAGCCATTTGGTGCACTTGATAATGTTACCCGTACCAGTATTCAGCAAGAATTTAAAGACCTGGAAGAGCTTACCAGAAAAACAATTGTTATGGTCACACACGATGTGCCCGAAGCCTTTGAACTTGCCGATAGGATTTGTTTAATGGATAAAGGTAAAGTCATGCAAATAGGCACTCCAAAAGAATTGCTTTTTAAGCCAGCCAATGATTTTGCGGAAAAGTTTTTAGATGGTCAGCGTCTGGCTCTGGAATTTAAGGTTATTCGAGTTAAAGATGTTTGGGCAAATCTTTCTGACCATAAAAGTAATGACAGCAAAGGCTTAAATGCAGATATAAGCATTTGGGAGGCCATGGAAAAACTTCGTTCGGGTACTGTTGCTGAGCTAAATTTCCGCAATAATAAGGGCGAAGTTAAAGTTGCTAACTTTGATGATTTAACAAAAGCTTTTAACCAATACAAAAATTTCAGTAAATATGAATGAGCAACAAAGCCTGTGGCAATTCATGTCGATGGAATCGGATAAATTGCTCAATCAAAGCTTACAACATATTGGGCTAACGTTTATATCGCTGCTTCTCGCTATTGCAATAGGTTTGCCCTTAGGCATTTTAATTGCCCGAAAGCGCAAATTATCTGGCACCATTTTAGGGATAGCTGGTGTTTTGCAAACCGTTCCAAGCATTGCATTGCTAGGTTTTATGATTCCGGTTTTGGGTATCGGGGCAAAACCTGCTATTGTTGCGCTCCTTATCTATGCCCTGTTACCCATCATCAGGAATACTTATACAGGTATTATTGGGATCGACAAGCACATAACTGAAGCCGCGAAGGCTTTGGGCATGAGTAAATTCCAAATACTTTTTAAAATCGAACTTCCCTTGTCAATGCCAGTTATTCTTGCTGGTATCCGAACAGCTACCGTTATAAATGTTGGGGTGGCAACGCTTGCCTCTTATATCGCAGCGGGCGGTCTGGGCGAATTTATTTTTGGTGGCATTTCACTTAATAATACAAACATGATTTTGGCAGGCGCCATTCCTGCAGCTTTACTGGCTATTATTTTAGACGGATTACTTTCCATCATCCAAAAATTAGATTTTAAAAAACTTAGGAAGGTTTTAATGGCTTTTCCAATTGCCATAATTATACTCAGTGCATTTTATATTCTTCCATCGGCTTATGGCTCTGGTTTACGTGCTGGCTTTACTCCAGAATTTATGGGTAGGCAGGATGGCGATTTAGGGTTGAAATCTGCTTATGGATTAAAAATTCAAACTGTAGTCATCAGCGATGCGGTAATGTACAAGGCAGCTTATTCAAAAGAACTCGATGTAATTAGCGGTTACTCGACCGATGGTAGACTGAAAGCTTTTGGTCTGAAAATTTTAAAAGACGATAAGGGAATTTTTCCACCTTACTATGCAGCACCTATTGTGCTTCAGGCTTCTTTAGAAAAATTCCCGGGCCTGGAAGAAACCCTGAACCTACTGGCTGGTAAAATTACAGATTCTGTTATGACAGATTTGAATTACCGAACCGATTACCTGCACCAAACACCAGTTAAGGTTGCCAAAGATTGTCTAGTTAAAAACGGTCTGTATAAAAAGTCTAAAAATGGCCATGAAGGAATCATTAAAATCGGGTCGAAAATATTTGGTGAGCAATATATTCTTGCCGAAATATACACAATGCTTATCCAGGGAAATACAAATTACCAGGTGCAAACCAAAACAGGTTTGGGCGGTACAAAAATTTGCTTCGATGCGCTATCAAATAACCAAATTGATTTTTATCCTGAATATACTGGAACAGGATTATTAGCCATCTTAAAACCTGATGCTAAATTAATTGCAAAGCTTTCGCCAAATAAAGAGGAAACTTATCGTTACGTAAGCGAAGAATTTCTAAAGAAATATAAAATTAAATGGCTAAAACCAATTGGATTTAACAATTCTTATGCTTTAATGATGAGGCAAAAACAATCGGCCGAACTAAATGTTAATACCATTACAGACCTTAAGAATTATCTCGATAAAAATTAATGAATCTTGTTGAAAAATACCTGAGCATCCGAAAACACTCCGAGCAACTTTGCGAGCCTTTACAAACAGAAGATTATGTCGTTCAGCCTGTTGCTGATGTGAGTCCGCCGAAATGGCATTTAGGCCACACCACCTGGTTTTTCGAAACTTTTATTTTAAAGCCATTCTCCCGGAATTACCAGGTTTATAACGAAGACTACAACTTTGTATTCAATAGTTATTATGAAACGGTTGGCAATCGGGTTATTCGTACCGATAGGGGCAATCTGAGCAGGCCAAGTGTAAATGAAATTTATCAGTACCGCAACTATGTTGATGAGGCCATGGTAAAATTCTTATCAACTGAAATTGAAAACGAGGTTTATGAATTGTTGATTCTGGGTTTTAATCATGAACAACAACATCAGGAGTTACTTTTAACCGATATCAAATTCATTCTGGGAAATAACCCACTATTTCCGATTTATAGTGAGCACAAATCTGAAATTCTAAATTCATCGACTAATACTGCTGAATTTTTAAATATTGAAGCAGGAATTTATGAAATTGGTTTTGATGGGTCAGATTTCTGTTTTGATAATGAACTGAACCGACATAAAGTTTATTTAAATGAATTTTCAATCAGTAATTCGCTGGTTTCCAACCGTGATTTTATTGAATTTATAGACAATGGAGGTTATAGTAATTTTAACTTCTGGCATGCAGAAGGTTGGGACTGGGTTAAAACAAACCACATCGAGGCACCAATGTACTGGCATCAGGTTGATGGTAAGTGGCTCAATTATACACTTGATGGTTTAAAACCAGTTAATCCTGAACAGCCCGTGACCCACGTAAGTTATTACGAAGCTTATGCTTATGCGAGCTGGAAAGGAATGCGTTTACCCACCGAATTTGAATGGGAAATTGCAGCTAAACATTTTAGTTGGGGCGAACGATGGGAGTGGACTGAAAGTGCTTATTTACCATATCCTGGGTTTAGTAAGGCACCAGGAGCCATTGGAGAATACAATGGCAAATTTATGGTTAATCAAAAAGTTTTGCGTGGTGCATCAATAGCCACGCCAGATGCACATAGTCGCATTACTTACAGGAATTTTTTTCATCCACATTTAAGATGGCAATACACGGGTATTCGCCTTGCCAAATAGTATTTCTATGATGATTTCGACCGAAAAAACAGCGATAACGAATACAGAATTTCTTCACGAAACCTTAGAAGGTTTAAATGCAGAACCGAAGCGGATGTATTCAAAATACTTTTATGATGAAGCTGGAGACGTTATTTTTCAGCAGATTATGGATATGGAGGAATATTACCTAACCAACGCTGAAATGGAAATTATGAAGCATCAGGCAAATGAAATCGCTGATAGCGTTTCAGGTGATGATAGTGCTTTTGATTTGATTGAGCTTGGTGCAGGCGATGCCACAAAGTCAATTCATTTACTTAAGGCATTGATTGATAAAAAACTCGACTTTAAGTATTTTCCAATTGATATTTCAGCACACGTAATTTCTGAATTGGAACTTAATTTGCCTGCAAAATTACCAGCCCTTAATTTTGAAGGTTTAAATGGCGATTACTTTAAAATGCTGAAAAAAGCAACTGAACTTTCTGACAGAAAAAAAGTGGTGTTGTTTATGGGGGCAAATATTGGTAATATGGATATTGATGAAGCGCAAACCTTTTGCGCAGGTTTGAAACATCTGTTATCGCCAAATGATATATTAATTATTGGCTTTGATTTAAAGAAAAATCCTAAGAAAATATTAGATGCTTACAGCGATAAAGCGGGTATAACACGGGCATTTAATTTAAACCTGTTAACCCGTATAAACCGAGAACTCGATGGTAACTTTAATACAAATGCCTTTGAACATTATGCAAGTTATAATCCTGAAAACGGTGCTTGCAAAAGTTACTTAATCAGTCTGCAAAATCAAAAAGTAACTATCGGTAATGCTGATTTTCATTTCGAGAAGGATGAATATATCCTGATGGAAATTTCTCAGAAATATTCAAAACAGGAAATTGAAGAACTCGCCAATGCTTCAGGGTTTAAAGTTGTTCAATACTTTTCAGATCAACAACATTATTTCGTGGATGCAGTTTGGAAAGTAGCTTAGCCCAAAACTTCCAGTAAATGATTTAAATCATCTTCCGTGTTATAGAAATGGAAAGAGATCCTGGTGCCTGTTCCTCTTGGCGAAACAAGAATTTTCTCCTCGTTTAATCGGTTCACCAGTTTCTGCTCGAGCGGCAAACTCATAATTGACGATTGTTCTTTTCTTTCCATCATCCAATCGGGAAGCAAGCCCTTATTATGCAGTACAACTCTTGCTTTAGTAGTTAGTTTTAGGATATTTTGCTCAATAGTTTCAAAACCGACAGCCTTAAGATAGTTTAATCCTTGATTTAATGTTCCCAAACTTAAACTATCTAAATGGCCAGGCTCTAAAGTTAGCGAAAGGTAATCTCGGCCACTCCAAAACGGCGCATTAGGCAAGGTTAATTCTTTTTTGCTTTGATAAATTTTGTTTTTGGCAGCATCAGATAAGAAAATGTAGCCATTTCCATAGCCACTTACAAGCCATTTGTAGCCACTTCCTGCTAATACATCTAAACCCGATTGCTCAAAATTGAAGTTGCCCGTTCCCAGAAACTGGGTGCCATCGGCTATTAAAATTAAATCTGGAAAATTCGATTTCAGCTTCTTAATAAAATCGCTCTGCATTTTTAGTCCGCTGATGTATTGAACCATGCTGAAAGCAAAAACCGTTGGCTTAAATTGTTCAATAGCGGTTAAAATGTTTTCTTCAAGATTAACATCAATCGGAATTTCCAGGTACTCGAAACCTCTGCTGGTAACTGGATAACTTAATGACGGATAATCTTCCTGAAGCAGGAGGAACCGATGGCTCTTTTCGAGTCCATTTAAAATTGAATTAAAACCATTAGAGAAATTCGAAGTTAAAAAAGTGTTTTCACGCTTCACAGAAAAACGGGATGAAAGGTTTGTTCTGAGTTCTTCCATTATTTCCATATTGTTTGCTCTGAAAATACTTCCTTCGTTTATAAAGTTTTCATCGTGCTGTCTGCGCCAATTTGCAATTTCTGTTGATAGCAAGCCTGAGTAAGCCGTATTTAAATAAGTATAGTTTTTAAGGATGGGAAAATTTTCAGTGAAAGTCATGTCCAAATGTAAATAAATGAACATATAAATGATTTGTGTTTTGAAAAAAACCTAAGGGATAATTGTTTGTTAATAATAGACCAATTATTTGCAAGAGATGGAGAGCAAGGAAATATTAATAGCCGAATTAACAAAATTACTAAACGGTGGAACAGCACATGTGGGTTTGCAAGATGCTGTTGCCAATTTGCCATTTAATTTACTTGGCGAACGGCCGCATAAGCTTCCCTATAGTATTTGGCAACTGGTTGATCACATCAGGATTGCCCAATGGGATATGTTTGAATTTAGCAAAGATGGCAATCATAAATCTCCAAAATGGCCAGATGATTACTGGCCAAAAGAAACAGCACCGAAAAGCGAAGCGGAGTGGGAAAACTGCCTGAAACAGATTAATGTTGATTTGAAAGCATTTATCGAATTAATTGAATCTAAAGATTTATTCGAAAAGATACCACATGGAAGCGGACAGAATATTTTGAGGGAAGCACTGCAGATTGCCGACCATAATGCCTATCATGTTGCAGAAATAATTGTTATCCGTCGCCTACTTAATGCCTGGAAAAGTTAAAAATATCAATAATTAAAAATATGTTAAAAAACTCAAAAGCGTTTAGTTCGTTTGCAGTAAACGACATTCCAAAAGCAAAAGATTTTTATGAGCACACTTTAGGTTTAACTGTTAAAGATAATCCTATGGGTATAATAGAAATTGAAGTTTCAGGCTCATCGAATCTTATGGTTTACCCAAAGCCCAATCATACGCCTGCAACTTTTACGGTTCTTAATTTTCCTGTTGATAATATTGACGATGCCGTAGATAAATTGACCAACAAAGGCGTAGTATTTGAACAATATGATGATGAACAATTAAAAACAGACGAAAAAGGCATTTCAAGAGGGAATGGTGGACCGAGCATTGCATGGTTTAAGGATCCTTCGGGCAATATTCTTTCTGTTCTGGAGGTGAGTTAAGCGTCAATCAGGCATTTATCAGATAATTTTTACTGAAATCCTTCTCTTATTTTCAAGCTAGTTAAAGCTCGACCTAAATTCCATTGGAGAAATATTGGTTTTGCTTTTAAATAATTTACTGAAGCTTTGAGAATGTTCAAAACCCAGTTCGTAAGCAATTTCTGATACCGTTAGCTTGGTCATGGTGAGTCGTTCTTTCGCTTTACTGATCAGTTTTTCATGGATATATTGCTGTGCATTCTGTCCGATGAGCGAACGGAGCATATCACTTAAATATCCTGGTGAAAGGTTAAGTCGTTCAGAAAGATACTGAACGGAGGGCAGGCCTTGATGCAGGGCATGCTGATTGTTGAAATATTCGTCCAATATTGCTTCTGTCTTTTGCAATATATCATGGTTAACGGCTTTTCGGGTAATGAACTGGCGCTTGTAGAAACGGTTAACGTAACTTAAAAGCAGTTCTATCTGAGCAACCATTACCTCCTGTGTAAATTCATCAACCCGACCGCTGAGCTCCTTTTCCATAAATCTGTAGATCGATAGTACACGTTCTTTTTCAAGATCGGATAGATGGAGTGCTTCATTGGCCGAATAGGCAAAATAACCATACTGCTTGATTTTATTTGCCAAAGGATGACCCAATAAAAAGTCGGGATGAATAAGCAGAATATAACAATAGGTTTTACTGTTATAGTCTGTGCTGCCTACCAGCTGGTTGGGCGCTAAAAATAACATGCTGCCTTCATTATAATCATAATAGTCCCGCCCGTACTTCAGTCTCCCGTTATTGTGGGTAATGAAAGTGATCTTATAAAAACTCAGAACATCATATATCGGAGCCATAGCCGTATTAAAAGGATTATCCTCATTGAAATGAATCAGGCTGATGAGCGGATGCTGCGGTTTGGGAAGGCCAAACGCTTTATGGCTTTCTGATATTGATATAAAACGTAATAATTTATCTTCCATATTTTTCATCTCTTAAAGATACTAAAACCTGCGACTGTTTCCAGGCGCAGGTTTTAGCTGCCTTGTTTTACCATGGAACAATTTGGTCTGCGCCCGAAAAACTTACAGGTCCTGTAAAAACTCCATTAGGTAAATCTTCTGATAAAGCTACTCTAATAGGTTCAGCCGAGCCTTCCTCAACGGTATCTGTTCCCTGGAAATTATTGAGTGCAGTTGCAGTAAAACCAGGACTTACCAGATTCACTTTAATACTGCTGCCTTCTAATTCATTGGCCAGAGAAAGGAAAACACCATTGAGTGCTGTTTTGGATGCCCCATAAACCACATCATAGGCAGAACGATAAGGATTTGCTGGATTGGCGTTCAGGTTAAGCGAACCAAGCGCACTCGATACGGTTACAATTCTTGCTGATGGAGCTTTTCGTAAAAGGCCTAAAAATGCTTGTGTTACGGCAAGGGTTCCAAATACGTTCGTTTCCCAAACCGTTTTCATTTCATCAATTGGAGCAATACTCGCATGCTGCGCTGCAAGAACCTCTTCCATGGTGCGACCAGGGATTCCTGCAGTGGAGATGGCGGCATTATTAACCAGTAAGGATAGGTATCCCACTTCCCGATCTATGGCTAACACGGCCGAACTTATAGATGAAGTATCGGTGATATCTAACTGAATCGCCTTGCTTTTACCACCTATCTGGATGGCGGCAGCTTCCCCTTTTTCCAGATTCCTCGCTCCGATGTAAACCGTATATCCATGTTCTGCAAGTGCCTTGGCGATCTGAAAGCCCACACCTGTATTCGCTCCCGTGACTAAGGCCACTTTATTTGAATTTGTTAGCATAATATTTTTATTTAAATTTTATTAGTCAAAATTCTGCAAAATCGATTCGTTGTTTGTAGCCAAATCCCGAATTTTTGTAGCCGAATTGAGGATAATCGTTTTGGATAGTTGTACTTAATTAAATTGCCTAAAGGTTCGTATGAATACAAAGCCGTGGTTGAGCAAGAAAATGTAGTTATAGAAGGAGAAAATAAAGTTTTAAGCTTACCTTAGGCTTATTATAATTGGCGTTATGATAAAAATCTCCTTGTTCAAAAAAAACTTTTGTATTAGCTATTCCATTTTTAAGTTGATAATCTTTATTGGTTTTCAGCTTTTTGTTACCAGTGTTTTTAGTCAGGATTTTAATAATTCTGGAATCATTCCAAAGCCCTCAAAAGAAACGAAAAGACAAGGTTCTTTCATCATTACACCTGCAACAAAATTTTATATTCCCGAAACACAGCATGTTAGTGCCGTTTTTCTAGAACAGTACTTAAAAGATTTAGGTGGTTTCAAGCTTTCAAAAGGCAAAAAAGTAAGCAGTAATGGTATTAATTTTTTAATAGATTCTACTTTAAAAATTAAGTCTGAAGGCTATTTGCTATCCGTTTCTAATAAGAAGATAGATATTAAAGCAAAAGATAAACAAGGTTTGTTTTATGGTTTACAATCCTTAATTCAGTTGATTAAGAAAAACGGAAAAAACTTATCTGTTCAAGCTTATGAAATTGAAGACGAACCGCGTTTTGCTTACAGGGGAATGCATCTAGATGTTGCAAGGCACTTATTTAGTATTGCTGCAATAAAAAAGTGGCTTAATGTGCTGGCCTTTTATAAAATTAATAACTTCCATTGGCATTTAACCGATGACCAGGGTTGGAGGATAGAGATTAAGAAATATCCGTTACTGCAAACAAAATCTGCTTATCGCAAAGAAACTTTAATCGGTCATAAACGGTCAAACCCACATACTTTTGATGGCAAGCGTTATGGTGGTTACTACACTCAAGAAGAAATAAAAGAAGTGGTGCAATACGCCTCCGAACTTAACATTACTACCATTCCTGAAATAGAAATGCCTGGCCATGCGAGAGCTGTATTAGCAGCTTATCCTAATTTGGGTTGTATAGGCGGGCCATACGAAACTGCCACTTTTTGGGGTGTGTTTGATGATGTTTTCTGTGCAGGTAATGAAGAGACTTTCCGTTTTCTCGAAGGTGTTTTAGATGAAGTTGTCACTTTGTTTCCTTCAAAATATATACATATCGGCGGTGATGAATGCCCAAAAACTAGGTGGCACGATTGCCCTAAATGTCAGAAAAGAATAAAAGATGAAAAGCTTAAAGATGAACACGAATTGCAGTCTTATTTCATCGCCCGTATGGAAAAATATTTGCATACGAAGGGCAAAAAGATTATTGGTTGGGATGAAATTTTAGAAGGTGGTTTGGCACCTGATGCGACCGTGATGAGTTGGAGAGGTTTAGAAGGTGGAATTGCTGCGGCGAAACTAAAGCATGATGTAATCATGACCCCCGAAAAATTTGTATATCTGGATTATTATCAATCTTTAAACAAAAGCGAACAAACAGCTGCGGGTGGTTATTTACCGCTTAGAAGGGTTTATGAATACGAACCAATGCCCAGGGAGCTCAGTCTACAGGAACAAACTTATATAAAAGGTGTGCAGGCAAATGTGTGGACAGAATATATGTCTGATGTTAAAAAAGCAGAGTACATGATTTTTCCACGTATTTTAGCCTTAGCAGAAATGGCCTGGTCGACACCTGAGCGGAAAAATTACAATGAATTTCTTCAAAGAGTAAATTCTAGCCTTAGGTTTTTAAAGGGAATAAACTACAGCACCTCATTTTATGAAATTACTGGAAAACCTGTTGGAGGTGGGATTATCTTAGAAACTGATATGCCCGATTCGGAGATTAGATATACGACTGATGGTTCAATGCCTTCAAAATCTGCCAATAAATATACTTCGGCAATAAAAATCACGAAGTCTGTTATTTTAAAAGCCAGCTTATTTAAAGGTGGAAATAAAGTAGGAAAATTATATGAACAAGCAATTGTTAGAAATTTAGCGACTGGCAAAAGTATTTCCTTGAAAAATTTGGGTACTGGTAATTACAACGTTGATCAGCAGGTTTTGGCGAATGGCATTAAAGGTTCTCCGCTTTATAATAATGGGGAATGGTTGGGGTTAAGCGGAACCGATTTTGAAGCGGTGGTTGATTTGGAAAAGATCGCTTCCATTAAGGAAATTGGCATTAATATACTGAATTATCAATGGCAGAAAATGCATCTGCCAAAAGAGCTTATTGTAGAGGTTTCTACCGATGGAGTGAATTATAAACAGATTTCTCAGCAAACGAAATTTAGCTTGGAAGGCATAAATCCAGTATTGCTTAAATTTAACCCAACTGGTGCCAGATTTGTTAAAATTAAAGCCACAAATATTGGAACTATACCCAGTGGATTTTACGGTTCAGGAACAAAAGCACTACTTCTGGTAGATGAAATTATAATAAATTAAATGACAATACTAATCGTTTTCCTTTGCATTGCTTTTTTAATTGTGCTTATTTCGGTATTTAAAATCAATGCTTTTTTATCATTCTTAGCCGTTTCTTTTGTTGCAGGTTTGGCTTTAGGTTTACCGCCAGCAAAAATTCCTTCCAGTATTGAAAAAGGAATGGGCGATGTATTAGGTTCGTTGGCCATCATAATTACCGCTGGTGCAATGTTGGGTAAACTGGTAGCCGAAAGTGGCGCAGCACAAAAGATTGCGCAAGTGAGCATGAATATTTTCGGTGAAAAATACATCCAATGGGCGATGGTTTTAACTGGTTTTTTAATCGGAATTCCGCTCTATTATGGAATTGGCTTTGTGCTTATGGTTCCTCTTATATTTTCTGTGGTTTACCGCTATAAGTTGCCAGCACTCTATATCGGTTTACCGATGTTAGCTGCGCTTTCTGTTACTCATGGTTTTTTACCACCTCATCCGTCACCAGCTGCTCTGGTTATTCAATTTAAGGCAGATATGGGCCTAACTTTATTATATGGTTTAGCAGTTTCAGTTCCTGCAATAATCATTGGTGGACCAATATTTTCTCGTTATTTAAAGGCAATTCCTGCAAGCCCGTTAGCTTCATTTACGCCTAAGGAAATGTCTGAAAGCGAATTGCCTGGTGGATTTAAAAGTTTCTTTACGGCATTATTACCTGTAATTTTACTAGCAGCTGCGTCATTTTTGCCAATGGTTTTGGCTTCGAACTCGCCAATATTGCCATACATTTTATTCGCTGGAAATCCTTCTGTAGTCATGTTGATTGTCTTGATTGCGGCAACCTGGTTGCTTGGTTTATCGCAAGGAAAAAAGATGACAGAAATTATGGGCATTTATGCCGAGGCATTGAAAGATATTGCATTGATTTTATTAATTATAGCGGGCTCAGGCGCACTGAAGCAAGTTTTAACAGAAAGTGGTGTGAGTAATCAAATTGCAGATTATCTCCAGAATATTAAAGCAGAACCCTTATTTTTAGCCTGGATGATTGCGGCAATTATTCGCTTTTGCGTAGGTTCGGCTACTGTTGCTGGCTTAACAACCGCTGGAATTATTGTGCCGCTTATGGAACATACACACACTAATCCAAATCTGATGGTTTTGGCTGTTGGTGCAGGGAGTTTAATGTTTTCTCACGTTAATGATGCAGGTTTCTGGATGTTTAAAGAATATTTCGGTTTAACTTTGAAGGATACATTTAAATCCTGGGCAATGATGGAATCCATCGTTGGCTTGGTAGGCTTAGGCGGCGTCTTATTTCTCAATATTTTTATCTCTTAATAATAAAAAATACACAAAATGGAAAATTTAACTCCCGATGAACGATTTGAACAACTAAAGCTTAATTTACCACCCGCACCAGCTCCACTTGGTGTTTATAAACCATGTCTTGTTGATGGTAAATACCTTTATTTGAGCGGTCATGGCCCTGTTCAAGACGATAAATCACTAATCATTGGTAGAATTGGTTCTGATTTAACTCAGGAAGAAGGTAAGCTTGCTGCCTTGCAGGTTGGTTTAACCATGTTATCAACTATAAAAACAAATGTTGGCAGCCTGAACAAAATAAAACGTGTTATAAAGGTTTTAGGAATGGTCAATTGTACGCCAGAATTTGAAAAACATCCATTTATAATTAATGGTTGCAGTGAACTTTTTGCAAAAGTTTGGGGCGAAGAAAATGGAATAGGCGTTAGAAGTGCAGTTGGTTTTGGCTCTTTACCAGATAATATCCCAGTGGAAATTGAAGCACTTTTTGAACTGGTTTAATTATTATGCAACAGCAAAACTGGTTTTTAATCCCTGATGAACAAAGTATAGAAACGCCTTCGCTGGTTTTTTATGTAGAACGTATTGAAGAAAACATCAAAACTTTAAAAGCAATGGTTGATGATGTAGAGCGATTACGTCCTCATGTAAAAACGCATAAGTGTTTAGAAATTACTGCTATTTTGATAGCTGAAGGAATTAACAAATTTAAGTGTGCAACCATTGCCGAAGCAGAAATGCTTGGGATTGCAAAGGCTAAGGATGTTTTGCTGGCTTATCAGCCTGTTGGCGAAAATATTAACAGGTTTCTAACGCTTCAGAAAACGTACAGTGAAACGGTTTTTAGTTGTTTAACTGATGATTTGCATACTGCAAAAAAGCTATCTGAAAAGGCAGTTTCAGCAAATCTGGTTGTTAACGTTTATATAGATTTAAACGTTGGAATGAACCGAACAGGTGTTTTACCTGATTTAGCGGCAGAATTATTTACGAATGTGATCTCTTTACCTAATCTTAACGTTAAAGGTTTACATGCTTACGATGGTCATATTCATGATTCATCTATGGATATTCGAATGCAGAAATCTGAGCCCGTTATTGCGCAGCTTTTAACACTTAAACAGTCTTGCGAAAGCATCAGTAATACTAAGCTAACCGTTATTGCTGGTGGAACACCAACGTTTCCTATATACGCTAATCAAACAGAATTTGACTGCAGTCCAGGTACTTTCGTATTGTGGGACAAAGGTTATCAGGATGCTTATCCAGAGCAAAAATTTAATACTGCTGCATTAGTGGTGAGCCGAATCGTTTCAAAACCTGCAAATGGTTTACTTTGTACCGATTTAGGCCATAAGGCTATTGCTGCCGAAAAGGAATTAAAAAACCGTGTGTTTTTTATTAATGCGCCAGACCTCGAAGTAATCAGTCAGAGTGAAGAACATTTGGTTTTAAGAACAGAATATTCCAGTGATTTTAACATTGGCGATGTGCTCTACGGCTTGCCATATCATGTTTGTCCGACAGTTGCTCTGCACGAAAAGGCAATTTGTATGGATGCAAATAAAAATGTTCAATATTGGGATATCGTTTCCAGAAAAAGAAAAATCACCATTTAATATTTTACCATGTTTACTATAGATGCTCACCTGGATTTAAGTATGAATGCCCTCGAGTGGAATCGAGACTTAACAAAAAATGTTGGCGATATAAATAAAAGGGAAGAAGGATTAACCGATAAGCCAGATCGCTCTTTAGCAACAGTTTCTTTGCCAGAGTTAAGAAATGGTAATATCGGATTGGTTGTGGCTACTCAAATCGCCCGTTATGTTGCGCCTGATAATCACTTACCAGGCTGGCATTCGCCAGAGCAAGCCTGGGCGCAAACTCAAGGTCAGTTGGCTTGGTATAAAGCCATGGAAGATGCAGGCGAAATGTTCCAGGTAAATAATTTGGAAACGCTCGAAAATCATTTATCGAATTGGCATAATGAAGAAAACGTAGCTAAAAGGCCAATTGGTTACATTTTAAGTTTAGAAGGCGCTGATTCATTTATTACCGTTAATCACCTGGAAAAAGCCTGGTTAAATGGTTTAAGAGCCGTGGGTCCAGCACATTATGGTCCAGGGCGTTATTCCCAAGGTACAGATGCGACTGGAAAAATGACGGCAATGGGACATGAGCTATTGAAAGAAATGGAACGCCTGAACATTATCTTAGATGCTACTCATTTATGCGACGATAGTTTTTGGGATGCTTTAAGTCGTTTTAACGGCCATGTTTGGGCATCGCATAATAATTGCCGAGCCTTGGTTAACCATAATCGACAATATAGCGATGAACAAATTAAAGAACTAATTAGCCGAGGTGCGGTTATTGGTGGTGCTTTAGATGCCTGGATGATGGTTCCAAATTGGAAAAGGGGGATTTCTAAACCAAAGGAAATGAACTGCGGCTTAGCAGTAATGATAAATCACATCGACCACATCTGCCAGTTGGCAGGAAATGCAAATCATGTTGGAATCGGCTCTGATTTAGATGGCGCTTTTGGAAAGGAGCAATGCCCTTATGATTTAGAAACCATTGCAGATTTACAGAAGATTCCAGATTTATTTAGGCAAAAAGGTTACACCGAAACGGATGTAGAAAACCTGATGCATGGCAATTGGTTAAGATTTTTAAGAAAAGCCTGGGCTTAATATGATCATAGAATGAAGACAATACAAAAAACAATATTTTCTCTGGCAGTAGTAATCGCTGCATTTAATACCAATATTTCCGCTCAAACTAAAAGCGACATACCGTTATATAAAAACCCTAAAGCTTCGGTTGAAAATCGGATTAAAGATTTGCTATCCCGAATGACTGTTGAAGAAAAAGTCGGCCAAATTTCTATGCCTTTAGGATGGCCAATGTACACTAAAACAGGTAATGAGGTTGAGGTTAGCGAGGCATTTAAAAAAACGTTAAAAGAAGAATATACTGGTATGTTGTGGGCGACTTTAAGAGCTGATCCATGGACAAAAAAAACACTTGCAAATGGCTTAAACCCAGAGCTGGCAGCGAAGGCAACAAATGCAATTCAAAAATATGCAATAGAAAATACACGTCTGGGCATACCTGTTTTGCTTTCTGAAGAATGCCCGCACGGACACATGGCTATCGGCACAACCGTTTTTCCAACAGCTATCGGTCAGGGAAGTACTTTTAATCCAGATTTGATTAATAAGGTTGCAACCGCAATCGCTAAAGAAACCCGTTTGCAAGGCGGTCACGTTGGTTATGGACCTGTATTGGATTTAGCCAGAGAACCACGATGGTCGAGGGTGGAAGAAACTTATGGCGAAGATCATGTTTTAAATAGTAGAATGGGCGAGGCCATGGTTAAAGGTTTCCAGGGGAATAACCTTAAAAGCGGTGTAAATATCGTTGCTACATTAAAGCATTTTGCAGCTTATGGTGCGCCAGAAGGTGGGCATAATGGTGGAAGCATCAACGTTGGTTTACGTAGTTTACATCAGTTTTATTTGCCGCCATTTAAAGCCGCTGTAAAAGCGGGTGCATTATCGGTAATGACCGCCTACAATTCTATTGATGCTATTCCATGTTCTTCGAATGAATTTTTATTAAATGATTTACTAAGGACCGAATGGGGATTTAACGGTTTTGTAGTTTCTGATTTAAATAGTATTTCGGGGTTGATGGCCAACCACCATATTGCAGCAAATTCAGCTGATGCTGCCGCTTTAGCAATTAATGCAGGTTTAGATGCCGATTTAAGTGGTGTTGGCTACGGCAAAGCATTGCGTGATGCCGTTAAGGCAGGTAAAGTTTCAACCAAAACACTGGATACGGCCGTGAGTAGAGTTTTACGAATCAAGTTTAACATGGGGCTTTTCGAAAATCCTTATGTTAATGTAGAAACCGCCAAAAATAATGTTCGAACTAAAGAAAATATCGACCTTGCCCGACAAGTTGCCAGAGAATCAATTGTTCTTTTAAAGAATAATGATCATCTTTTACCGTTGAGCAAAAGTTTAAAGAATATTGCTGTTCTTGGTCCAAATGCCGATAATATTTACAATCAGCTAGGCGATTATACTGCGCCACAAACTGAAGAAAATATCGTAACCGTTTTGGAAGGTATAAAGAATAAATTATCATCAGCAACAAAAATTAATTATGTAAAAGGTTGTAGTATCAGAGATACCACAAATAGTAATATTGAAGAAGCGGTTTCTGCTGCAAAAAAGGCAGATGCAGTTGTTATTGTTTTAGGCGGCTCGAGTGCAAGAGATTTTAAGACCGAATACATTGAAACTGGAGCGGCCAAAGTTAGCGCAGCAGCATCTGGTATGAGTGATATGGAAAGCGGTGAAGGCTATGATCGGGCAACTTTAGATTTGTTGGGCGATCAACTTAAACTTTTAAAAGCCGTAGTTAAAACAGGAAAACCTGTTGTTTTAGTGCTGATCAAAGGAAGACCATTAAACTTAAACTGGGCTGAAGCAAATGTTTCGGCAATACTCGATGCCTGGTATCCAGGTCAGGAAGGTGGAAATGCCATAGCTGATGTTTTGTTTGGTGATTATAATCCAGCGGGAAGATTACCAATTTCGGTTCCTAAATCTGTTGGACAATTGCCCGTTTATTATAATTCGCGTTTCCCTGAGAAGCACGATTATATTGAAGTTGATGCAAAACCTTTGTACAGTTTTGGTTATGGTTTGAGTTATACTACATTCGATTATCAAAATTTAATAGTTGAAAATAACCCATCTAATCAATCCGTTAAGGTTAGTTTTGATTTGAAAAATTCAGGTACTAATGATGGGGAAGAAGTGGTGCAGCTTTATCTGAAAAGTAAAACGTCATCCGTAGTTTTGCCAATGAAACAATTAAAGCAGTTTAAAAGAGTATTTTTAAAATCAGGCGAACAAAAGACTTTAACCTTTACTTTAACCAAAGATGATTTGGAAATTTATAATCAAAAAAGTAAATGGGTAGTTGAGCATGGTACCTATGAATTAATGGTTTCTGCATCATCAGATGATGTTCGTTTGAAAGGGAAAATCGATCTCTAAGCAGCTGATAATTTATGTTTTTTGCTGATGAAAGCAGTTCTGAAAAGAGCTGCTTTTTTTGTTTTAAACATTTTCCGACAGGCGATTGCGCAAAATGGATCTGAAAGTGAAATTGGTTTGTAGCGTAATAACAATTCATTTCGCAGCGTGCATTCTATCTAAATCGTTTGGCTTTAATGCTGTGATGCCTATATCGGGATTAGGTAGTCAGCTAATAATCAATCATAGTCCCAATTTAGCGTCTTCCAAATAAAAAGGAATATCGATTAGCCAGCAAGCATTTTGTCATCCAAAACTAATAATTAATAATAACGGAACAATCGTTCCGTAATAGTGTTTATGTTTGCGGAACGATTATTCCAATAAGGGAATAAAAGAAAACAAACATGAAAAAATTAGTTAATAAAATAGCCGTAATTACAGGAGCATCTAAAGGTATTGGTGCAGGTATAGCTAAAAGTCTTGCCGCAGCAGGTGCAAGTGTAGTTGTAAATTATGCTTCGGCAAAAGCTGGTGCAGATCAGGTAGTTGAAGAAATTAACGCAGCAGGTGGGAAAGCAATCGCTATTCAGGCGAACGTATCTAGTACAACAGATTTAGCCCGTTTATTTGAAGAGACCAACACTACATTTGGCCCAGTTGATATCTTGGTAAACAATGCAGGCGTATATCAATTTGGTGCAGTCGAAGACATTACAGCAGAAGATTTTCACCGTCAGTTCGATACCAACGTACTTGGTTTATTGTTGAGTACACAAGGTGCATTAAAGCATTTCAATGCAGCAGGTGGCAGCATCATTAATATCGGTTCGGCAGTAACCGCCATCACGCCAGTGGCGAGTTCAATTTATACGGCTACCAAAGGTGCAGTTGATTCGATTACCCATGTATTGGCCAAAGAACTTGGTTCTAAAAATATTCGTGTAAACTCCATCAATCCTGGTATGGTAGAAACTGAAGGCACACATACTGCAGGTTTCATTGGCAGCGATTTTCAGAAAGAAGCCATCGCATCTACACCTTTGGGTCGTGGCGGTAATCCAGACGATATTGCGGATATCGCCGTATTTCTTGCCTCCGAAGATTCGCGTTGGTTAACTGGCGAAATCCTTATTGCAAGTGGTGGCGTAAGGTAATGCCTTTCGTTTTACGAGAATTAATTTAAAATGAATAGCTTTGCTTTATTAAGCAAGGCTATTTCTGGTTATGGCAAGAACGAAAGATTTTGATGAGAATGAGGTGCTGGCCAAGGCAATTCAACTTTTTTGGCACAAAGGCTATAATGCTACTTCTATGCAGGATTTGGTAGATGCTTTGGGCATTAGTCGTTCTAGCTTGTATGATACCTATACGGATAAACATACGCTATTTATAAAAGCTTTGGAAAGCTACCAGCTTGCTGGAAATGAAAAAATCAACGAAATTGTAGATCAATCTGTTTCTGCAAAACAAACGGTAATTAAGCTAATGGAAATGGCCACCAACGAACTGGTTGGAGATAAACAGCAGAAAGGCTGTTTTATGGTAAACGCTGAAGTTGAGGTTGCACCGCACGACCAGGAAGTTGGTAAACTGGTTTGCCAAAACGAACAACAAATGGAAACTGCTTTTTTTCAGGTAATTAAAAAAGGCCAGCAAAGCGGTGAAATTAAAAATACCCAGGATGCATTGGTACTCGCGAAGTTTATCTTCAATGCCGTAAAAGGAATGCAGGTTACGGCAAAATCCAGTCCGGACGCCATCAGTTTTGGAAATATTATCAGGCTAACAGTAGCCATACTCGATTAATCCTTATAATTATTAAAAAATTCTCAAACAGCTTTGCTGAACTGATTTGCAGGCTTGCTGTATTTTTCAAATTTAAACTGAAGTAGATTATACTGGCAATAGCAGAGGAAGTATTGATTTGGTATAAGCTGCACTATTTAAATAAGTACGCTTTTCTTATTACCTATGCCAATTTTGTTTTTTCGAATAGATGACCAATATGTTTGCTGAAATTATTCGCCGTTCCTTACCTTTATCAAATCAATAAAAAAATCTATGAAAGCATTTTTAGGAACAGGCCTGTTAGGGTCGAATTTTGTAAAAGCCATGCTCAAGCGAGGCGAAACGGTTCAGGTGTGGAATAGAACAGCCTCGAAAGCACAAGCGCTTGAAGCAACAGGTGCAAAACCATTTGATCTGGTCGCAGATGCGGTAAAGGGTGCAACGATTATTCACCTTACTCTGAAAGATGATGCCACAGTAAATGAGGTGCTGGAATCTGCGAGCAGTGGCTTTTCTCCAGGCGCTATCCTAATCGATCATACGACCACATCTGCTGAAGGCGCCATTGAAAGAACCAATTACTGGAAAGAAAAGGGTTTTACATATTTGCACGCACCTGTTTTTATGGGGCCTCCAAATGCACTAGAAAGTACTGGGAATATGCTGGTATCTGGCGATCAGGAATTGATTGCACAGGTTACTCCTGAACTTGAAAAAATGACTGGCAAACTTATTAACCTGGGACCCGAAACGGGCAAAGCTGCAGGAATAAAATTAATTGGTAATCTGTTTTTGATTTCGCTTACCGCAGGACTTTCAGATGTGCTCGCACTGGCCAAAGGACTTGGAATTGATTCGGCCGATGTGGCTTCACTTTTCAGTAACTGGAATCCAGGTGCAGGCGTGCCAGCCAGGTTCGATAAGATTAGGGCGGGAGATTTTAGCAAGCCTTCATGGGAACTGAACATGGCAAGAAAAGATGCAGGGCTGATGATAGAAGCTGCAAAAGTAAATGGCGTTAACCTGACGGTTTTACCAGCTGTTGCTGCGCAAATGGATAAATATATAAACGAAGGTCATGGAAGCGATGACTGGAGCATAATTGCAAAAGATAATCTGTAAACAAGAAAATATCATCAGCGCAAGCCAGCCTTGCGCTGATGTATTGCGTTGATAACTTAGTTATCCAAATCGAGCCGTAAAAGAGATAAAAAGCAGAGCTAAATGGTTTAAATGTTTGCGACGAACCATTAAATATTATATTTGCAGGCTTTTTAAAGCCCTAACCATTTAACGCCTCCATGTTCAGTAATCCTAAAACCAATACCCGAATAATTGTGTTCAAAAACCGCACAATTGTTGTAAGTCGCTTGGAAACCAATCATAAACAATTTCGAATTTATATAGATGGTTCAGATCATGGTGTTTTGGAACTTACCGAAAATGGATGGACACATACACCTGGATTTACCTTGCCTATGGGCATATTCACGCTGCTTACAAAAAGAATGGAAATTGGCGAATGGAAAGATGAACAGGTGAAGTAAATTTTATGAACGCTTTCTTAGTTGTTGCCTGCTCCAGCAAGATATAGCTTCGGCAAGATCTTCAACAGGTGAATACAATAGCTGGTAGTCAACATTATGTTATGCTATACAATAATGTAAGTAATTAATGCGACTGACAGAAAACAATATAGAATGTAGAATAATCTCAAACTTTTATAAGAAGACAGGCTTACCAAAAGAAAACAAAAAATAGTGTATTTGTAAGATAAACTCTTGTTTGAGGGGTTTATTAAGACTAACGAAATCAGCAGTACAAAAAGAATAAATGCCCACATTGCTATTTTTTCTGTTTTCATACCCTATGTATAACAAGCTAACTTTTTTCTCCCAAGAAAAATATAAATACAATCTTTTTTAGAGCGCACCGTAAGTTTTTTAGGTATTAATTTCCGATTTAATTTATTAAACAATTTTAATCATAATTTTTAATATTTTGCACCTCACTTAAAATACCAACCATGATTCATGCTGCGATTGCCGAAGCAGAATTTTAAAGCTTTATCTTCCAGAGTCTATAATATATTTGAAAATCAATTGTTTTTTTACCACTATTAAACGCTTTCATTTTTTTTATCTTTGGCCTTAATAATGAGTACAACACATCAAATTCAGGAAAGCTTCGGAAACATCGATATATACCTTTTTGACCAGCTGCTTAAAGGCACTTATGCAGACTGCCATACCATTCTCGATGCAGGCTGCGGTACGGGAAGAAACCTGTTCTATTTCTTAAAAAACAATTACGAGGTTTATGGTGTCGACAGTAGCCAGGAGGCGATTAGCCAGGTTCAGTCAATCGCTGGCGAATTTTCCAAACTAAACCCAATAGAAAACTTTTCTGTAGCACCAGTAGAAAAAATGCCTTTTGTAGCTGAAAAGTTTGATCTCGTGATCAGCAGTGCTGTATTGCATTTTGCTGAAAATCTCGAACATTTTGAAAGCATGCTGAATGAAATGTGGCGTGTGCTAAAACCTGGCGGGTATCTCTTCTGTCGTCTGGCTTCCGATATAGGCATTGAATCTGCCGTACATTTTATTGGGAATGGCAGATACATCTTACCCGACGAATCCGAACGATTTCTGGTTAATCAGGAAATGCTCCTGCGGATGACTAAAAAGCTTAACGGAATGCTTCATGAGCCCATTAAAACAACAAATGTACAAAACATGCGTAGCATGACTACCTGGTGTGTAAAGAAACGGGCAACCGATTAACAGTTAAAACATTTACCTAAAGCATCCACAATAAAAAATGGACAGCATCACACCATATGAACTTGCCCAGGTGGCCGAGAAACTGGAAAAGCTCCTGAAGAACTTTAATATCACACTTAAGGTTGGTTTGCCCAATGTTATTGCACTAAGCCTGCCAGAAGATATTATTTTTCGGGATGAAAAGGCTATGCAGGATTTTGCTAGCCAATCGTTGAACGCTGCTGGCATACATCTATACGCCCAGCTGGAAATGGTTTTCATTAGTGCCAATCAAAACCTCACCACTATTATTCTGCAAGGCACACCTAGGGATTATATTAACTAAATTTTATTTAAAGTTTCTGACTGGCCTGAAAACTATTCCATCAGCTGTTTCATATGGTCTCTACTTTTCTCTGCTGTTAATTCTATTATTAATTATCAAAAAAAACGCTCTTGATAATTAAAAATTTATTTATCTTACATTTATTAGAGGATGTGCTACCTTTCTAACTAATCCCTATCCAAAGTTTTATGCATGTGGAATATTAAGAGATTAATATGTGGTTTTTTCTGCCTTTACGCTGCAATATTATTGTCGGCTTGCAAAAAAAATGCCGTTCACGAGCCTACAAAAATATCCGACACGGTATTCCAAATCCGTGGGAATATGAGCAAAATGTACGAGCAAGGGCAGCAAGACTCCGCTATTCAATACCTCGATAAAGCGACTTCGAAACTTCAGCTGACAGCGGTAGAACGATGGAGTTTGTTAAACACCAAAACAGCTTATTTCTTAAAGTACAAAAAAAGACCAGATAGTGCGTTAAAGTATGCCGATAGCTTAATTAAGGTTGTAACTAACAAACCCGATTTACTCAATCAATATATTTCTGCCTTATTTGTGCGAGGAGATGTGTTGATGGAATCAGGATTATATGATGATGCCTATGTGCGGGCCGGTAAGATTGCAAAATCATCCTCAAAATGTTATTTACTTTCTTCAAAGCTCGCGATGCTGCGTTACAGGCAGGGTTCTTATAGGCAGTCGATACCCTATTTCAAAAAGGGTTTCCAAGAAATATTGGTTTGTATTGATACCACTCGTTTCGAACAGGCTTTTGTTTTACCCCAATCATTACTCAATACGTTAGGGCTTTGTTTTGAGAAATTGAATCAACCTGATAGTGCCATATTTTATTATCAGAAAGCCATACGCTTTATTGAGGAACGGGAAAAAATGTTTCCCAAGCGAAAGCAGTTTGCACTGATGGCAAAGGGGGTCATTTATGGTAATATGGCTACCGTGTTAATTCAAAAGGGCGAATTCCAGCAGGCTGAACAATTTTTGTTAAAATCGATTTATATCAATAGTAAAAAAGATTTTGAAATTGGCGATGCGCAAACTGCTAAAATTAAGCTGATTATGCTCTATAACAATAGTGGGCAAAATAGTAAAGCTGCACAGTTAATCAAAGAGATGGAAGAGGCGAGCCCCCTCGGTTAAAAATCAAATGTCTTCAGAATCTATCCCGAAATTTCATTACGCAAAGTGGAAATATTATGAGCGTATAAAAAATATCCCTAAGGCTTACTCCAATTTAGAAAGATATTATTTTTTAAAAGATTCGACTGAAACCGCTAGTAAAAATGATGAATATGTAGATATTGAACATGGGTTGAGAGATGCCGATAAAGCGCAACTGATCGAGTTGCTTAAAAAAGATGCCCAATCTAAAAGGTTGTTAATAACCGGGGCTGGCATTGTGATTATACTGATTTTTACGATTTTATTCATGGTGCTTAGAAACTTAAAACGTTCAAGAACAAATATCAATAAGTTAAGTGTCTCAAAAAAACTCATCCAAAATCAGTACGAACAACTTACGCAAGTATTCAAAGTTCTGGAAAAAAGCCATAAGGAAAATGCGGTAATCATGAAAGTGGTAGCGCACGATTTAAGAGGGCCTGTTTCGGGAATGACTAATGCGGCTGAACTAATGCTCTCGGAAGAGGGTTTATCAGAAAGTAATCATCAGATGTTAAATCTGGTTAAGGAAGCGGGAGCAAATGCGCTATCATTAATTAATGAGATGTTACATACACACCATGCTTTAGGTGAAACTGAGCCAACGGATCTCTATACTGTATTAAACGATTGCATCAATCTCCTGCAATTTAAGGTAAAAGCAAAGTCGCAAAACATCGTTGTAGCCGCCGATCATATCATTGTATCGGTAAATAAAGATAAAATTGCACGGGTAATCAACAACTTAATCATCAACGCCATTAAGTTTAGTTCAGTAAACAGCACTATTTCAATCGCTGCAGTTAAGGAAGAACAAGAAGTGGTGGTCAGTATTGCAGATCAGGGAGTGGGGATACCAGCACACATGGGAAATAGTATTTTTGAGATGTTTTCCGAAAATGGAAGGGTAGGTACAGCTTCAGAAGAATCTTTTGGGATGGGATTAGCCATTTCAAAACAAATCATCGAAAATCATAAGGGGCGAATCTGGTACACCTCCACGGTAGGTTTAGGCACTACATTTTATTTTTCTTTGCCGTTATAAATCGCACGATTTACAGTTCTAAGTAATAAATTTCAGATATCTGAATGGTAAATAATAGATTGATATTTTTATGATCCCGTTTCTTTAATTTATTGATTATGCTTAAAAAAAATGTGGATATCATGCGTTAATTGATGCTCACATTAATAGATTTTGAGCTTCGCTGTATATATGGATTTTCAATATCGTCAACTAATCCGACACCATTAATCAGATTTTATCGGTCTATTTCTTTTAAGCTACAACCGTACAAGTCCGATTTCGGTGAGAAAATTATTTATCGTGCAGTCTATCGCAAACTTTCGCGTAATAAGTTTCTTGGAGATCAATTAGAAAATCTCTATACTAGCATTGCAATGGCCTGATAACTTGAAATTTGCTGCCTTTTGGAATTTTCGACAGATTTTTTTATAAACGTTTTTTAACATGAAATTTACCAGGATATTGCCCCATGAAGAACTCTCGGAATTAATCGAGTGTTACTGGATGATGCAGGACCATGATGATACTCCGAAGGTGGAAAAGATCATTCCCGATGGATTTACAGAGTTAATTTTTAATTATGGCGGCCTGTACCGCATCAAGCTTAATGGGACATGGCAGCTTCAGACTGCAAACTTGCTAGCTGGTCAGATCAACAGCTACTTTTATCTGGAAAATATGGGCACAACCGCTTCGTTTGCTATTAAAATGAAACCTACCGCAATGACTCAGCTTTTTGGCCTCAATATGGAAGAATTTGTAGACCAGGTCTTGGATCTTAATGCAGTTGCTCATCCACGACTGGCTGAACTCCATAGCATCTTATTTCCATTTAAAGACGAACAAGACTTAACTCGTCGGCTGGATAAACATTTTCTGTTACTCCGGCAATCTGCAGGTGCAAACCCGTTGGCAAGTGAATTGAAACATATTTTTGAATCCAATGGTTCCATAACAATCGCCGAACTTTGTCGGTTGGAAGGAAAAAACGAGCGACAGCTCCAACGGCTTTTTAAAAGGTATATAGGACTTTCTCCTAAATACTATGCCCGTATCATCCGTTTTAACTATATATTTCAATTGTTAAAGGAAAAGAAAATGAGCTGGATGGAGTTGGTATTCAGATCTGGTTATTACGATCAGTCTCATTTTATACGTGATTTTAAGCGTTTTACTGGAGAAGACCCATCATCCTATTGTTTTGAAGATTCCAATATGGCCAACTTCTTTCTGAATAAATAGCAACATATGGCTTTGTCGGCTTTGTACAATACATCAGGAATATCTATGCGTATTTTGCAATAAAAACATGAAAATGAAAGGTAATCTATTTGTGGTTTGTAAGCTGTTTATGATGGTATCAAGCCAATTGGCCTATAGTCAGTCTAAGGTCGAGAAAGAATTTGAAAAACTCGAATGGCTGGTAGGTAAGTGGGAACGAACGAATTCCAAACCAGGACAATCAGGCTATGAGGAATGGGCGAAAGTTACGCCCACCAAAATTACTGGAAAAGGAGTAACCCTAAAAGGAAAGGAGATTGTTTTTCTCGAGGAGCTGGAAATCAATATTCAGGGAGACGAAATTTTCTATAATGTTAAAATTTCTGGAGAGCCTGAACCAGTTTCATTTAAGTTCACGAGCATAAGTAATAAAGATTTTGTCTGCGAAAATGCCGCACACGATTTTCCAAAAAAAATTACCTATCAAAAAAAAGGAAAGAATGTGACTGCCATTGTATCGGGCAACGGTCAAGTGCTTCTGTATGAGTTTTCTCCATCCACTCGGCGAACTAACTAGTTTGATGCTTTTAAATCCATTAATAATTGCCTGTAATCCCTTAAGAGTTGAGGTGGCAAAATCCTTTCAAGCTAAAACGGCTGAAATGAAAATCGACTTTTAGTACCTCCCTCACATTCGTGTGGTTTATCCGACCAGGCCAAGGACATGGCTTTCAGGATCGAACACCGAGTGTGAGCCCAAACCACTGCTCTCGAAATATCCATCAGTCGTTCTCCAACGTAAAAAGTTTTATAATTATCTAAACCTTATTTCAGTTTCCAATGTTTTTAAATAAAAAGATGAACATGAATAACAACATTGAACCTAAGGGCAAGGATGCTGAAGACAGCAAAGGCCAGTCGAAAACAAGTCCAAATGACGAAAAACAGGTAGATGCCAATGAGGTACAACGTGGCCTTACAGGCGAAACGGATGATGAAGAAGATGTTGGTGGAGATTTAGCAGGTAATGCGAGCGGAAATGAATAACCCAGCACTTCTTAGTTCCCCATTTCTTACCAAGCCGTGGCCTGGTGGCTAATTTAAAAGTATTAATTATTTAAATAAAAGCTCAAGCGGAAAGCGAGTATGTAGGCAACTCACGAGCCAAAAATACATTTCGAACGGATCGTTATGCTTGATAATCAAGCTGCTTGACTGAAATGATAGGGTTTCGGAAGAATTAATAACATAACACGTGGCCTGTTAATTAAGATTAGATTGAAGATGAAAAAAATTGTAATTATAGGGGGTGGCTTTGCTGGAATAAATCTGGCGAAACGCTTGTCTAAAAATTCAGAGCATGAAATAACGCTAGTGGACCGAAATAACTATCATTTTTTTCCACCGTTGTTATATCAGGTTGGAACGGCTTTCATAGAAGCTTCTAACATCAGTTATCCCTTCAGAAAGATGTTCCACGGCAGGAATATCCAGTTTTTTATGGGAAATCTAGAGCACATTGATCCGCTTGAAAAAAAGGTAGTAACAGACAATGGTAATTTGAATTATGATACCCTTGTGCTGGCCATGGGAACAGAAACGAATTTTTTTGGCAACCAGCAGATAAAGAAATATGCATTACCTATGAAGACCATAGATGATGCCCTTGAATTGAGAAACCATATTTTGTTGCAGCTGGAAAAATCTGTGCGAACTGCTGAGCCAGGCATTAGATTAACACATTCCAATATCGTTATTGCAGGGGGAGGGCCAACAGGCGTAGAACTAGCGGGAATGCTGGCAGAAATGGGTAAGAATATTATCCGTAAAGATTACCCCGAGGCCGATGTATGGCCTGGCAAAATTTTTCTTGTTGATGGGTTGCCAACCCTTTTAGCGCCAATGAGTAAAAAAAGCCAGAATGAAGCAATAAGCGTACTGAAAAACCTTGGTGTAGAAATTCTGTTGGACAGACTTGTACAGAACTACGATGGTGAAAAGGTTTCCCTTTCTGATGGAACGGAGATATCTTCTTCAACACTGATTTGGGCATCTGGCGTTGTTGCAAGAAGTGTGGATGGGATTCCAGAAACTTCATTGGGTAAAAGCCGTAGAATTCTTGTTGATGAATTTAATAAGGTTCAGGGGCTTCAGGACGTGTTCGCGATAGGTGATCAGTGCTATCAGACCTCCGACCCAGCTTTTCCCAACGGTCACCCGCAACTTGCGCAGGTAGCCATTCAGCAAGGGAGCCTTCTCGGAGAAAATCTCAATAGGGAAAATAAAGGTAAAGCTTGGAAGGTTTTTAAGTATAATGATAAGGGTTCCATGGCCATCATTTCTAAATTTCACGCAGTAGTGGATCTTCCTAAAGGATTTTTCAAGGGTTTCTTTGCCTGGCTGGTGTGGCTTTTCATTCATATCATCCCCATTGCTGGATTTAGAAACAAAGTTAAACTTAGTTTCAACTGGATTTGGAGTTTTTTAACCAACGACCCAACGCTCAGGCTTATTATCAGACCAAACAGTTATACTCATAATAGCAGTTTTAAAGCTGCAAAGACTATTCCCGAGAAGGAGTGAAAGGCAACTAAGCTGAATGGGTTTTTAGTGTGCAAGCCATAATAAACATAGGGGCATTTAGAATAAATATCCTCTATCAGTATGAAGAATCCAATCCAATATTGAACGACATACAGCCGTCCAATATGGATTAGTTAATTAGAATTTAGCTGCATACCTATGCGTGTTGAATAGTTATTTCTTTTTAGGCACTTTTGCCCCTTCTTTTTTTGCTTCCGAGAGACCAATAGCAATGGCCTGTTTTTTAGAGGTTACCGTTTTGCCACTTCCGGTTTTCAGTTTTCCTTCTTTTTTCTCATGCAGGGCTTCTTCTACCTTTTCGCCTGCTTTTTTTGAATACTTTGCCATAATATGTTGAATTTTTATTAGATCGTTATTCGTCCTCCAGTTACTGGTATAGTTGCACCTGCAATGTAGCTGGCATCTTCTGATGCAAGAAATACGTATGCTGGCGCGACTTCCGCAGGCTGACCAGCCCTGCCCATGGGTGTGTCTTTTCCGAACTCCCTATGATTGGGGATTGTCGACGGAATAAGCGGCGTCCAGATCGGCCCTGGAGCTACTGCATTCACTCTGATCCCCTTGTTATGCATCAATAGTATTTGGCTTAAGTTAGCCGTAAAATTTTGGATTGCGCCTTTAGTGGCAGCGTAAGGTAATAGCTGTTCACTTGGCGAGTAGGCATTTACCGATGTGGTATTTATAATACTGCTGCCTGGTTTTAAATGTGGTTCAGCAGCCCTGCACAGATAAAACATGGCGGTAATATTGGTGCGGAATGTTCTGTCCCACTCCTCAGCGGTAATGTCGCTGATCTTTTCCCTCGCCATTTGATAAGCGGCATTATTTACCAGGATATCTATCCCGCCAAGTTCCTTCACTGCGGTATCAATAATATGTTTGCAATGTTTTTCCTCCTGGATGTCACCTTTGATCAAGACCGCTTTTCTCCCAGCTTTTTCTACCAATTCGGCAGTAGTTTTGGCATCCTCGTCTTCTATTGTATCCAGATAACTGATAACAACATCGGCGCCTTCTCGTGCAAAAGCAATCGCTACGGCTCTACCTATGCCCGAGTCTCCGCCTGTGATTACAGCTCTTTTTCCTTCAAGTTTTCCGTTTCCGCGATAAGACTCTTCGCCATGATCTGCCTTTGGTTGTAGATTTCCTTCCGTACCTGGTGCTGGCTGATCCTGTTTTGGGAAAGGTGGATTAAGGTATTTTTCTGCTGGATTATCTGATAACTCCTGATTTTCCATAATTTATCTGTTAAGGTGAAAGTTGTTTTAAGTTTAACAGCCTTTATTACGGCGTGGTTTTTTGTTTTGTCTAAATTGGGTATAAATCCCCAAGCAGGGTATTTATACGTATTTCTCAGTATCAGCCACTGGAGTTCAAAACGATAAAATAAAAACCTTTGTTGTTGTTTTATTTATAAAAATATAAAGGATGAAAAGTAGAGAAAGTAAATCAGTGCAAAAGAAGCAGGCAAAAAAATGATCGGCTGATGTAACAGAAAACAGTGATGCAATGGATCTTAAATCACATATTTTTGAATCTAAAAACGTAACTAATATTGCAGCATCATTAAAAAAATCAGCAGAAACGAGCAACAGACGAAAATCCAGTCCTTACCAGTCGACCATGTTAGATGTAATTCATCTATATAGCAGGACGAGATTACAAATCTCGACCAACATGAAGGGGAGTTGCCCCTCAAAGTTGGAAATACTTTACATGTCCCAATGTTGTTAACCTAAGCCGCAATATTGTCAGTCTGAGCGTAGTCGAAGACCTGTTAAATGGGGCCGCTAGGCGGATGGGGGGTAATGCGCCACGCTAAAGCCATCTTGCTCTAGCCACCCTGCTATCTGGCATAGGATATGTTGGAAGGAGAAAACGTTAAAAGCTTTTGCATAAACCTTTCAATCTGGTAAAACCTAAGGCAACGCATCCTTTCCGATCCTTCATCGGAACTTGTGTTGCCGAAATTAAAGCTTTTACGAATTTATCCGACAACAGATCCAAGCCTTGATTTTTGTTAAACTTTTTATCAAGAAACCTGCGGAGCAAGCTTGAAGACAAAAGCCAAAATAAAAGCTACTGAAAAAAGTTTAGAGCCCCTCGGCGGCGGTGAGCCGAGGCAAGCCAAGAGAAGTGGGGAAATCTATATTTCCTATATGGCTAACATTTATCCTTCGACTCCGCTCAGGATGACGTCTTTGGAGTTTCGGCAGGTGAAGACACCAGCCGATAGAACGAATGCAACTATATAGCAGGACGAGATTACAAATCTCGACCAACATGAGTTCTTTCATCTTCCACCTTGTCATCCTGAGCGTAGTCGAAGGACATTTCTCTTCTTGCAATTCCAGATGACCTTAAAAGCATTATTCTTGCATGCCTAATCGAAGAGATTATATCATTATCCTGTTACTGTTTTTCTGTAATAACCCTGCGGTGTTTAATACCCCAATCCGCCAGGTTGTCTATTATGGTTTGTAAAGTTTTACCATATTCGGTAAGCTGGTAAAATACGGTAACAGGTTGGGTGGGCAAAACAGTACGCTTTATAAGTTTGTTAATTTCTAAATCCTTAAGCTCCTTACTCAACATTTTATTCGAAATACCCTCTACATCGCTTAGAATATCCGAAAATCGCCTTTTGTTAAAATAACATACAGAAGAGATAATGGAGATTTTCCATTTCCCATTCAGTACATCCATCGCATCATGAACGGCAATAATTTGCCGTTTGTTATTTTTATCGGTAGAACAAATATTTTCCTGCATTCGTTACTTGGTTACTCAAAGGTTACTGTTACTTTTAGTTACAAAGTTACTATTATTTATTTACATGGTCTACATTTGTGTCATGAACATAGATTTTAAAAACAAAAATGTTGTGATTACCGGAGGTAGCACAGGAATTGGATTCGCCAGTGCCCAGGCATTTATAAATGCAGGAGCAAAAGTGTGGATAACTGGAAGAAGCGCAGAAAATCTTAAAAAAGCGGCTGAAAAAATTAATAGTCAGAATTTGAGCGCAGTAGTTTCAGATACCTCAACTATAAAGGGTATTGAAATTTTAAGAGATGAATTTGCAAAAAGCGGTGAACAGCTTGACGTATTATTTTTAAATGCAGGTATTGCTGTTTTTGCACCAATCGAGCATGCTACTGAAGCGGATTTCGATGCCCAGTTTAATACGAATGTTAAAGGCTATTTTTTTACACTTCAGAAATTGATGCCATTTTTGGCTGAGGGTTCATCTGTATTATTTACGTCCTCAACAGTTGCCACTGCTGCACAGATGAATGGTAGCGTATATTCCGCCACTAAAGGAGCAATAAATAAGATAGCTCAAATCGCAGCTAATGAGCTGGCACATCGGAAAATAAGAGTTAATATCGTTAGTCCAGGACCGACACAAACTGAAGGGTTTGATAAGGCGGTAACGGATGAGGCTGTTAAGAAACAATTTGCAAACACTACTGCTTTGCAGCGAATGGGATCAGCTACGGAGGTAGCCAATGCAGTATTGTTTTTAGCATCAGCACAGGCAAGCTTTATCACAGGTGCTGATTTGCTAATTGATGGTGGTTACATCGGTTATGCCTTAAAATAAATTAACTAATTGAACTTAAAAAGCTAAAGATGTTGGTTCATCTTTAGCTTTTTCAATGGAGGACAACATAAATAAGTCCAACCTGAGTTTATGCCAACTAGCTGAAAATATAACGCAGCTAAACGGCAGGTCGGGATTACTAATCCCGACCAACGTGGGAAGGCCAGCCTATCCAGGCAATAAGTAGCAAAAAATATAGTCAATCACTTAAATAATTTTTCTCTTTTACCTATGCTTACGCTTTTGAAATTTTTGGATTCCGTCTACGCAACCTTTTTAATTGCCCCATATGTTCTGTAGGTATGTTATCACCGAGCAATTTACCCCAAGGCTTTAGCCCCTCTATACGGTCGAAAACAATTTTCAATACTGCAATAAATGGGATGGAGAGAAACATTCCAGGCACACCCCAAAGTGCTGCACCCAGTAGCACAACTACAATTGAAATTAGCGCATTAATCTGCACTTTCGACGATACAATTCTGGGCACTAAAATATTATTATCAATAAACTGGATCAGGGCATAGGCAGCTATAATCAGTAATTGAGTGGTAAAACCATCCGTGGTAAGCGTAGCCATCAGAACTGGTAAAGCTATAGCAATAATGCCACCAATGTATGGTAAAAGGTTTAGTATCGCACCAATTACGCCAATTAGTATCGCATTCTGAACACCAAGGATAAGCAATGCACAGGAGTTCATTACCGCAACAATGCCTGTTTCAATTAAAAGCCCCACAATGTAACTCTGGATCGCAGCTTTAGTTTCTGTCAAAATTTCGCCAACCTTCTGCTGATTTTCCTCAGAAAAAACTTCATACAAAAAGTTAAGAATCAGGGTTTTGTAAAGCATGATCAAAAAGGTGTATACAGGAATCAGGAAAATTACACTTAACACACCCAGTGCTCCACTTAAGGTTTGACCTATCACGGCCTTGCTGTTATTGGCCGCCTCATTAACCATCTGAACCTGTTTTCTGGCGCCGATTCCAAATGTCTGTTCCAACCATTTCTGTATAATACTCAGTAGTTCAGAAAACTTTTGTTTCATCGCATCAACATTATCAAAGAAATGGGCAATCTGTGCACTTAGAAAGTAGGCAAGGCCTGCAACAGCTATCAATGCAATTAGCATCGAAATAATAATTGCCACAATTTTATGCATTCTTTTCTCCAATCTCACCACTAATGGGTTGAGCAATATTGCAATTAAGGCCGCAAATGCAAGTGGAACCAGAATATCGCGGAGAATACTCAATATAAATACCGTGATCACAATCCCTAAAAGGATAGCTGGAGCCTTAATGTAGAATGGAAACTCTTTTTTCATTTGAATGCTGGTTTGGATGTTGAACATTACAAATCGATAAATGTTCTTAAATCAGAAAATAATTATAAAGAAACAGAGGATGTACCCCATTTATTAATTCACACGCGGCACGCGTGCCCAGCAAGGGGAGCCGATAATTTAAGCTTGCTTCTTTCAACTTGTCATGCTGAGTGTAGTTTAAGCACGATCAAAAACATAATGTCGTCCTGAGCGTAGTCGAAGGACATTTCTCTATTCACCGCCTTACCGATCTATACCTCCTCATCTCGATAGTAAACAGTGTTCTTTCATTTTTCAACTTGTCATCCTGAGCGTAGTCGAAGGACATTTCATTCTTCATTGGCTCACTCCATTCCATAACTCGTCATCGCAACTGTAACCAAGAGATTTCGGCAGGTGCGGACACCAGCCGGTGGGATGTGCGATTTCGGCATTCGTATCTATATTTTCTATATACCTATATAGCTAACATTTATCCTTCGACTCCGCTCAGGATGAGGTCTTTTGGAGTTTCGGCGGGTGAATACATCAGCCGATAGAACGACTGCGTCTATATAGCAGGACGAGATTACAAATCTCGACCAACATGAGATTTCGGCAATCGTATCTATATTTCCTATATACCTATATGGCTATGTCTTGTCCGGAATTAGGTTTACAATTTTGAGCACATAAAACTCAATAAAAGATGAAAATTGTAAAGCATTATTCGGACGATTTCAAACGCGAGGTTGTTCAACATTACCTAAGTTCTGATGACAGCATGCAAAAAACTGCTGATAAATTTAAATTAGCTGTTCATGCATCAGTTGGGCAATGGGTTAGTAAATTTGGTGGTGAATTCAGAACACCCGTTATGAACAAATCTCTAAAAAAGTCCAAAACCGAGACGCCTGATACTCACCAGGGCATGGCTAAACGTATTCAAGAATT